>NZ_JBMXBO010000001.1:0-361321 GCF_049546925.1 Acinetobacter sp. AND/436
TATCTTAACTGTATTTTTTATGACCAATTTCAGGTTTTTCAGTTTATTTTTTATCCTTTCTTTCATTTTTATTTTAGTTAGACTGCGGCCATAATTTTATTTTTAATTTTTTATAAAAATGCCTTCTCTCCCCTTACACAAAACACTGTGTTTTTTGCTGTGTTTATTTTTGCACCCTGCCCATGCCAATAGCCCAACCACTGGTGCACCGCAAATGGTGTATGCCATTTTAAGTTATGCCAAATGGGAGCAAAACACGCCGAATATTTGTATTGTGAATAATCCAGCGCTAGCACAACAATTTAAAAGCCAGCGTAGCACACAGCATGTTTATAAAATCAGCCCACTACAATTAGACGATTTAAAACAGACCAGTTATCAGGCCATTGTCTTTTCCAACCTAAGCCCACGTGAAGAACAGAATATTCTGAACAGTACAGTGCGTTATCCCGCCTTAAGCATTAGCACCACCAATTCAGCCTGTGAGCTGGGCAGCGTCTTTTGCCTTTACCAGAAGAAAAATCAGCAGTATTCATTTAGGGTGAATATGCAAAGTCTGACGCAATCGCAGGTACATATTGCCCCCGGGTATTATTACTGGGTAAAAACGGGGGCCTAAAGCATGAATAAGCCCAAAGCAGTATCGCTACGACGTATTTTCCGTTCGTACCAGCTGGTGATTTTTATTTTGACCTTTGGTTTATGCCTAGGTATTTTTTGTGTGGTGTCTAATTACACCCTGGAAGTTATGCCAAACAGAGTTTGAGTATTTTATCCGGTTCTCTGGCAGAGCGGATTCAGCCCGCTGTGGTCTTTCATGACACCTATACAATTCAGAAGATTCTGGCTGAATATGCCGAGCAATATCCAATTCACTCAATTCAAGTCATCGCAACCAATGGTGAAGTCCTGTCGACCATTCATCATCATCAAAATGCGTTACCGTTTATTCAGTATTTACTGGACTGGCTGTATTTTCGTGAGCCAGTGACAGTCGAGATTCAGCATCAGCAGCAAAATTTTGGACAACTGGTGGTCTATGGCAATGCCTCCACCCATGTCAGTTTTTTCTATACCATTCTACTGGCGCTGACCATTAGCTTTATTTTACTGCTGGCCTTACTGTTCTGGTCGGCAAATGCGGTTTACCGACATTTGATGAAAGCGGTCAATCCACTGGTACAGACCACCCAGACCATCAGCACCAATAAAAATTATCAGCTACGCCTGCCCTCGTCTGAAATTTCTGAGTTTCAGGAAATTAATCGCGTGGTAAATGAACTGCTGGACAAAATTGAAGCCTCAACCCGGGCCCTGCAACATGAAAATCATCAATTGTCGCATCAGGCCCGTCATGATGGACTGACCCAACTTCCTAATCGTGAATATTTCCATCAAATGCTGGCACAGAGTTTTGCCCAAGGTACGCAAGACAGCATTGCCCTGCTGTTTATTGATAACGATAACTTTAAAGAAATTAATAATCGCCACGGCCATGCCGCCGGTGATGCCGTGCTGCTGGAAATGGTCAAACGCTTGCGCCAAGCGTTAAACCAGCATGATTTTATGTCCCGCCTCGGTGGTGATGAGTTCGCAATTATTGTAAAAAATATTGAATATCATCATGATTTAATTAGAATAAGTTAAAATTTACTCCACTGCTGTCGCCAGCCTTTAATTTTTAATCATCATCCTATTTATTTCAGTTTTAGTATTGGCATCGCACTCGCGCAGTCAGCATCATCTCCTGAAATGCTGATCAATAATGCAGATATGGCCATGTATAAGGCCAAGCAGCTCGCACAACACTGGTACATTTTTGCAGAGCACGGGCGCATGGCCAAAGGTTAGTTTATTCATGTTAAAACATATTTTTAAAACTGCTTGTCTGCTGCTTGCACTGACTACCCTCAGTGCCTGCATGAGTCTGGGGCAGCTCAATTACAAACAGGCCCGCATGCTCAAGCAGGAAGGTTTTAGCCTGACCAGCGAGGGCTGGAGCTTAGGCCTACCAGAAAAACTGCTGTTCGGTTTTGATCAGGCCGAGATCCAGGCGCATAACCAGCAAGCCTTACAGCAACTCTCGAGCAAGTTGCTGAAATATAAACTAGATAAAGTCAAAATTATTGGACATAGCGACAATGTCGGTGACCTGGCCTATAACCTTAAGCTGTCCGGAGAACGTGCCGAAAATGTCGCACAAATTTTTATGCAACAAGGTTTTCGACCAGTGAATTTACAGGTAATTCCTCGCGGTGCAGAACAGCCGCTGGTACCAAACACCTCTCCTGAAAACCGGGCGATGAACCGTCGTGTAACTGTGGTGATTGTGCCTTAAGTATTTTGCTACTTTGTAGAATCAGCCTCTTGCAGAGGCTTTTTTTATGGGGAGATTTTATCAGCAGACTTAAATTTCAGGCATAAAAAAACCGCTTAACGCGGCATCTTTTATCTTTCAACTTTAGGGAAAGTGGTCGGAGCAGTAGGATTCGAACCTACGACCCCCTGGTCCCAAACCAGGTGCACTACCAGGCTGTGCTATGCTCCGATGTTCAACTTTAAAAGTTGGGGTGAATGACGGGATTCGAACCCGCGACAACTGGAATCACAATCCAGGGCTCTACCAACTGAGCTACATCCACCATCAATTAGTTCTACAATACCAAGCCACCAAAATGGCGCGCCTGACAGGATTCGAACCTGTGACCATCCGCTTAGAAGGCGGATGCTCTATCCAACTGAGCTACAAGCGCTTAACCGATGATACCAAAAACACATCGTTGCCTTGAGAAATTGGTCGGAGCAGTAGGATTCGAACCTACGACCCCCTGGTCCCAAACCAGGTGCACTACCAGGCTGTGCTATGCTCCGTTTCATCTCAGCTTTTCGTGTATCGCACATCGTGCGGTACGGTGTGCATTCTAGGCGCGACGCCCGTGGACGTCAACACCTATCTTTAAAAAAATATGAAAAATCTCTTCAACCGCTTATTTATCAAGCATTTTAGACATTTTTCAATCAATTTTTAGCGTTTTAGCTGCGCACTGAAGTTTAACATGCGATCAAGCGGTAATTTAGCGCGTTCTGCCAGCGCCGGATCAACAAAAATTTCCTGATCCCCCTGCTGTAAAACCTGCAAAATGCCATCCAGTTCGTTCATGGCCATCCACGGGCAATGCGCGCATGAGCGACAGGTCGCGCCTTCACCGGCGGTCGGCGCTTCTACCAGAATCTTGTTCGGTACCGCCTGCTGCATTTTGTAGAAAATCCCGCGGTCGGTCGCCACAATTAAACGCTCATGTGGCAAAGTCTGGGCAGCCTTGATTAGTTGTGAGGTACTGCCGACTGCATCAGCAATATCCACCACCGATTCTGGTGATTCTGGATGCACCAGCACCGCTGCATCCGGATAAAGCGCTTTCATTTGTGCAATCCCGCGGGCACGGAATTCTTCATGCACGATACAGGCACCATCCCAGAGTAGCATATCTGCGCCCGTTTTTTTCTGGATATAACGCCCCAAATGCTGATCCGGTGCCCAGATAATTTTTTCACCCAGGCTATCGAGATGCTCGACAATTTCAACCGCACAGCTTGAGGTTACCACCCAGTCGGCACGGGCTTTCACAGCAGCCGAGGTGTTGGCATACACCACTACGGTATGATCAGGATGGGCATCGCAGAATTGGGTAAATTCATCTACCGGGCAGCCCAGGTCGAGTGAACAGGTGGCTTCCAGCGTCGGCATCAGCACTGTTTTCTCAGGTGACAGGATTTTGGCGGTTTCGCCCATAAATTTCACCCCGGCCACCACCAAGGTTGACGCTGCATGATCACGACCAAAACGTGCCATTTCCAGTGAATCCGATACACAACCACCCGTCAGCTCTGCCAGCTCTTGCACTTCAGGATCGCAATAATAGTGTGCCACCAGTACTGCATCACGTTTTTTAAGTTCGGCCTGAATTAAGGCAAATTTGGCCTGCTTGGCTTCTTCAGTTAAATGATTTTCTTTCGGTTCACCCAAACGGTCTAAATGCGCCTGCACAATCGACTTTGCTTCATTGGCAATTAAATTGGTCGCATCATTCATAACAGCGTCTTCTCTATCGAAATGCTTGTTTGCACAAGCAGTTACATCAGCAATTGGTCAGTGTCAGTGCTTGACCAATCATTAAAAATACAGCGTTGTAAAAAAGCCTCACAACGGAGGCTTTTTCAGAAATACATCAGGGACTTAAGAACGGTAGTCTGCATTAATCTTGACATAATCATAAGATAAATCGCAGGTATAGACGGTATCTTGAGCCTGGCCACGACCTAAATCTACACGAATGGTCATTTCCTGCTGCGCCATGACACGTGCGCCGGCTTCTTCGGTATAGTCCGCTGCGGCGCCGCCATCTTTACAGATTTGTACATCATCTAACCAAACCTGAATTTTTTCAACGTCTAAATTTGGCACGCCCGCATAACCAATGGCCGCCAGAATACGGCCCCAGTTTGGATCTGAGGCAAAAATAGCGGTTTTTACTAGCGGTGAATGAGCAATACTGTAAGCAATATCGCAACATTCCTGGGTATTTTGTCCACCTTCGACTGCAACGGTAATAAATTTGGTCGCGCCTTCACCATCACGCACAATCAGCTGCGCCAGACGTGTCATCACCCGGGTTAAAACCTCTAATACTACGGTATAACGCGGATCTTCGGTCGAGCTGATTTCTGTACCACCGGCTTGGCCAGTTGCAATGAAGATACAGGAGTCATTGGTTGAGGTATCGCCATCGACAGTGATGCGGTTAAACGAGACATTAACCGTACTACTCAACAGTTGCTGTACCAGTTCACGGCTGATTGGAGCATCAGTGGCCACATAACCAAGCATGGTCGCCATATTCGGGCGAATCATGCCGGCACCTTTAGAAATACCGGTCATGGTATAAGTGATGCCATCCAGTTCAAACTGCTCAGATGCACCTTTCGGTGTGGTATCTGTGGTCATAATACCGCGGGCAGCGTCGTCCCAGGCATCAGCACGCAAGCTGTCTAGGGCCGGTTGTAAACCCGCAGTTAAACGCTCAATTGGTAACTGCTCGCCAATCACACCGGTAGAAAATGGCAATACTTCGGCGGTCTGTACACCTGCCAGTTCAGCCAGCTTGGCACAGGTTGCTGCTGCATTTTGCATACCGGTTTTACCGGTTCCGGCATTGGCATTGCCGGTGTTAATCACTAAATAACGTGGATTACCCGCCTGCAGATGCGCTTTACAGATATGCACAGGCGCTGCACAAAAGGCGTTTTGGGTAAACACACCGGCGACATTGGCACCTTCGGCCAGTTCAAAAATAACAAGGTCACGTCGGTTCTTATAACGAACATAGGCTTCTGCTGTCCCAATTCTCACCCCTTTGACCACATGCATCTGTGGCATAGAAACGTCACCTACTGCCATTTTTAAAACGTCCAACCAGTTAATAATTCAGTGTGCACAGCTTAGAACAAAATCAGGAAAAAATCGAGCAGAACCCGTCATCCACAAAATTGTGACCGGACTCAACTGCCGTACAATAAAAAACCAGCCCTCAGGCTGGTTAGTGTTGTGTGCTTGACCCTTAGTTTTTGGCCAGTTGCGCAGCTTCGTTTAATAAAGCCTGTTTGGCTTTTTGCTGGCTTTCTGCAGACAGGGCCGGGTTAGAAGCAACAATGCGGTCGGCATTGGCAGCATTGGCCGGAGCAATGGCTGCAGTCTGGAGCACAATCGGACGTTTATTCGGGTTGGCAAAGGTATAACGGATACCGGTACGTGGGCTTGCAACCGTCACCTGGTCATTATTGACCACTGCTTGGGTGGTGCTTACACCGACTGCGGCCTGAACTTTTGCCGGCGTGGTGGTTTGGGTATTGGCAAAAGCCAAAGCAGGCGTTGCTAAAGCAACAATCAGTAAAGGTTGTAATACTTTTTTCATTGTGTTTTCCACTTTTCGGTGTGCAATGTGCAACTAAATACCATTTAATTTCCTGCACTGCAATCTGTATTCACATCTTGCAAAACTATTCAAACACTTAGCGGAATAAAAAAAAGCAGAATCGAAATTCTGCTTTTTGCGAGATGTTTTGAATGGCTTAGATTTTGCCGTGGCACTGTTTGTATTTCAGACCTGAACCACATGGACATGGTGAATTACGGCTTGCCGGTGGCGTAAACACCGTTTCGGTTGGGGTTGTCTGCTGCGCATCGGCTTCGAAAGTTTCACCGGTCAGACTGTCCACATCGGCATGAGACAGATTCAGCTGCATCGCCTCGGCTTGTGCCTGTTTCTGTGCTTCAAGTTCAGCCAGTTCTTCAGCTGTTGGTACGTGTACGCGAGACAAGTCAGTCACGACATCAGACTTGATCACAGCGAGCATGTTCACAAACAGGTTAAAGGCTTCTTTCTTGTATTCCTGCTCCGGATTCTTTTGCGCATAACCACGTAAATGAATGCCTTGACGCAAGTAATCCATTGCCGCCAGATGGTCTTTCCAGTGACGATCCAGCGAGTTGAGCATAAAGTGACGCTCCAGCATGGCTGCAGATTCATCACCCATTTGCTGACGGCGGCTGTTATAACGAGCCACCAGCTCATCAGAAATACGTTCGACCAGACCTTCTTCATCCAGACGGCGATCTTCTTCTAACCATTGGTTAATTGGCAGATCTAAAGCCAGATCTTCACGTAACGCCTGCTCCAGACCGTCAATATCCCACTGATCATGAATCGACTCTGGTGGTACATAGTTGGCAATCACGCCCTGAATCACTTCACGGTGCATTTCTTCGATGTAATCTTGCAATGAGTTTGCGGCAAGAATTTCATCACGCTGTGAGTAAATAATCTTACGCTGTTCATTGTTGACGTCATCGTATTTCAACAGGTTCTTACGGATATCGAAGTTACGTGCTTCAACTTTGCGCTGGGCATTTTCAATCGAACGCGACACCATTTTGTGTTCAATGGCTTCATCTTCTTTCAGGCCCATGGCACGCATCATGGCCACCACACGATCACCGGCGAAAATACGCATCAGGTCATCTTCAAGTGACAGATAGAAACGCGACACACCCGGGTCACCCTGACGACCGGCACGACCACGCAGCTGGTTATCAATACGGCGTGATTCATGGCGTTCAGAACCAATAATATGCAAACCGCCTGAGGCCAGTACCGCTTCGTGGTTCTGGTCCCATTCTTCTTTCAGACGTTGTTCATCTTCAGGTGTCGGGTTTTCAATTTTGGCCAGCAGCGCTTTCCAGTTACCACCGAGCAGAATATCGGTACCACGACCCGCCATGTTGGTGGCAATGGTCACCGCACGTGGTGCACCGGCTTGGGCAATAATATCGGCTTCACGTTCATGCTGTTTGGCGTTCAGAACTTCATGATGAATACCGGCCTCTTTCAGTTTGTCCGAGAGGATTTCTGAGGCTTCAATGGTGGCAGTACCAATCAGGATCGGCGCGACACCCGATTCCTGCACGCGCAGGATTTCCTGAATAATCGCGTTGTATTTGCCTTCACGATTTAAATAGATTAAATCGTTATGGTCCTGACGGATCATTGGACGGTGGGTTGGAATAATCACCACATCCAGACCATAAATTTCTTTCATTTCTGCCGCTTCAGTATCGGCAGTACCGGTCATACCGGACAGTTTTTTGTACAGACGGAAGTAGTTCTGGAAGGTGGTGGTGGCCAGAGTCTGGTTTTCAGGCTGGATTTCCAGACCTTCTTTGGCTTCAACTGCCTGATGCAGACCTTCAGACCAGCGACGACCCGGCATGGTACGGCCGGTGTTTTCATCGACAATAATCACTTCACCATCATGGATGATGTAATGCACATTGCGCTGATACAGGAAATGGGCACGAATGGCCGCAGACACGTGATGTACCAGATTCAGGTTGGAAGCAGAATACAGGCTTTCCCCTTCTGCCAGCAGACCCATCTGAATCAGTTCATTTTCTACGGTTTCATAACCGACTTCAGTCATTTCAACCGAACGCTGTTTTTCATCAATCCAGAAGTGACCGCCATCTGGCACTTTCTCTTCTTTTTGCGGATGCAGTTTAGGCGGAATGGTATTAATCGCCGCATACAGCTGTGATGAGTCTTCGCTCTGACCCGAGATAATCAGCGGGGTACGTGCTTCATCAATCAGGATCGAGTCGACTTCATCGATAATGGCATAGGTCAGGCCACGCTGCTTTTTCTCTGCCAGCGAGAACACCATGTTGTCACGCAAATAGTCGAAACCAAATTCGTTGTTGGTCCCGTAAGTAATATCGGCACGATAGGCTTGCGCTTTTTCGGTCGGGTCCTGCATCGAATAAATAATGCCGATGCTTAAACCCAGAAATTCAAAGAGTGGACGGTTGAGTTCGGCATCACGCTGCGCCAGGTAGTCGTTCACGGTAATCACGTGTACGCTTTCACCACTTAAGGCATTCAGGTAACAGGCCAAAGTCCCCATTAAGGTTTTACCTTCACCGGTACGCATTTCTGCAATTTTACCTTCGTGCAGGGTAATACCACCAATCAGCTGTACATCATAATGGCGCATGCCCATGACCCGTTTCCCGGCTTCACGGCAGACTGCAAACGCTTCTGGCAATAACTTATCTAGACTTTCGCCCTTGTTATATCGTTGTTTGAATTCTTCGGTTTTTGCAGATAAGTCTGCATCGCTTAAGGCTGATATCGTCGGCTCGAGCGCATTAATCTTGTCTACGATTTTACGCATGCGTTTGAGTTCGCGCTCATTTTTGGTACCGAAGATTCCTCCGATCAGACTTGCCAACATGAATAGACTCTCTAAATCTTGCTTGTCAAAAGAATAATTTGTTCTCAGTCGTTATTATGGTGCTAGAAATTTGAAGTACAAGGGTTTTGCACACAACCCATCAAAAAATTCTGATGATTTCTATCCGTACAGCGAAGCTAAGGCAAAATAATGTAGCAAATTTTAATCGGATGATATAGTCAAAGCATGACAATATGACTGCATGTTTTTTCAGCATTTCATGCAACTACTTATTCCATATACTCATAAAGAATTACAAAAAAAGTATTTTCAATGCTAAAAGAATTGCGCCATAGTCAATTCCATCCCCCAATACAACAACGATATGAGGCAGTTAAAATGAGTTTACGATTAGGCGATACCGCACCCGACTTTACTCAGGAATCAAGCGAAGGCACCCTGAACTTTTATGAATTTCTGGGCGACAGCTGGGGCATCCTGTTTTCACATCCTGCCGACTACACCCCGGTCTGCACCACCGAACTGGGCTATACCGCAAAACTCAAACAGGAATTTGAAAAACGTGGCGTCAAGGCCATTGCCCTGTCGGTCGATGATGTCGAGTCACACAAAGGCTGGATTAATGACATTAACGAAACCCAGAACACCAGCGTGAATTTTCCGATTATTGCCGATCAGGACCGTAAAGTATCGACGCTATATGATTTTATCCATCCCAATGCCAGCGAAACCCTGACGGTACGCTCCCTGGTGATTATCGACCCGAATAAAAAAGTGCGTCTGATTATTACCTATCCGGCCTCTACCGGACGTAATTTCCATGAAATTTTACGCGTGGTCGATTCCCTGCAACTGACCGACAACTATAAAGTGGCCACCCCGGCCAACTGGCAAGAGGGTGAAGATGTGGTGATTGTGCCTTCACTGCAAGATGAAGCCGAATTAAAACAGCGCTTCCCGAAAGGCTATACCGCAGTAAAACCATACCTGCGTTTAACCCCGCAGCCGAATCGTGACTAAATAATCAATATCCGTTCATCTTCCTGTATGCCTGTCTTCGGACGGGCATTTTTTCATGGTACAAGGTCAGCACCTCAGCCGTGCTACACTGGGATGGTCCAGCACAACCAATTTCAGCACAACCAATTAGAACACTATGCTCAAAAATCTGCTTGCCCTGGTCCTGACCTGTATTTGTTGCACGGGCTGCATGACCACACCGGCCTTATCTGAACAGCAACGCCCGAGTACCTGGGCTCAACCGCTGGATGCGCAGCACAATTTTTATCAGGTCAGCCCGATGCTGTTTCGTAGCGAACAGCCCGATCAGCAGCTGGCAACATTGTTACAACAGCATGAGATTGATGTAGTGATTAATCTACGCCCCAAAGCGACAGAGGCTAAACCGCTGCAGCAGCATGGATTGCAATCGGTGCATCTACCGATTCATACCTGGGCCATTGATCGGGAAGATTTATTGCAGGTAATGCAGCAGATTCAAACCGCCCAAGCCCAACAGCAGAAAGTGCTGATTCATTGTTATCATGGTGCAGACCGGACCGGGGCCAGTGTGGCCATGTACCGGATTATGTTTGAACACTGGCCGGTGGAACAGGCGCTGGCAGAAATGAAATATGGCGGCTTTGGCTTCCATCCGATCTGGGTCAATATTGATGCCTTATTTCGTCCTGAAAATATAAAATGGATTCGACAGCAACTGTCAAATCCATCAGATTAAAACTAAGGGCAAAATACCGAAGGATACTTACAACTAGTTCCGCTTATCTAACGGCACCCAGTCAATGACCCAGGCCGATTTCATGTTCAGGCTGGCATCTGCTGCAATTTTCTTGCGTGCTGCATCGGCACTTTCACGGTCTTTGGATGGCCCCACCATAATCCGGATCCCTTTAGAGGTTGGACTCTTGGTGACTTTATAGCCTTTGGCTTTTAAGCGCGCGGCCAGTGCATCGGCATTGGCCTCATTGGCAGCCAGTGCCACCTGCACCATCCACTGCTTGCCATCATCTTCGCCTTCCAGCAGTTTACGTGCTTTCTCGGCTTCAGCTTTCTTTTTGGCTTCTTCTTCGGCTTTACGTTTGGCTTCTGCCTGACGTTTTTCCTCAGCTTTGCGCTTCTCTTCTGCAGCTTTCTGTTCAGCAGCCTTACGTTCCTGCTCGGCCTTGCGTTTGGCTTCTGCCTGACGCTTTTCTTCGGCTAAGCGTTTTTCTTCCGCAGCTTTTTGTTCTGCTGCTTTTTTCTCGGCAGCAGTACGCTCTTGGGCCGCTTTCTGCTCGGCAGCTTTTTTGGCTTCAGCTGCTTTTTGCTGTTCCAGCTTTTTCTGGGCAGCCAGTTTTTCTTCAGCCAGACGTTTTTGTTTGGCCTGCTCATCTTCAACCAGCTCTGGCGGAATATTGTCAGAACTTTGCTGCTGGCCATTACGTAGTGCATTTAAGGCCGCATATTCTTCTGCAGCCTTACGGGCGGCTTCAGCTTCTGCCTGCTGCTGCATGGCCAGGAATTCAGCTGCACGCGCTTCCTGTTCAGCCACGGCTTTTTCACGGGCACGGCGCTGCTCTTCCAGCAGACGTTTTTCAGTTTCTACATCTACCGTTAAAGGTTGTAGCTGAATCATTTCGGCTTCAGGCACAGTATTTTGCTGTAACTGTTCGACCCGTTCTGGCGTTTTGACATTATTTTGATGTATTTCTTCTTGGCCTTTCAGGAGTAATGCTGCCAATAACACACCACCACCCAATAAAACAACGCCGCCCATCCAGCGCTGTTTGTTATTCATTGACATTCTTCCAAATACTCCCATACCGCTTCTAAGGTATGAAATGATCCACATACCAAAATCAGCTGATTATTGTTCGTTTCATCCAGCGCTGATTTAAAAGCTAATTGAACACTATCAAAGTGCTGTACTGTTTCGCCCTCGAGAGCCGCATTCAGCTGTGTGATGTCTGCCGCACGAGGAACATTTAATTGTGCAATTTTCCACATTAAAACATGTTCTTTCAATAAGGCAACGACAGAATTCACATCTTTATCGGCCAGCATGGAAAACACACTGATCACTTCGGTGTACTGTTTATTGTAATTTAAATAATTTCGCAATTGCTTTAACAAAAACTCTACACCGTGCGGATTGTGCCCGGCGTCAAAGATTACGGTCTTGCCGGCAATCTGGCGAATTTCAAAACGGCCCGGGAGCTGGGCCTGTTGGATGCCTTCGGCAATCGCCTGCTGCTGGATGTTCAGACCGCTAAGTAACACGGCGGCAACTGCGGTCGATATATTTTCCAGCGCCAGCGTGCCAAGCGGTAATTTCAAGGTGCTGCCACTGCTGGCAAATAACCAGGACTGGCCATCTGCAGCGGTGCGATAAAAATAATCACGATTGGCGACATACAGCGGGGCCTGACACTGTGCTGCCTTGTCCTGAATGGCTTGCGGTAATTCCTGCACGCCGCCAAAGATCACCGGAATATTCGGGCGGATGATGCCGGCTTTTTCAAAGGCAATTTTTTCAATGGTATCGCCCAGCCAGTCGGTATGATCCAGCCCGATATTGGTAATCACGGCCACATCGGGATGTACCACATTGACCACATCCAGACGACCGCCCAGGCCAACTTCCAGCACCCAGACATCACAAGCCTGCTGCTTAAAAATGACAAAAGCCGCCAGCGTGGTGGCTTCAAAAAACGATAAACTTAAATTACAGTCGCGACGCGCCTGATCAACCTGTACAAAGGCCTCAATCAGTTGCTGGTCATCGACCTCGACGCCGCCCAGTTTGACCCGTTCATTAAAACGGTAAATATGCGGCGACTGATACAGCCCCACCTGATAACCCTGAGCATTTAAAATCGCGGCCAAGGTGGTGGTGGTGGAACCTTTGCCATTGGTGCCCGCGACGGTAAACACTTTTGCGTCCGGGTGAGTGACGCCCAGCTTTTCAGCCACAGGAATCACCCGTTCCAGACCTAAATCAATCCCTGTAACGTGAACATGGCTCCAATAATTGAGCCATGTTTCTAAAGAGTCGGTTGCAAGTGGTGCTGTATTCAAGACAAATTCATCAGTTTCGTGACAATGCGATATACAGTATCACGTAATGCATGACGATGAACAATCTGATCGACCACACCATGATCAAGCAGGTATTCCGCGCGCTGGAACGGTTCATCCAGTTTTTCACGTACGGTTTGCTCAATTACACGCTTACCGGCAAAGCCAATCATGGCTTTTGGTTCCGCCAGATGAACATCACCCAACATCGCTAATGATGCCGTTACGCCACCATATACCGGATGGGTTAAGACCACGATATATGGTAAGCCCGCTTCTTTTAAACGCTGAATGGCTGCTGAAGTACGCGCCATCTGCATTAAAGACAGCATGCCTTCCTGCATACGCGCACCGCCCGATGCGGCAAAGCAGATTAACGGCTGACGTTGCTGCATGGCACGTTCCGCTGCCAGCACAAAACGGTCACCGACCACCGTGCCCATAGAACCGCCCATAAAGTCAAATTCAAAGGCACAGGTGGTTACCGGCACGCCTTTTAATAAACCTTGCATGACCAGTAAAGCTTCAGTTTCACCGGTTTTCTTTTGCGCTTCGGCCATACGGTCCGGATACGGCTTGCTGTCCACAAATTTCAGTGGATCTTTGGCAGAAAATTCCTGACCCAGTTCGGCATCGACCTGATCGAGGAACCAGGTTAAACGGTCACGCGCTTTCATGCGTAAATGCTCGTCACATTGCGGGCAGACATAGGCATTGAAAGACATGGCTGTACGAGTCACCAGTGCATGACATTCCGGACATTCGATGGTTGGTTCGGTGAATGTCGCCTTTAAGGCTTGCTGCTCATCCGGTACATGAATTCCCGGTACGCCGCGTTCTGTCCACGGCGTAGTTGGGCTTAAGATTTTCCCTGGCTTGACTTCTTGACTCATACTAACTCATCGAGCGCGGCTCGAAGCTCCTTGACTTTATTAACCGTTTCAACCACGGCTTGTTCTGGTTCGAGGTTGGCAAACTGTTTTACGAAAGCACTGCCGACGATGACTGCATCTGCCACGGCACCCATGACTTTGGCAGATGCCGCATCACTGATACCGAAACCGACACCAACCGGTACATCGGTGACTGCCTTGATTTTCTCAATCCGCTGCGCCGCTTCAGAGACATCTAAAGTGGCTGCACCGGTCACGCCTTTGAGCGACACGTAGTAAATAAAGCCGCTGGCCTGTTTCACTACATGCTGGATACGCTCATCGGTAGAGGTTGGTGCCAGCAGGAAAATCTGGTCCATATCGTACTGCTGTAAGATCTGGTCTAAATCGGCAGCTTCTTCTGGCGGCAGATCCACCAGCAAGACACCATCTACCCCACATTCATGCGCATAGGCGACAAACTTCTGGTAGCCAATGACCTCAACCGGGTTTAAATAACCCATGAGCACCACTGGTGTTTCCGTGTCTTTTTGGCGGAATTCCTTGACCATATTCAGTGCATCGAGGGTATTGGTTCCCCCTGCCAATGCACGTTCTGCAGCCAAGGCAATGACTGGACCATCGGCCATCGGGTCAGAGAATGGCAGTCCAAGCTCAATCACATCTACACCCGCCTCAACCATTTGATGTAACAGTGGTACCGTTACCTGTGGCTGTGGGTCACCTGCCATGACATAAGATACGAGGGCCTTACGTTGTTGAGATTTCAACTGTGCAAATCGGGTGGCTAAACGTGACATAGGGCTGTGCTTTCCTTGAATAATTCAAAACTGATAAGTTGCTATTGTCGAAATACAGGACATCGCATTGTAACGCTATTTTTTGCTTATTGAACAGAGCACAGCTGGTCGATGCCCGATTTCATCAGCAAAGCGCGAATTCCAGAACAACCCGAAAGCTACATTTACCGATATTTCGGTTTTTTTCTCAATGATCAAAGATGCCTAATTTCGCTATTCCCAGCAATCTCAAGCAGTTAGAAAAACCCAATGACTGAGCAAAAAAGATGATAAAAATAGGACAGTTAGCATTTACATTTAAAGTTTTCAGAAATAGCAAAAGCTGCTTTATACTAGCGCCGTTTTCAGACTTTTTCTTATTTCTATGATTTCCGACTCCCAGGCAAAAGTGCACGCTCGCGGGCTTGCGCTGTTGCCACTTATTGTATTTTTAGCCATTTTTTTAGGCAGTGGCATTTACCATTCCCTGATTGGGACCGAGTTTGCCTTCTATCAGGTCAAGGCGCCGGTGGCAGCCATTCCAGCCATTATCCTGGCATTATTGCTCTATCGTGGTCAGCTGAACCGGGCCATTGAAGAATTTTTGCAGGGCGCCAGCCATCCCAATCTGATCCTGATGTTTATGGTGTTTATGCTGGCCGGTGCCTTTGCCAGCACCAGTGGCGCCATTGGCAGTGTCAATGCCACGGTACAGCTGGGCCTGTCGATTATTCCGCCTGAATTTGTACTGCCGATGCTGTTTCTGATTTCAGCCTTTGTTGCCACTGCCATGGGCACCTCAATGGGCACCATTGCAGCCTGTGCACCCATTGCCTTTGGTTTTTCCGAAGCCACGCAAATTGCCACGGTCTATACCATTGGTGCGGTGGTTGGCGGTGCCATGTTTGGCGACAACCTGTCGATGATTTCCGACACCACCATTGCCGCCACCAGCAGCCAGAAAGTACAGCTGCGTGACAAATTCAAGGTCAATGTCTGGATTGCCGTACCGGCCGCGCTGATCACAGTGCTGATTTATATGCTGATTAACCAGAATACCCAGGCCATTGCCTATCAGGAGTATAACGCCTGGCTCATCTTGCCTTATGTGGCGGTGTTTGTGCTGGCCTTTTCCCGCCTGCATGTACTGGCAGTGTTAACCATCGGGATTTTACTCTCGGCACTGATGGGACTGTTGATGCTGCCTGAGTTTGATCTGCTCAAGCTGAATGGTGCTATTTATGACGGTTTTGTCGGCATGTTTGAAGTGGCGTTGCTGTCGATGCTCCTCGGCGGCCTATCGGCTATTATGCAAAAAGAAGGTGGCCTGGAATGGCTGATTCAACGCATCTACAAACTGACTCGCCTGTTTAAAGTCGGTGCGCAACGTGCTGGTGAGTTGGGGATCAGCTTTCTGGTGGTGTTTTCCAACCTGTTTGTGGCCAACAATACTGTGGCGATTATCCTGTCTGGAGATATGGCGCGTGAAGTGGCACAGGAATATGGCGTCGATCCGAAACGTGCTGCCGCCCTGCTGGATATTTTCTCCTGCGTGGTACAAGGCCTGATTCCTTATGGCGCCCAGTTATTGCTGGCCTGCTCGATTGCCAAAATGTCACCGGTAGAGCTGATTGGCAGTGTCTATTATTGCTGGGTGCTGGCGATTTTTGCGATTGCCGCCATTGCCTTGCGTTTTCCCAAACTGCGCACGTCTTAAAACCGTACTTTTTAATTGTTCCAAGCGGCTATTCAGCCGCTTTTTTATGGACAGTCTGTTGCTGACGCAGTACCCGCCGCCGCTCGGTTAAGGTCTGGCCGCAATGCGCTTTATAGGCACGCGCCAAAGCCGACTGATCGGAATAACCGAGCTGGCTGGCAATCTCGGTCAGACTCAGCTTTTGCGGTAACAGTAATTCACAACGTTTGATCCGTTCCATGTCCAGCAGCTGTTTAAATGAGGTCCCCAGTTCACTCAGTTGACGCTGCAAAGTGCGACTGGACATACACAGCTCGACAGCCAGCTCATCCAGCTTGGGTGCTTGTTGCTGCAGCCTTAAATAATCGGCAATCAAATGACGCAGCTTCTGGTCCAGCCCTTCCAGCAAAGGTTTGGCCGCCATCGCTTCTTCAGCCTGTTTTTTTAAAATCCCGATTAAAGTTGGATCAGGCTGCTGTGGTTGCAGCTGCAGGCTGTCGATGCTCAGCACCAGCTGATAATCCGGCTGATCAAACAGCACTTCGCAGCCATAAAACTTTTGATATTGATACAGCGCCGTTTGCGGAGCATGGGCAAAATGAACCCGGCGCAAGGGAAAGTGCTCGGCCGCAAACATCTGCCGGGCCAGTTGCAGCATACAGGCAAAGGTGATTTCGTGAATCAGCGTGCTCTGATCCTGCGGATTCGGCCAAGACACAATCAGCAAATCATCCTGCTGCTGAATCTGCATGGGGACCGCTTCGTTGGCATCAATCACCAGCCGGCTAAACTGGGCAATATACTGCAAGGCTTCGGCCACGCTATTACTGCGCGAGGCCATATAGCCGAGCACACCAAAATGCTCCGGACGGATAAAACGCGCCAGCTCAAACACCAGATAGGCTGTGTTCAGCTGCTGCCGGGTCTGTTCCAGCAGCGCAATAAAAGCCTGACAGGAAGATTGGCCATCAATCGGCAAACTGAGCACATGCTGCACATATTGCTGCAAGCTGTCTGACAGCTCGAGCTGTTGCGGCTGCACACCTTGTGCCTGCAGATAGGACTGCCACAAATGCACATAGCCGTTTGGAATCTGAATATCACTCAGGTAAGTTGTCATCCTGACATTTCTTATTTTCACTATGGCGTAAAATGTATAAAAACTGGCAAGACTTGTCAAAACAAAGCCGCTAAAGCCCGACATACTGCAGATATGAACGACTAGATGAAGTAAAACAAGATGAATGCCATAGTCCAATATCAGGCGCAACCAGTGGTGCGCAGCAATCTCGACTTTAAGCTGGAACAGATTCCACGCTTCTGGTTTGGTGGAGATCCTTTTCTGACCCGCATGTTTGATGCCTTAAGCCTGACCTTTCCCGATGGGGAACGCTATTTTATTCAGTCGGTACGCTTATACCGCGAGCAGATTCAGCAGCCAGAACTGCAACAACGCGTGGCCGACTTTATCCGTCAGGAAGCCCAACATGGTATTGCGCATGACAAAATGAACCAGCTAATGAAAAATCAGGGCATGCCGGTGGATCAGTTTATCCGCCAGCTCAACCGGATTTTTAAATTTGAACTGGAAAAACGCTCCCCGGAATACAATATTGCCACCACGGCAGCAGCCGAGCACCTGACCGCCCTCATGGCTGAAACTTTTTATGCCCATCGCTCGACGTTAGCTGAAGCACATCCGTATGTGCGCGCCTTGTTTGCCTGGCATGCGATTGAAGAAATGGAACATCGGGATGTGGCCTTTGATGTAATGCGTGATGTGGCCCAAGTTTCTGAAGCGATGCGGCATTTTGCCCTGGTCTGGACCACGTTCCTGATGTTTGGTTTTACCATTTATCGGGCCAATATCATGTTAAAACAGGATGGCTTTAGTCTGTGGCAGCGTCTGCAACTGAATGCCAAAGGTTTGCCGTGGTTCTTTGGCAAAAAAGGCACCTTGACCCGGATGGGCCGGCTATATAAGGACTGGTTTAAAAAAGATTTTCATCCCAGCCAGCATCCGATTATTGCCCAGTATGAAGTCTGGATTAACACCCTGGAACAGACCAATGATCCGATTCAGGCCGGTGAAGCCTTCTGGCAGGCGGCTAAAGATTAAAGGAAAATTATGATGGATTAAAAAAGCTGAATGTCAGGTTCAGCTTTTTTATTGAGTGGATGAGTTGTAGCTTTTTGGTGAGAAGGAGCAGCGACGAAGATCTACCATTTGGCATAATGCTGTTCCAGCAAGGCATATTCATTCAGGAACACAATTTCCTGATCATCCTGCACAATGGTACCGCTGACTTTGGCCTGCCACTGGCTAAACTGGCTGCCCACCAGGCGCAGGTTCAGATTTTCATAACGGCGCCAGCCGGTGGTCACGGTTAAATTCAGGCTTTGGTCCAGCGAGACAATATTCCACTGGTTATCTGACTGCTGCTCAAATAACACATCTGCCAGCGGATACAGGCGGCCATTGACCCACAGGCAGTTTTCATTGCCAAAGCTTTCATTGACGCCAGAAGCCAGATTAATGCCGACCCGCTTGTTCTGGGCATCCCAGAAATTACAAGACAGCCAGAACCAGGCCGTTTCCGGTCGTAAAAAACCACAAGTATCATCCAGAGAAACAAAAGTTTTGTCATGAAACTGGATGGTTTGTCCCTGCTTGTTGATAAAAAAACCTTCACAGCCGAGCGTGGTCAGCTTTTGGGTATAGGTCCAGCCATTAATCCCATTCGGACTGCACATGCTTAATGGATCAGTGCCGGCACAGAAAATTCGCGCACTCAGACGCAGTTCGCCGTATTTAGTCACCCGGATATAACGCACTCCATTGGCATGCTGAATATCCAGCTGATAACCGGCTTTATGAAAATGACTATGGTTAAACAGCGGCTGCTCATCCAGCACCGTATGCCGGGCCAGAAAACTGATCGCATCCCATTCCAGCACTTCACCGGTCAAATGATTGTAGATATAAACAAAACCATGCCCGGCCCAAGCAATATCAACAATGGCCAGGCCGATGGTGTAGTGCTCATGCTGAATACAACAAAATTTAAACTTTTTATATTTTAATCGTTTACGCCACCCAGACAGCACATCACCATAAGGGCTTTTATATTGATAATGATGGTATTGGATACTGGTCGGTAATTGCTTAAAACGTCCGTAACGTGGCTGTCCATTCTGTTGTATTAAATCCATGTACGACATTCCATGTGGTTTGAGACACTGTAGCTACCGCTTTATTATGCCTATAAAATCTGGCCAGAAAAATAAAAATAAGATTATTTTATCTAAACAATAACAAAAACATAGATTGCTTTCTTTCACAATATCCAAGCCAAACCACTTGCTTAAGTCTGCTACAGTCAGGACTCGGCAATAGGCAAATAGGTATTTTCCCAGCGGTTTCCGGCAAATTCCCCAGCCACCAGTTGCACATAACGGCCATGCACCTGATCAATGGCGATGCAGTCATCGACATCCAGCACCCGGTCGGTATGCTGCTTTTGCCAGTGTGCAGCAAAATATGCCTTGCCACGCTGTTTGGCCACCATGGCATTTTGTGCAACCACCAGAACATAGCGATGCAATTCGCCAAATTCACGCGCATCGTAGCCGCCCAAATTAATCAGCCAGAGTCTTTCATGCGCCTGATTCGGGGCCGCATTACTAAATTGCAGCTGATATTGTTTACCTTCAAATTCCACCCCATTGATTTGCGCCCAGGCATCAATATGTAAGCCGGATTGATCACCAAACCAGGCCTGTCTTAGCTGAGGGAAAGTCTCTTCCAGCGTGTTACCCACGGCAAGCACCACATCGTGCACTTCGGTATTGGCGCGGGCATGACGACCGCCCAACATGACAATAAACAGACTTGGCATGGGAAACTCCAGAAGATGGTTTTAACCAGGTAGAAGATAAATCAGCAATATGATACGCGTTGGCGATCGGGATGTCGCCTGTTGAGCAGCATGACAGGGACGTCAGATCTGCTCAACAAAAGTCTTTGCTTACTTTGGGCTTTTCCAAAGTAAGGGAAAATCTGGATGAATTATAATTGCCTGAATTTGTGTCAAAAATCGGATCTGAATAATCATCCTCCCCTCGTCCCTCCTTTAAAAAAGTGGGGAACTTTCATTACAACAATAAAAAAATCGCACCCAATTGCTTGAATGCGATTTAAATCCTCCCCCTCCTTTTACTCAGGAGGGCTATTCCCTCTTTCTTAAAGAGGGTTAGGGAGATTTTTTACATATCCACCATTTCCACGCCATCAATACGCGCTACCGTCATCAAGTCTTTATCACCACGGCCTGAAACCGTTGCAATAATAATTTGATCTTTCGACATGGTCGGCGCCAGTTTGGTCACGTACGCCATCGCATGTGAACTTTCTAATGCCGGGATAATCCCTTCAATCTTGGTCAGGTCACGGAAACCTTGCAAAGCTTCCTGGTCATTAATTGGCACATAATCCACACGATGCATATCTTTCAGGAAGCTATGCTCAGGACCCACGCCCGGATAATCCAGACCAGCAGAAATCGAATGGGTTTCAATAATCTGGCCTTGTTCATCTGACATCAGGTAAGTACGGTTGCCGTGAAGAACACCGACATGACCGGCATTTAATGGTGCAGAGTGTTTACCCGTTTCAATGCCTAAGCCCGCAGCTTCAACACCATACATTTTCACCTCCTGATCATTCAGGAATGGATAGAACAGGCCCATGGCATTGGAGCCCCCCCCCACACAAGCCACAAGTGCATCTGGCAGACGGCCGGCTTGTTCCTGAATCTGACGGCGTGCTTCACGGCCAATAATGGACTGGAAATCACGCACCAGCTGCGGATAGGGATGTGGACCCGCCACAGTTCCGATCACATAATAGGTTGAATCGACATTGGTGACCCAGTCACGCATCGCTTCATTCATGGCATCTTTTAAAGTTTTAGAGCCGCTTTCTACCGCGACGACTTTGGCACCCAGCAAACGCATCCGATACACGTTCATGGCTTGGCGCTTCACATCTTCCGCGCCCATGAACACCACACATTCAAGACCTAAACGCGCAGCGATGGTTGCTGTCGCTACCCCGTGCTGACCGGCACCAGTTTCGGCAATAATACGTTTTTTACCTGAAAGTTTGGCCAATAACGCCTGACCAATGGTGTTGTTTACTTTATGCGAGCCGGTATGGTTCAGGTCTTCACGTTTTAAGTAAATCTGCGCACCACCCAACTCTTTTGACCATCGCTCAGCATAATACAGTGGACTTGGACGACCGACGTAATAAGCGAGATCACGGTCGAATTCTGCCAGAAACTGTTCATCATTCTTCATGCGAAAATAGAGCTTTTCCAAGTCTTCTAAAGCCGCCATCAGGGTTTCTGACACAAAACGTCCGCCATGGATACCGAAGTGCCCTTTTGCATCAGGGAACTGGGTATAGTCAATTGCCTGTTTTTCTGTATTAACAGTTTGCTGATCCACGATGGACTCCTTGCATAAAGCGTTCTATGAGTTGTTGGTCTTTAATACCTTTTGCGGATTCTACGCCTCCGCTCACATCTACAGCAAACGCGGCTGTGGTGTGAATGGCGTCTTCAATATTGTCAGGGTTTAATCCCCCGGCCAAAATCAGTGGAATATCCAGTTGGGGAAAGCTGCTCCAGTCAAAGCTGTGCCCGGTTCCGCCCTTTAATTCAGGATGCCAGGCATCTAAAAGTACGGCGCTAGCACCAGCCTGCTGATATTTTTGAATTTCAGCCACCACATCTAGCCCCGGTTTAACCTGAATCGCCTTGTACCAGCGACGTCCAACCTGCTGTGCAATTGACTGGCACTGTTCCGGGCTTTCATCACCATGAAATTGCAGGATGTCCAGCGCGACTGTATTGAGAATGGCCTGAATCTCACCGGCTGAGCTATTTACAAATAAACCCACCACCTGTACATAAGGCGCAATGGCCTGTAGCAGAACGCTGGCCTGTTCTGCGCTCACACTGCGCGGACTTGGAGGATAAAATACAAAACCAATTGCATCTGCACCACTGTTGACGACGGCATGTACATCTTCAACCCGGGTGATGCCGCAAATTTTGGCACGGGTTCGCATAACTTGTTTGGCTCTCGTAATGCCCGCTTTATAGCCTATCTATAAATATGGGGCCGGCTCATTGTAATGCAAATTTTTTCACTTGAGTAAAGTTCAGCCTGATAATTCTTGCACAAGTTGTTTAAAATGCATACGGCACTTATACTGCGCCCGTTTCACAGCAAGTTTAAGCCTTGGCTTTAGGGAAGTTGGTGAAAATCCGACACTGCCCCCGCAACGGTAACAATGAAACATATATCAGTTTAAATCATGCGATTTACACCACTGTATTCAGATATGGGAAGGTGGATATATAGGTCCAGGTCATCATCAAGATGCTTGGCGCCACATTGAAGTCCGGATACCTGCTTGTTGTGCCCTTTAACTCAATCATTCACGTGGGGTGAATGTATGGAGCACATATCATGTCTATTCAATTTCAACCTACTGCCTTGGTAGGTGCAATCGCTCTTGCGATGGGGTTTTCAACTTCTGTCTTTGCTGCGGAGTCTCAAGAGCAACCTGCCGTCAATGCGGCCCTGGATACCTTGGTGGTTACAGCTACTCGTTCTGAAGAGAAGATTGGCAATGTGCCTGCGCGGATTTCAATTATTGAGCCACACATATTAGAGCAATCTCCAATTGCCGAACTCCCCCATCTTTTAATGTCCGATGCATCCATCAATATGGTGCAATCGGGCGGTTTTGGGCAAGTGTCTTCAATTTTTACCCGCGGAACCAACTCTAACCATACACTCGTACTTCGTGACGGCATCCGTCTAAATACAGCTTCTTCAGGTATGGCCTCTTTATCTTTCTTAGATACCACCGATATTCAACAAATTGAAGTTCTAAAAGGCCCTGCATCTGTTCTATACGGCACAGATGCAATTGGTGGTGTCATTCAAATGGTTTCAAAAACACCTGAAAAAAACCAAGCCTTGCTAACAACTGAAGTGGGTGAAAATTCTACCTATAAAACTGTTATCGGTGCTGATCTGGCAGAACAGGGATTTTATGCTCAAATTCGTGGCCAGCGTTTAGAAACAGATGGGACAAAAATTAAAGAAACCAGTCATGAAACTGCTGCTTTTGATCAGAAAGGCTATAGCGCCAAACTTGGTGTAGATCAACAAAACTATGCTGTTTCTCTGGATTATCAGCAAAATGAGGGAAATATTAAATATGATAATTTTGGTGCTCTAAATAATCAGGACTTTGAAACAGAAATTATTAATCTAAAAGGTCATGTAAAATTAAAGCCACAACTTGAACTGAATGCTCGCCTTTCCCAGTTCCAAGATGACTTATATCAAAATGATCCTAATTTTATGGGACAGTTTGACTTTGCTTCCAGTCAAACTCGAGAAGCAGAATTATATGCAAAATTACAGCTTAACTCTGCCCAGCAAATTCTAATTGGTACACAACATCAAAATATTCAGGGTAATGTGCTGTCTTATGGTCAAAAATATGAAACTGATCTAGATTCACTGGGCTATTATTTCCAGCATCAATATCAGACCAATACACTGAATACCCAAGTAGGTATCCGTGTTGAAGATCATGAAAAATATGGTACACATACTATCGGCCAGGCTGCAGCCCGATACCAACTTCTGCCTCAAACCAGCCTTTATACCAATGTTGGAACGGCTTTCCGATCACCAAACCTAAACGAACTTTATAGCTCATCCGGCAATCCGAATTTAAAACCTGAAGAAAGTCTTTCTTTCGAAATTGGCCTAGATCAACAGCTCAATCATGGCTTGACAACAGGCATTACCCTGTATCGAAATCAGGTAGATCATCTAATTGATGCCACAGAAGCGACAGGCTACAGTTTTAGAAACCTGGATCGTGCAATTTTTGAAGGTAGTGAACTGTATCTGAATTGGCAAGCCCCACATGCTTTTATTAAAACAGGCTACCATTATGTACGGGCCAAAGATGATACTACCGGTGAAGACTTAAGCCGTAGACCACGCCAGAAAGCAACCCTTACCCTAGGATGGGCTGAAGAACAGTTTGGCTTATCTACCACTTTAACAGCGAACTCATCTTCAGATAACAGTGCTTATGATGATGTCAGAATTCCAGGCCATTTCAATGTAGATATGAGTGGCTATTACCAACTTCATCCAGCCATCAAATTATTTACCAATATTCAAAATGTTAGTGATAGTAAATATCGTACAGCCTATGGTAGTGGTAGTTACTACATCAACGGCGGCCGCCTCGCCTCTGTCGGCGTAACGGTTAAATACTAAACGCCCCAAAGGACATATAAATTTTGAGGATCATGTCGTGACTGTGGCATGATCCTTTTTATATTCACATGATTAAAAATTCAAGGAACAGCTATGGGCCACCGTTTAAGTAAAATCTATACCCGTACTGGCGACTCAGGCACCACCGGTCTGGGTGATGGTTCACGTGTTGCCAAAGATGATTTACGTATTACCGCACTCGGCGATGTCGATGAACTGAATGCCACCATTGGCGTACTGCGCGCACAGATTGCCGCCAGCACCATTCAGGACAAAGCCAGCTGGGATAAATCTTTAAGCCTGATTCAGCACTGGCTATTTGATTTAGGCGGTGAAGTCTGCATTCCGGGCTTTACTCTGGTACAACCGGTATCAATCGAGTTTCTGGAAAACGACATTGACCGGATGAATGAAACCCTGCCCATGCTTAAGGACTTTATTTTACCTGCCGGTACCTTGGCGTGTAGCTATGCCCATCAGGCCCGTGCTGTCTGCCGCCGTGCCGAACGTAGCGTGATGTCGGTGCATAGCCGTGACCAGAATATTCAGGCTACGTCTTTGCAGCTCCTAAACCGTTTATCTGACTGGTTATTTGTGGCTTCACGCACCCTGCAACGCAGTGAAGGTGGCGCTGAAGTGCTGTGGCAAAAAAAACATTAACGAAACGATTGAATAAAGCCGTCATTTTCATAGAAAAAATTGATGAAAATATGCGCTGATCTGACTTGTATAAATTTAAGATCAGCGCACAATAGCGCTGTCACATCCTGGTCATCTTAAAGGCTCACAATGAAACTTCCTCTCCAAACGCTGAGCCTGTTATGCGTATAATTGGACATCGTGGTGCCCGCGGCGAAGCCCCGGAAAATACCCTGGGCGGTTTTCAGTATATTCAGGATTTAGGCGTACGCGCTGTCGAGTTTGACGTACGTCAGCTCAAAGACCAGCAACTGGTCATTATGCATGATGATCATTTGATCCGAACCACCGGTCAGGACCGTCCGCTGTATGAATGCAGCACGCAAGATTTACATCATTATAATCAGGCCTATGGTTGGAAAAACTGGTCGAACTTTGAAATCACCCCGTATTTAAACCAGACCCTGGCCCTAATCCAGAACTTTGAACATATCGAAGTTGAAATTAAAGCGGTGGAAACCCAGGCGCAGGCTGAACAGCTGACTCTGGCCTTGCATCAGCAGCTCAAAGGCTTTGAACATTCTGCTGTGATTACCAGTTTTGACCTGAAAATCCATCAGGCCTTACAGGCGCAGCAGTCGACCTTTAAGCGCGGTTTACTAATTGAAGAAGATATCCAGGAACAGGCGATTGAACAGGCATTGCACTTTGGCTGCTGTCAGATTGGCTGGATGAATGAACTGGCGACCCCGCGCATGATTCAGGCCACCCAGCAAGCACAACTGGGGGTGAGTGTCTGGACGGTCAATGAAGTGGAACGTGCCAAACAGCTGAAAGATTTAGGCATTAACGGTTTAATTACCGATTTCCCAAAACTGATGATGCAACATATTTAAAACAATAGATGCTCAATCCGCCTGCATGTTACAGGCTGATTTTATATTGATTGAACTTCTATTTAGCGTTGATTGGCCTGAATCAGCATTAGCCCGCGCTCATCCAGCAAATATAAGGTTTTACCCTGTAACTGGAAGCGTTTGACCCGTTGCAAGGCATCCATCAAGTCGGCTTCCTGCGCCAGCGCATGATCACAACTATTATGCGTGGCACGGCTGTTCAGGCTTAAACGGCCCTGACTGAACTGCAGCTGATAGCGGCCGAAAAGAGAATTACAGCCGGTATTGCCCTGCAGATTCTGAAAACGGGAATTGAGCATTAAATACGGGCTGGCATGAAAATAACGTGCCTTTTTCCCCTGAATGGTTTGAATTTCCCAGCGAATATCCTGCAGACCATCGCTACTGCGTTTAACCGCTGCCGGTGCTTTTACCGCACGTGGCTGTGACTGGACTTTGGAGGCTGTAGAAGACGGCGGTGTGCTTTGACAGGCCGTAATGAAAACCACCGCGATCAAATACGGCAAAATTAAACTAATTTTACGGTATCTCATGTGATTGATTTCGCATTGATCAAGGATTTATCTTTATCATGCCGCAGCCTTCGATAAAATCAATGAAGCTTCAATCTTATTCTGTTACTGTTTAGTACAATACATCTGTACAATAATGCTAGTGACGCCGAAACGCACATGCTAATATGCTCAAATCTTATTCCATACAAAAAGTAATGGATTAAGCACTTCTTTACACCTCCCCAGCTTTCAGGAGTACTGTTGGAGATGAATGCTCCCCTACCCAAAGCCCCAATTAACTGGGTTGCCGTTTTTGCTCTGGTGTTCTTGCCAATTGTCGCAATCATTGCCATCCCGTTATATGCTTACCACCATGATTTTAGCCTCGCAGCTTGGATCAGCATGTTTGTTTTACTTGGCGTTAGCAGCTTGGGTATTACAGCAGGTTATCACCGTTTATGGGCGCACCGTGCCTATGAAGCCACTTTACCTTTGAAAATCATTTTAATGATTATGGGCACCTTTGCCGTACAGAACAGTATCCTGTTCTGGGCCTCAGGTCACCGTACCCATCACCGTCATGTCGATGATGTCGATAAAGATCCGTATTCGATCAATAACGGTTTCTGGTACGCCCATTTAGGCTGGATGCTGCGTGACTATCCGGCAGCCGAACCAAACTATAAAAATGCGCCAGATTTGCTGAATGACAAACTGGTGATGTTCCAGCATAAATACTATGTACCGTTAGTGATTCTGGTACATGTTGGCATCTTGCTACCAATTGGCTGGGCTGTGGGCGACATCTGGGGTGTTTTACTTTTAGGCGGCTTAATGCGTCTGATTCTGAGCCACCACGTCACCTTCTTTATTAACTCGCTGTGTCATATGTGGGGCAAACGTCCATATACCGACGAAAATACGGCACGTGACAACTTCTGGCTGGCTATTGCCACTTGGGGCGAGGGTTATCATAACTATCACCATATCTTCCAGTACGATTACCGTAATGGCGTGAAATGGTGGCAATATGATCCGACCAAATGGTTAATCTGGAGCTGTTCGAAACTGGGGCTGGCAAAAAACCTGCGCCGTATTCCAAGCTTTAATATTAAAAAAGCGGAACTGGCGATGAAGTTCAAATATGCCGAGCAGGACCTGGCGGTATATGGCCACAATGTCAATGACGACATCAGCAGCGTCAAACAGCGTCTGGCACAAGAATATGAAGCCTTTACCCATACCCTAAATGACTGGGCCAAGTTAAAAGAGCAGGAAATTCAGGCCAAGAAATCGGCGGTGGCAGAAAAAATCCATCAAATGGATGACAAGCTGAAAGTTGAATTCCAGCTGGTAGAACAGCGTCTAACCCATCATCGGGAAACCCTGAACATTCTGATGCGTAACCTGAAAAAGAATCCGGTTTCACAATAATACCAAAGCCCTGCAAAAAGCCTCCTGATGGAGGCTTTTTCTAGTCGGAAACACGACACTTTTCTCCAGCCAAGTTTGTTATAGTGAAGGCCTGTTCTGAATGGCTGTTCTGCAATGCAATTTAACTCGCGCTATCCTACCCTGCCTTCCCGTCTGTATCATCAGCAACAACCGCTGCCTTTAAAAGGCGCCAAAGCCGGGCATTTCAATGCAGCACTGGCCGATGAACTGCAATGGTCAAATGAAGACAAAGCACAGTGGGTCGAAATCTGTAGCGGCCAGAAAACATTTGCTGAATTTCCGGCATTGGCTATGGTTTATGCCGGGCATCAATTCGGGCAATGGGCCGGTCAGCTCGGTGATGGACGTGGTTTACTGATTGCCCAGATTGTTGACCAGCATCAGCAGACCATTGATCTGCATTTAAAAGGTGCCGGTGCCACTCCCTATTCACGGATGGGCGATGGTCGCGCGGTGTTACGCTCGGTGATTCGTGAATATCTGGCCGGTCATGCCTTAAATGCCTTGGGCGTACCTTCCAGTAATGCTGTGGGATTTACTTCATCCACCCAAGGGGTACAGCGTGAAAAACTGGAACCGGGTGCAATGATATTACGTACCTCGGACTGTCATATTCGGCTGGGGCATTTTGAATGGATCAATCAATATCAGCCAGATTTACTGCCTGAATTTACCCAGAAATGTATCGAATGGCATTATCCGGAATGTCTGAAGGCCGAGCAGCCTGTTTTAGCTTTTGCCACGCAGGTGGTGCAGCGTACTGCAGTGATGATTGCCCAATGGCAGCTGGTTGGCTTTGCCCATGGGGTAATGAATACCGATAATTTAAATATCACCGGCTCTACCCTAGATTTTGGTCCTTACGGTTTTATGGAGCGCTTTCGCCCGAACTGGATCAACAACCATTCCGATTATCAGGGACGTTATACCTATCAGCAACAGCCGAGTATTGGGCACTGGAACTTGTGGACCTGGCTGAACAACCTGATTCCGCTTTGTCCCGCAGACGATGACCAGGAGCAATGGAAAACAGATCTGGCTCAATGTTTAACTCATTTTGAACCGACCTTCCTGGAACACTACAAGCATGGCTTAAACCAGAAAATGGGCTTACCCAGCTTCCATAAAGACAGCTTTGACTGCGCGATGGCTTTTTTAAGAATCTTGCAAAGCGAACAGCTGGACTACACCCAAAGCTTTATTCGCCTGCAACATAAAGACTATGAAGCGATTAAAGATGACTGCCTGGACCGCCGTCAGTTTGAAGCCTTCCTGACGCAATATGAGCGTATTCGTGAACATCAGGATACCGATGAACTGGATGCCGCCATGACCGCCGTCAATCCGCATTACATCCTGCGCAACCATATGGCGCAAAAAGCAATTGAACTGGCCGAGCGGGATGATTTTTCTGAAGTCGAGCGTTTATTTAGCCTGCTCAGTCAACCCTATACCCGACAGACTGCGCTGGAAAAACCGGAAGATTTAGCGCCGCTGCCAAGCGATGTGCCTGAAGTGATGGTCAGCTGCTCGTCTTAAAGTATCCACATTAGCCTGGTAAATTGTGGATAATTTCAGCATTATCCACAAAGTGCCCTTCGACCTAAATTGCGTATGGCTTTGCATCCACTTGCGGCAAAAGTCGCTACTACCCTGCCTGAAGTCACAGTGACCCAGCCTTTTGGTGAGGGTTGTGATGTGTTTAAAGTGCAGGATAAAGTCTTTATGTTACAGTTTCATCTGCACGGACAAGCGGCCATTAATTTAAAAGTAGCGCCAGATCATGGTGCCATGCTGCGTGATATTTATCCGTATATTCGTAGCGGCTGGCATATGAATAAACAGCACTGGATTTCAGTGTATGAAGATGAAGAGCTGGATGAAGCTTTAATCGAAGATTTAGTGCTGAATTCTTATGCGTTGGTGGTGTCCAAACTCAAGAAACTGGATCGACAACGTATAGCGTTACTCAAAACTGTAGGCTCGCGTGTTTAGCTCGGGCAAAAACACAGAGATAAATCGTGCCCACAGTTTAATCCTGTCTCTCGTATGTAAAATCAGCGATTAAACTTTATATTTATCATTGAACAACTCAAAGGCTTTGCGCCACCCTGAATGTTCACTGCTGTGCTGGCTTTTTGCAATTAAATACTGCAATAGTGCTTTGATGGTGGCCACTGTATCGGAATTTAAACAGACAATAATCTGCTGTACACAGAAGTTGATCTGATGTTCCAGGCGGGAACTATCCTGGGTTTGTTCAAAATAGTGTATCGTGGGGGTGATATTGCGCTGAATTAAGCGTGCGACAAGCTCAGTATTGACGTGCATAGAAAAATTCCCAAAAGCGGGCTGCGGATTATACCGGAATTTTATTTACTTCAATTTTCAGGCTTATTAAAATTTACAAAATATTCTTGTTAAAAATTAAATTCATTTAAAAATTATAATATTAGAAATCCCACCTTTTATCTTGGTCTTATGCTTGATCAGTCTGTTGATTTATCACCATCCTGCCCCTAAATACTGCACAACCTACTCTCATAAAAAAAGCGAATAGGCACATATCTATTCGCTTTTTCACTCCGTATGAAATTAATCTTCCGGATATTCAAAACGGTAGCCAACCCCATACACTGCCTGAATCCACTCATGACGATTACCGGTTTCTGCCGCTTCGGAAATCTTGCGGCGCAGGTTTTTGATATGACTGTCAATCACCCGATCTGCAACATCAAAACTGTCCGGGTTAATATGATCCAGCAACTGGGCACGGGAATAAACCTGCCCAACATGCTCTAAAAACAGTTCCAGTAAACGAAATTCGGTCGGGGTCAGGTTCAGTGCTTTTTGCTGATACCAGATCCGTTGCTGGGCTTTATCCATCCGGAATAAATCATTGGTTTCCGGTTCAGCCTTGCGGTCTAAGCGACGCAGCACTGCCTGCACACGTGCCACCAGTTCTTTCGGACTAAATGGCTTACAAATATAGTCATCTGCACCCATATTCAGGCCTAATACCCGGTCAATTTCTTCGGTACGCGCCGTAACCATAATAATGGGTAAATCAGACTGCTCACGTACTTTACGGCAAATGGTCAGCCCATCCATACGTGGCACCATCAGATCCAGAATCATCAGGCTCGGTTTACGCTGCAAAAAGCTGTTATAGGCTTCTTGTCCATCATGAAACATACTGACCTCAAACCCAGCAGCTTCAAGATAGTCGCGGACCAATTGAGCGAGTTCAACTTCATCTTCAACCAGCATGACATGTTTCATGAATATCTTTTCCTTTTATTGTTTGGTCGGAATCGGGAAAGTCAGTTTGCAGCGCAAGCCACCCAATGGCGAATGCGCAAAACTCAGCTGGCCACCCATGGCCTGCGCAATTTTAGCAGACAGCGCCAGACCTAAACCGGTACCGCCAGTGCTCCGCGTACGCGAATCATCCACCCGGTAAAAACGCTCGCCTAAACGGGCTAGCTGTTCATCGGTCAGGCCAAATGGACTGTCATCGACATAGACACTCCATTCTGTTGCCGTCTGCTCACTATGAATATGAACCTGCCCACCGGCCTCAGTATAACGAATACTGTTCGCAATCAAGTTCACCATAATTTGTTTAAAGCGGTCTATATCTAATTGTAAAGGCACAGCTCCACCTTCTAGACGCACGCTTAACTCGGCCTGTTCAAACTTCGGCCGGAAATTCTCGACTTCCTGTTCAATCACCTGCCAAGGGTTGATTGAGGCCAGATAGAATTTCAGCTGCATGGCTTCGGCCTGGGCTAAATCAGCCAGGTCCTGAGTCAGTTTTTTCAGGCTGCTGACCTGACGCATCATTGCATCTAAGTGTTCCGGTGTGGCTTTACGGATACCATCCTGCATAGCCTCAATTTGGGCCTGTAATACTGCCAGCGGGGTTTTTAATTCGTGTGAGGTATCAGCCACCCACTGCCGGCGTGAGGTTTCATGTTGATCTAAAATGACTGCCAGCTGATTCAGCTCTGTAGATAAATCACCGAGTTCATCATTACGGTTTACTTTCACCTGATACTGATAATTGCCTTTGGTCAGTTCACGGGTCCCATTGAGCAGACGCTGAATCGGCTTTTTAAAATAGGTCGCCAATAACCAGGCCACCAGTAAACTGGCAATAAAGGACAGACCATAAATCAGCAGCAGATAACGCTTTTGTTCGCTAAAGAAATTAATGCTGAGCGCATCATCCTGATCCAGCACCGGTTTTAAACCCAGATAGCCGACCACCTGATTGTTCATTAAAATCGGGCGATACGACATTTGTCCTTCTGCCGGCTCACCGACCACAAACTGGCGTTTGGCATCATATAAAGCCAGACGCGAGCTAAGACCCAAACGGTCCGGCATGGAAATAAACTGTTTTTTGCCATCCGATTGTGGCTGATTCGGACGCGGATTCTGGGTACTGCCCTGATTAACCCGGGTGGTATTCTGCTGCGCGCTTAAAGGAAATTTCAGGCCTTTAAAGGGACGGTACTCGGAAGGCAGATTCATTTCCAGCCATTTTAGTTCTTCCTGCGAGGCCTGGCGTTTCTGCGGATCTGGTTCAGCCAGCGTTGGCGCCACATTCATTAAGGTATGTTCTTCAAAATAACGCTGCTGCAAGGCAATATCGTACTGACGGCGCAACCACCAGCGCGACAGGCGGTCATAATCTTCCGGGCCGGCCTGTCCTTCAATTTGCAGGATTTGCGCCTGAATGGCATTGCCCCAATCATGATAGACACCATACACACCGGCCAGATTATGAATCACATGATCCAGCTTCTGCATTTCGACATCGGCCACGTATTTGGTGAAATTGCGTTGCATATTCCAGTGCAGCACCCACAGGCTGACCGTGGAAATGACCAGCGCGGTCAATAGCACAGTCAAAAACAGGCGCAGGGCGATTGGAATCCGGCGTATTTTCAAAACACTCATCTCAATTTTTCTTTTATTTCACTATTGTAGCGAACAGTGTCTGAAAAAACTCTCCATTGTTTCTTCATCTTTATTATTTATTCTTGTCGCAGGTAAAAATAACTGTATCGCGGTTCTGTGTGGAGACAATAATCATGAAAACGATGACAAAAATTGCGCTTGTTTCAGTGGGTTTACTCAGTGTCGGGACACTGACAGCCTGTCAGTCAACCAATAGTACAGCAACGCCGGAACGTGAAGGCCGTATGGCTCATTCCATGCACGGCAAACATGCACGCCTAAGCCCGGAACAGCGTGAACAATGGCAGCAGCTGCGTACTGAACGCCGCCAGATGATGCAGCAGATCAAAACGGCCTGTGAAGGCAAAGCTGCCGGACAGGTGGTTCAGGTCAAAGCCGGTGAAAAAACCGTGAATGGGACCTGTACCCTAATATTTACGCCGGAACGCCAGCAGCTTAAACACAGCCGTGAACATCGTCCAATGCGTGGCGATGTACGCCAGTTTAAACAGCATGGTCCTCAGACAGGTGCCTTAACCGATGCCAAACGTGCCGAACTGGTGAAACAGTATGATCAGCGCCTGGCACAGCGTCAGGCCCGTCAACAGGCTATGGCCAATGCCTGTAACGGCAAAACCGCCGGTCAGACTGTCCAGATTAAACTGGGAGACAAATCGGTCAATGGTCAATGCAGCTTACGTTTTAAACCGAATACCGCTGTGACCATTCCGGCCAAAGTGGCTTAAGCGAAGTCAGCAAATAAAAAAGGCGCATGGTGCGCCTTTTTTATTGGACATATCTGTTTACGTTTTTGACTATTTGTCCACTTCCTATACCGATAAATCTGTTTACACTCAATACACTTAGCTATTTCAAGTTAAAAATCTTTGACTTTACAGTCACCAAGAAAAGCCATTGAAATGCTTGTACCCAATTAGAAGATGTTGCACGATTAAAACATTCAAGATGCGCCTGTGAAGGCGCGTGAACTCACTGATTTAGGATTATAACCGCTGGTTAAACCAGTATTGAGGAACCCGATATGCCACAATACAAAGCGCCACTACGTGATATGCAATTTGTTTTGCATGAATTATTAAATGCTGAAGAACATTATGCAAAACTCCCTGCATTCTCTGGAAACGTAAGCCGTGAGTTGGTTGACCAATATTTAGAAGCTGCTGCTGACTTCTGTGAAAACGAATTATCTCCTTTAAACCAAGTGGGCGACCGCGAAGGCTGTACCTGGAACGATGGTGTAGTCACCACGCCGACTGGCTTTAAAGAAGCGTATCAAAAATATATCGAACTGGGTTTCCCGTCTTTATCTGCCGAAGAACAGTACGGCGGTCAGGGTTTACCAAACTCTCTGGGCATTACCATTTCTGAAATGGTCGGTACCGCAAACTGGGCTTGGGGTATGTATCCGGGTCTGTCTCATGGTGCAGTACGTACCCTTGAGCACCACGGTTCGCAAGAACAAAAAGATACCTATCTGCCAAATCTGGTATCAGGTGTCTGGACCGGGACCATGTGTCTGACCGAATCTCATGCCGGTTCTGACCTCGGTATTATCCGCACCAAAGCAGAACCAAATGCGGATGGCAGCTATGCAATCTCTGGCGAGAAAATCTTTATCTCTGCTGGTGAGCACGACATGGCCGAGAATATCATCCATATCGTTCTGGCACGTTTACCAGGTGCACCGAAAGGCACCAAAGGTATTTCACTGTTCATCGTACCGAAATTCAACCTGAATGCTGATGGTTCAATCGGTGAGCGTAATGCTGTGCGTTGTGGCTCGATCGAACACAAAATGGGGATTCACGGTAACGCGACTTGCGTGATTAACTTTGACAACGCCAAAGGTTACTTGATTGGACCTGAAAACCGTGGTCTGAACTGTATGTTCACTTTCATGAACACGGCGCGTATCGGTACTGCAGTACAAGGTCTGTCTGCATCTGAATCTTCATTCCAGGGCGCTTTGGCGTATGCAAAAGACCGTCTGGCCATGCGTTCACTGTCTGGTCCGAAAGCGCCAGAAAAAGAAGCCGATCCGATTATTGTGCATCCAGCAGTACGTAATATGTTGTTGACCCAAAAAGCATTTGCTGAAGGTGGCCGTGCGCTGGTTTACTTATTGGCTCAATATGCAGATGTGGTTGAGCAGGCTGCTGAGGAAGAAGACCGTAAATTTGCCGACAACATCCTGTCTTTATTGACACCAATTGCCAAAGCCTTCCTGACCGAAACCGGTTCAGAAGCTGCAAAACACGGTGTACAGGTGTTTGGTGGTCACGGCTTTATTTCCGAGCACGGTATGGAGCAGATTGTACGTGATACGCGTATTTCTTGCCTGTACGAAGGTACTACTGAAATTCAGGCACTTGACCTGCTTGGCCGTAAGGTTCTGGGTACGCAAGGCGCGATGCTGAAAGACTTCACCAAGATCATTCACAAATTCGCAGAAGCCAACAAAGACAATGCCGGCATGAAAGAGTTTGTTGAACCGCTGGCCGCGCTGAACAAAGAATGGGGCGACCTGACCATGCAAATTGGTATGCGTGCGATGCAAAACCCTGAAGAAGTCGGTGCTGCAGCAGTCGATTACCTCTACTTCTCTGGCTATGTGACACTGGCTTACCTATGGGCACGTATGGCACTGGTTGCACAAGAAGCCTTGGCTGCGGGTACTACCGATGTCGACTTCTATAATGCCAAAGTGACCACTGCACGCTTCTACTTCAAGAAGATCCTGCCACGTGTACGCTCACATGTTGACGTGATTGCGACTGGCCTGGATCCATTGATGGCGCTTGATGCTGAACACTTCGCCTTCTAATGCACGTGATGTGTAGTAACTTGTAATGGATGTAAAAAGGACGGCCAGCTGTTGGCGGTCCTTTTTCTCTATTTATCGCGCTATATTAACCTTTCGTCGTCTAATCAATTGAAATCTCATCGTTTAGACTGACCTGATCACTATGAATAAACAAGAAACAGGTGAAATGAACTATGCCAATTTATAACGCACCGCTTGCCGATATGAAATTCATCCTGAATGATGTCTTCCAAGCAGAACAATTCTGGCAAAATAACGAAAATCTCGCCCACCTCGATGCTGCAACTGCAGAAGCTATTCTTGAAGAAATGGCCAAATTTACCCAGAACGTTACCCTGCCCTTAAACCGCACTGGTGATGAAGAAGGTGCTCAATATAACAATGGCAGCGTAACCACACCGGCCGGTTTTAAAGAAGCATTTAAGCAATATGCCGAAGGCGGCTGGATTGGCCTGGGTGCCGATGAAGAATGGGGCGGTCAAGGCATGCCAAAAATGCTGACCGTTCTGTCGGATGAAATGATTTTTGCTACTAACCCGTCATTCATGCTGTATCCACTGCTGTCAGTTGGTGCGGGTATGGCGCTGAGCAGCTATGCTTCTCAGGAACAAAAAGAAACCTATTTACCAAAAATTTATTCAGGTGAATGGTCTGGCACCATGTGTCTGACTGAACCACATGCCGGTACCGATTTGGGGATTATTAAAACCAAAGCGGAACGCAACGAAGATGGCAGCTATAACATTACCGGGACCAAAATCTTTATTACCGGTGGTGATCATGACCTGGCTGAAAACATCATTCACCTGGTACTGGCCAAAACCCCAGATGCACCTGCCGGTTCACGCGGTATTTCGCTGTTTATCGTGCCGAAATTCCTGGTCAATGCCGATGGTTCACTCGGTGAACGTAACCCCGTTGGCCCAGGCTCTATCGAACACAAAATGGGGATTAAAGCCTCTGCCACGTGTGTCATGAACTTTGATGGTGCCAAAGGCTATCTGGTCGGTAAAGAAAATGAAGGCCTGGCAGCCATGTTCGTGATGATGAACTATGAACGTCTTTCAATGGGCATCCAAGGTTTAGGTGCGTCTGAATTTGCTTATCAAAATGCAGCGCAATATGCGACTGACCGTTTACAGGGCCGCAGCGCTTCCGGTGTACAATCCCCAAACAAACCGGCTGACAGCATTTTAGTGCATGGTGATGTACGTCGTATGCTCTTAAATGTGCGCGCCAACAACGAAGCATCACGTGCCTTTGCAGTCTATGTCGGCCAACAGCTGGACATCACCAAATTCTCGACCGATGCAGACGCGGTGAAAAAAGCCAATGACCGTGTGGCGCTGCTAACGCCTATTGCCAAAGCCTATTTAACCGATACCGCTTTCCAGGCAACCCTAGATGCGCAAATGTGCTTCGGTGGTCATGGCTATATCCGTGAATGGGGCATGGAGCAATGTGTACGTGATTTACGTATTGCGCAAATTTATGAAGGTACCAATGGCGTACAGTCACAAGATTTAATTGGCCGTAAAACCATTAAATGTCAGGGTGCCTATATTGCAGAATATATTGCTGAAATCCGTGACTTTGCCAACCAGTTAGATGCCGATCTGAACTTCATTAAAGATGCGACCTTAGATGCAGCTACAGAAGTCGAATCAGTAACACAATACATTCTGAATGCGGCGTCTGAAAATGCGGAATTCCCGAATGCCGCAGCGGTCGATTATTTACACGCGGTTGGTCTGCTCAGCTTTGCCTATATGTTTGCCCGTATTGCCCAAGCGGCACAGGCCAAACAGGGTGAGTTCTATCAGAACAAACTGGCGCTGGGTCTGTACTTTGTACAACGCATTCTGCCAGAACTGGAAATGCGGATTACCCGTATCAAAGCCGGTTCTGATGTGATCATGAAATTCTCGGAAGATTATTTCACTCATCAGGCTTAAGCTTTTTATCTCTCAAAAACGCCTGCACTGTCAGGCGTTTTTTTATAGCATCCATGTTTTCCTGCTGTTTTTACACCACTTTTCCTGTAGTTGTGCACAGTTTTTGCATAAGTTTTTCTTATTCATTCAGCAGAATCAGGAGGAGCATATGACAGCACGGCATCCCAAAGTAGAAAAAATAGAAACCCTCCTCGACCGGCTGGGTAATCTGGCCGTTGAAAGTTTTCACTATATTGCCCTGTTCGTGATTGGCTGTATGGTGATCTGGTCGGCCGGCCATACTGTGGTCGATATTCTGACCGTCAAACAATATGCCACGATTGATGATATTTTACTGCTGTTCATTTATTTGGAGCTCGGTGCCATGGTGGGTATTTACTTTAAAACCAACCACATGCCAGTACGCTTCCTGATTTATATTGCCATTACCGCCCTGACCCGGCTGCTGATTTCCGATATCCAGCACGACCATAAAGCGGATATTGACCTAGTAATTATTACCGGTTCGATTCTGATTCTAGCCTTTGCGATTCTGGTGGTACGTTTTGCCTCCTGGAATTATCCATCGGTAATTCGGGATAAACACAGTGAAAAACCGTTGCCACAAGGCAAGACCCCACGCCCGGAAGATGATGAACTGGCCTAAACACCAAAATCACATCCATCATTCAAATCTGAAGAACAAAAAGCGCCTGGATACCACTACGGCGCGCTGATTTTTGAGTGAAGATTCACCGGATCATCAGTTTGGTTCAAATAGTTTTCCTTAGCGCTGGAGCGCTCCGGATGATCTAACGGTTTGGCACCAAAATATAACGACCATTTTCATAAATCCAGTAGCTGCCATTTGGCGGAGCCGGCAAACCTAAACGGCGCCAGTCAGTAATGATGGTCTGCGTGCTGCTTTCAATCCGGGCCACATTCGGGTCACCATTGACCCAGCTATAACTTTGCGAATTCTGGTAAATGGTGGTGGGCGCCTGATATTGAATACTGATGCCCGGACGTACCGGTTGATGGCCCCATTGCGGACGTGGCGGATAATATTGTGGTGGCCTGTGCTGCGGATAAGACGGGCGATGCTGTGGATAATGCTGCGCATGCGATTTACGCTCCACGCCCTGATAACTGGCCCAACGATTGGTATCGGCCAGCGACAATGTCGAGATGGCAGACAACCCAATGCCCAACCATACACCTGCTTGCATTCTTTTCATTACCCGACTCCCAAACATCAGCCCATTGATTTTACTATAAAACAGGATTAAGGATAAAAAATAAACATACATGCTTTATCCAAGTTTTTTAGATGAATGGTGGCAGATCGGCCGTATTTCTCAGTGAAAATAATGGCCTACTTTTATGCTACACTCGCTTTTTTTCATACTAGGTTCATGCTTGTGTCTGATTTAAGTTTTGATCGTCTTTATGAATATTTCTGCAAAGTACCCAGTGTTCAAAAAAACTTGATCGATGCCTATGGCACAGATGGTGCTCAGGCATGGTGGTTTAAATTTCAGATTAATGTAGCACACCCACTGGCCTGGCAAACCGTACAGGAACTGGGTCATGTGCTGAACTATATTTCCAAGAATGAACGTTTGCCAACGCAGTTTTTACCGGTATCGCCACCACCTTATATGAATGGTGAAGCCAAAGATTTCCTGTCTTGGGTGATCCAGTGTAATCATGCCGATTTCCCGCCCGATGTGGTCTGCGACTGGCTGGAAGCGCGTTTGCCGAATCCGGTTGAAGATGAAAGCCAGTGGAAAATTAAAACCGACCTGAGCGAGCTGGATGAGCTGTCTGATAAAGATCTGGATGAACTGGTACCACCGAATCCGGGGCAAAACTAAGCGTTAAACCTTAGTACTGACCTCTCCCTGACTCTCTCCTAGAAGGTTAAGGAAAAGCGTGTCTCCCTAACCTTCTCTTACGAGGAGGAGAAAAAGCTATTGTTCCTAACTCTCTTGCAAGGAAGGGGAAAATCGCTTCTTTTTAACCCTTTCTTACAAAGGTGGAAGAAAACTCATTCTTCCAGCTCTCTTATAAGCAGAAGCCACGGCTCCCAAACAGAAGCTTGGAATGAGGGAGGTTAGAACGTCGACCAGCCACTCCATTCCATCAAACGATACAGCCCATATTTCAGCGTCGATTCATCGGCATACTGGGCATAATCCACACTCATCTGACGGCCATTTAAGTTTGACCAGGCGGTATCAAAATACTGCTGAGCATCTTGAAACACCTGAGCTTGAGCCGGGCCTAACACGCGTAAATTGGTTTCCAGATTATAATTTTTTAAATTCCGTGCGGTGAAATTGGCCGAACCTAAAATCATCTCCTGTTGCTGGGCATTGCGCTTGATCAGCATTTTGCTATGACATTGCTCGCCTTGGGTATTACACCAGCGCAGTGGAATGCCGGCCTGATGTAATTCTGCTGCCACTGGCCGGTTCGGTACGCCATTCTTTTCCAGACCAAACGCATCTTTATTGGCATCGAGCAGCACCCGCAATTTCACCCCACGCTCATGGGCTGCAAGCAGGCTTTTGATAATCTGGCGCTCGGACAGATAGAACATCACCAGATCGACCTGTTCATTGGCTTTGGCGCTATTAATCAGGTTTAAAGTCGCATCATAAATGGCTTTTTCAGTCAGCACCTGCACCTGCGGTTCAGTAGCAGCGGCCTGAAACTCACCGACAATCACCCCGGGAATATTGCTGCCGGACATGAGCGCCACCGACTGCTCGGTTTTCAGAATATCTACCGCGGTATTGCCTTTGACCACCAGCGCCACATTGGAGTGATGGGAACTGGCATCATGCGGATTCATTGAGGTCACCAGAGCTTCCCAGCCGTCCGGGGTATCAACCACAATGGTTTTACGGTGGTTGGCCTTAAAATTCAGCAGCTCGGAATAACTGCGCAGGGTGATTTTGCCCTCGCCAAACGGATTGGCCAGCCAGCCAGCCTCCGGATTATTGCGGATGCCCTGACAGCAGATGTACCAGAATCCGGACCACATCGGATTGGAAGCGCGTAGCGGAGTTAAATTGGTTTCGATCACATCAATTCCGGCCTGGCGCAGTTGCCGATAATGCTCTGGCGCAAGGCCGCCATAAACCGAGTTAATCGGATCGGTAATCAGCCTGATTTCAATATCCGGCTGGGTACGGCGTTTTTGAATCAGTGCATCGGTCAATTGCTGACTGAGCGGTTGATGCTGGGCCTGTGATGCCCCAGTTTGCGGATTAAACAGGAACATATCCAGCACAATTAAGCTTTGTGCTTCATCAATCAGGCGCAGCATTTCATTAAAAATCTGATGATCATAATGCTGCTGGCCCTGTGCATCCAGATAGGTCTGATCGGCCAGAAATTTGACTTCGGCATGACGTAGCGGTCCCGCATAATTCAAACCATCCGGTAAGGGCTTATAGGTGTGATACAGTGCCGAGGATAAATAGCTTAACGCCAGCAGGCCCATCATCACGCCCAGATAACGCCGTGGTGACCAGTTCAGTTTATTGTGAATTCGTTGAAAGATACGCATAAGAAAAAACCTAACCCAATCAACTCAGGCTAGGTTTTCTTCAGGCTTTTTTCAAGAGGATTTCCGTGACATCCTCTTGATTTTGGCAATAAATTTAAGTTTTGCTTAGAAGTTATATTCTAAACCAACGGTAAAATTACGGCCCACTTGCGGAATGTTGGACAGGAATGAGGTATGTGAATAAACCTGATCATCCAGCAGGTTATTGGCTTTAAAGAACACGCGGTAGTCCTGGTTATTCGCCATGGCACCTGCATAAGCCAGACCGACATTGACCATGTTATAGCCTTGGGTTTCCTGTTCATAGCTGGCAATCTGGTCCTGTTTAAAGACATGATAGTACTCTGCCAGACCTGACCAGCCGTCAGCAAAATCGGCTTCTACTTTGGTACCTAAACGGCCTGCGGGTACACGCGGGGCATTTTCACCATCAATTTTGCCACGCACATAGTCACCAAACAGGCTAACTTTATAAGCATCGTTAATGGCATAGCCTAACTGCGCTTCTGTACCGTAGAAACGGGCTTTGTCTTGTTTATAATCAACTAGACGGAATGTTCCTTCGCTGTCGGTTGTTGAGCCATAAATATAGTTATCAAACCAGTTGTGATAAACATGCACATGATAGTCGAGTTTCGCACCTTCATAATGCAGACCTAACTCAAGGTTATTTGACTTCTCAACATCCAGATCCTCATTTCCACGCTCATAGGTATTGGTGGCAAAGTGAATACCGTCCGCATACAACTCTTGTGCCAGTGGTAAACGTTGCTGATGCGAGCCAACCACAGAAAGCTTATAGTTTGGAGTAAACTGCCAATTGGCTGCTGCTGAACCTGAAACACCGGTATCTGAATAGTCTTTTTGAGTTGAATCTACATCAATTTTTTGATGTTCTACACGTGCACCCAATTCCACATGCACATCACCAAACTGCTTATGTTCTAAACCAAACAGGCTATATTTTTCCGTTTTAGTATCTGGCATTAAGACTGATTCATGAAAATGATCATCATGTGGAACCATCTCACCGGATAAATCAATATTTTGTTGACTATATTGGGTACCAAAGACCCCTTCCCAACCGGCGACTGGTTTATGTACCAATTCTAAACGGGCATCATAACCTTTATTTTTAAAGTTACTGATGACTTCATTTTCTTCCAGCTCGTCATGTTCATAATCGGTATAGCTGGCATGGGCACGTAACTTGTCAAAGCCGGAAAATGGCTGGTCCAGCTCAGCACGGACGTCATAACGGTGTGATTCCAGATCGACCCATGGACCACCATGATGCGCATGGTCATCACCATGATCATCGTGAGGAGGACATTCAATTATATTCGGATTGTCATGATCTGGCCCACAACCATGATATTCATGACTATGCCCTGGTAAACCGTATTTGTCCTGACGGTTGCTATAAGACACCCCGACAAAACCACGGTCATGAATCCATGAGCCGCCAATATTCACGGTTTGCCCTTCTGCAAAGGTATTGTCTACACGACGGGCTTTATCAAAATGTGTTTCATGTTCTTCTTCAGCATCATGTCCATGATCATGATCTTCATGGCCAGCTTCATCATTATGATGTTCTACCCAGTAATCCGGCGTAATATAGTTATTTGCTTTACGTTTGGAGCCTTCTACACGTAAGGCAAAGTTGTCACCAATTGCTGCTGTTACCCCCGCACTGGCCAGCTTCTCATCGCTACCCGAGTTATAGCGCACGCCGACGGTGCCCTCTAAGCCATCTGCTGGCATTTGGGTTGGAATTTTCTGATCGGTTACATTGACCAAACCACCGACAGTACCGGCACCATAAAGTAAAGTCGATGGACCACGAATCACTTCAACCTGTTTTGCTAGAATTGGATCTACCGTAACCGTATGGTCTGGAGATAAAGTCGATACATCGGCAGTTTCAGATGCGTGTTGTAAGACTTTGACACGCGGACCATCTTGACCACGAATCACAGGACGGCTTGAACCTGTGCCGTACTGATTTGAATATACACCTAGTTCATCAGCCAGTGCATCACCAATGGTTGTTGGGCGTTCAGCCAATACTTTCTGTTCCACCACCTGATCTGCTACCGCAAAGTCCGCTGCAGTCTGAACCAGAGGATGGGCTTTTAGCTGGATGGTTTCAAGTTGCTGTGCATTGGATAGATTCGCCTCATCTGCAAAAACCGCAGGGGCCACAACAGCAAAAATAGACAGTGTTATTAAATTCTTATGGAAGGACATGACTCAGGCTCAGAGTAACAAATTTGAATAATGTTATAATATAACATTTCAACTGTTTTGCAATAAAAAACATAAAATTCATCTTTGCTTGGTTAAGCTATAGGGCCTCACGGATTTTTCTGTTTTTATTGTCTACGCCTGTATGCCCTTTACCTTATCTCATGCGGTTTTAGCACCTCCCATTGCCCAGCTGACAGGTCATCGTCTTCCCGTTGCGGCCCTCGCTATTGGCTGTATGCTGCCCGATTTAAGCCGTTTATTTACCACCGATCAGGGCGGCTTGAATCATTTATGGAGTTCAATTGTTCATCCAAATTTATGGCTGGGTCTGGCTTTTTGTGCGGCATGGTATCTGATTTATCGTCCGGTGCTGTATCGGGCGCTAGGCATACAACATGAGCTCAATCTGGATTCATTCAAGTCGGCCCTTGGTTTTTTACTTGCGATGGTGCTGGGACTATTGCTGGGCAATGCTACCCATTTAATTTGGGATGGTTTAACTCACGTCGACTTTCGCACTTTCGCCTTTCATGATTTTTTAAACCAGCCGGTGTCCTGGTTCTCCCAGACCTATCCACTACATTTTATCTTGCAGATTGGCAGTTCGCTTCTGGCCCTGCCGTTTTTGCTGTGGATGTGCTGGCGTTATTATCAGCGCTATCGTCAGCACTGGCCAGTGAGCCGACGGGTCAAACAAGCGGCAGCCATCCTGATTGGCCTGGCCATTTTGCTAGGTGCTTATTCGGTCTGGGATTATGCCCGCTATTTCAGTGATGAACTGTGGTATAGCCATCGTTATTATTTTCTGGGCCGGGCTTTTAATGAGTTTAGTCAGGGTGCCTTAATCATTTTAACCACGGGCTGTATTTTATTTCAGATTCTGGACCGCAATCATGAGTTCGGTTAACTCGAAATAGCAGGAAATTGCCGGGTTTTTCACGCTAGTTCTTGTGACAAAACCTGCAAAGAGGCATAATCCAACATTTACTTCAAGCGGTACGCTGTTTACGTATGCGCTGTCATTAACCCATATAGTTGGATTTTTTACGCTATGATGCGAACTCATTACTGCGGTTCTTTAACCGAAGCTCAAATCGACCAAACCGTAACCTTGTGTGGTTGGGTACATCGTCGCCGTGACCACGGTGGTGTGATCTTCCTGGATATGCGTGACCGTGATGGTCTGGTACAAGTGGTTATCGACCCGGATACCCCAGAAGCATTTGCCACAGCAGATAAAGCTCGTTCTGAATTCGTATTAAAAATTACAGGCCGTGTACGCCGCCGTTATGCGGGTACTGAAAATGCCAATATGGTCAGTGGCCAGATTGAAGTATTGGGCAAAGAAATTGAAGTGCTGGCTCAATCTGAAACGCCGCCATTCCCACTGAATGATGAAAACACCAATATTTCTGAAGAAATCCGTCTGAAATACCGCTTCCTGGACATCCGCCGTCCAGAAATGTTAGAGCGCTTACGTTTCCGTTCTAAACTGACCAACCTGATTCGTAACTACTTCGAAGACAACGGTTTCCTAGACGTTGAAACCCCAATTTTGACTCGTGCAACGCCTGAAGGTGCACGTGACTATCTGGTTCCAAGCCGTGTGTCTAACGGTAGCTTCTATGCACTGCCACAATCACCACAGCTGTTCAAACAGTTATTGATGGTGGGTGGTATTGACCGTTATTACCAAATCGCCAAATGTTTCCGTGACGAAGACTTACGTGCGGACCGTCAGCCAGAATTTACCCAGATCGACGTTGAAACATCGTTCATGAGCGACGATGACATCATGGATTTGATGGAACGTTTGACGGTGAAGATGTTCAAAGAACTTCTAAACGTTGAATTCGACAAATTCCCGCGTATGACCTATGCCGATGCGATGCGTGACTATGCATCGGACAAACCGGACCTGCGTATTCCGTTGAAACTGATTGATGTTGCAGATTTAATGCAAGACGTTGAGTTCAAGGTATTCGCTGGCCCTGCCAAAGATCCGAAAGGCCGTATTGTGGCACTTCGCGTTCCGGGTGCAGGTTCACTGCCACGTAGTGCAATTGATGAATACACCAAATTCGTGGGTATCTACGGTGCCAAAGGTCTGGCTTACATCAAAGTCAACGAACTTGAAAAAGGTATCGAAGGCCTGCAATCGCCAATCGTGAAATTCATCGAGCCAATCGTGCTGGATCTCTTAAAACGCGTTGGTGCTGAAAATGGTGACATCGTCTTCTTCGGTGCAGATAAAGCCAAAGTTGTAAACGATGCGATGGGCGCGCTTCGTGTCAAGATTGGTCACGACATGAATCTTTCGACGTGCGAATGGGCTCCGCTTTGGGTAGTTGACTTCCCAATGTTCGAAGAAACTGATGATGGCAAATGGACTTCTGTGCATCACCCATTCACGCTGCCAAAATCAAGCGTTGAAGAAGTGAAGAATAACCCGGGTGCTGCGCTGTCTGTCGCTTACGATATGGTATTGAACGGCACTGAAATCGGTGGTGGTTCACTGCGTATTCACAACCTGGAAATGCAAAAAGCCATCTTTGAAGCTTTAGGTATTGGTGAAGAAGAAGCTGAAGAGAAATTCAGCTTCTTACTAAATGCTTTACGTTACGGTGCGCCTCCACACGGTGGTCTAGCATTCGGTCTGGACCGTTTAGTGATGCTGATGACTGGCGGTGCGTCTATTCGTGATGTGATTGCATTCCCGAAAACCAAGACTGCTGAATGTCCATTGACTCAAGCACCAGCACCAGTTGAAGCGACTCAACTGCGTGATTTGGGTATTCGCTTACGTGAAAAACCAAAAGCGGAATCTCAAGAATAATAGCTTGTCATTCTAAAGAAGCCCTGCACTTGCGGGGCTTTTTTATTACATTGAGATCACTGCCGAGCAATGGCATAATAACTGCAGTTTTCATTCTTAGGTGATTCAGCGATGGCAATGCGTCCTGCAGTACGTAACCGTGGCATCATGCTTATTGTCTTTTCGATTGTACAATGGCTGTTCATGCGTTATATCTTGGCGAATAACCTGTTTGCACTTGATACCAATGACCGTATTGTGTATTTCAGCCTGAGTAGTATTATCGGCGCCTTGCTGATTTTTGTCGGCCTGATTTATATGGTCTTAAAAGGCAATGCAGATCGACCATAATTGCGCGGACCCTTGCTTGATTCATGTATTCCCTTCTTAAAAATTTCTCCAGACTCCCCCTGCGCTTGATTCAGGTCACCGCCCGATCTGTGGGCTGGTTGCTGTATGTGAGCAATTCTTCTGCCCGACGTGTGACCGAAATTAATTTAAAGTCTGCTTATCCGGAGTTATCTGAATCAGAACGGGAGCAACTCACGCGGCGCAGCCTGAAAAGCCAATGTATGACCTATGCAGAATCGGTCAAGATTTGGGGTTCTGCGCCGGAGTTTGCCCTTGAACAGATCAAGGCTGTGCATGGAGAAGATATTTTTTTAGACGCCCTGCAAAACCCGAATGGGACCTTGGCAGTGGTGCCGCATTTTGGCACCTGGGAATTGATGAATGCCTGGGTGAATTTACATACTGCACCGGTCATTATGTATAAACCGAGCAAAAATCCGGATGTAGACCGGTTTATGCTGGAAGCACGGCAGCGCCTTAATGCCACACTGGTACCCACCGATGAAACGGGGGTACGTGCCTTATTTAAACATTTGAAACAAGGTGGATTTGCCGCAATTTTACCAGATCATGTGCCTAAAGAGTCGGGTGGTATTTACTCACCTTTCTTTGGTCAGAATGCACTTTCCTCTACCCTGCTCTCTAAACTGGCAGCCAAGACCCAGTGTTCAGTGATTGGCTTAAGCTGTTTACGCCGTGAAGATTTAAGTGGCTTTGAGCTGCATGTGCAGACTTTGTCTGCAGAGATTAATGCCAAAGATTTGCAGCTTTCAGTCGATACGCTTAATAAAGAAATGGAGCGCATGATTAATGTCGCTCCAGAACAGTATTTGTGGGGGTATAAAAGGTTTAGGAAGGTTGAAGGTGATTGTAATTTATACAGGACCTTCTAAATATATCCCCAATAATAAAAACTTAAGAGGCAGCAGAGATATCCATTAATAGGTACTGCAAATAATACTTTTGAGAATTTTTTTGTTTCTTCCTCAATAACAATCGACGAAAGATATCCACAGTTTTAAAACACTGCTCATAGATATGATCAAATTCTACTTTAAAATTCTGATCAATATAACGTATTAATTCACTCTTCTCATCTAGAGTCAAGGTAGCATCCTGACCAATATTTTTTAATGTACCCACATAATTATTATATATTTTATAATACATATAGGCCTTTTTCGATGGTTCCATTTGTATATTACTCTTCAATTTTTGACTCCGATATAAAAAGGCAGACAGATAGTCATTAATATAACTACAGCTCTTTTTAGAAGTCGTACTAGAGTTCGGACGAGATCTATAATTAACTAAAGGATGAGAGATATAAACATATGAATTACACAGAATAGAAATATCTGTTATAAAAAAAATATCTTCAAAACGTGCACGTGATGGGAATTCTACCTTATCTAACAGATGGCGATTATAAATATGACACCAAATATAATTTTTTCTAAGTTTATTTAAATTAAATAAAAAACTATTCTCAATATTATCTAGTTTTACATTCGTCCTACCTAAAAAAGTTTTTTCTAAGCGTAAGGCATTCTGTTTCGCAGGCTCCCATAAATAATAGTCTCCAATGATAACGTCCACCCCATAGAATTCGTCAATAGCTTGAAGAATAACCTCATATGCCCCTTCTCTAACAATATCATCAGAATCAATGAACCAAATATATTCACCCTTAGCATATTTTTTTAAATTATTACGTGCAGCAGATACTCCGAAATTTTGTTTTTGATAAATTACCTGCAACTGAGGATAATGCTTTTGTAGATCTTGTAAAATTTTCGTACAACCATCACTTGAGGCATCATCTAATGCAATAATTTCAACCTGATGATCGACTTGTTTTAATAATGAAGTCAGACAATCAACAAGATAATCTGCAACATTATAGACCGGAATTAAAATACTTAATTTCGGTAATTTTTGATCATGTATATTTACTAAACTCATAATACCTATCCAATAGAGTTCTAATTCATATTTATCAAATCTAAATAAGATTTTATCGCAGTATGTATTAAGAATTTTTCATTTAAAGGATTATCAAGAAGGCACTTATTCTGGGAAAAATATTTTAACTTTTCAGCTAAATGATCACTATCCCCTACAGATACTAAATATTGCGAAGGTAATACCTCCCTTGGTCCAGAAGGACAATCCGTACTAATAACTGGCGTTCCCAGAGCTAAGCCCTCTAAAATAGCAATACTAAATCCTTCAAAATCAGAAGATACCACCATTAATTTTGCATGCTTAATATAAGGATATGGATTCTTTTTAAAGCCCGTAAAAATAACTTTATGCTCTACCTCTAATTCTTTAGCCAGCTGTTTAGACTGTTCCATAAGTTCGCCCGTACCAACCAGTACAAGCTTCTCATCTATATTGGCCTGTGCATAAGCTTTAATAAGAATATCATGACGTTTTTGCTGCTTAAATTTACCTACATTTACAATATATGGTCCATCAACATCCGGAATATATTCCTCTGCACTTTTTAATATGGATTCCACATCAATTGGATTATAAATAGTTGAGATGTTTTCAGTTTCAAAAAGCTGTTTAAAATCATCTGTAACACCTTGACTCACCCCAACACAAGGCTTGGCTAAATAAACCTTTTTGAGCTGTTTCATCATTTTATTATCTAAACGACCAGCATATTCCTGACTAGTTGTATTATGAATAACTAGATGTACATTTGGCAGCTTACTTTTGCACAAAACAAAATCTACAGGGAATAAATTTGAGAGAACCAGATCAGGAGTACCAATCTCGTTTAGAATAAATTTATCAAATGCTTTAGCTGCAATATTTGCCCGCATAAATTTAGGAATAGCACGGAATTTTTGGTAATTAAAAAAGTGTGTTTTTACACCTTCAGGAATCGGCAAATCAATAATATCTTTAAAATAAATAATATGAGCTTCATACCCCGCATCATTAATGCCTTTGGCAAGGGTTAATGCAAAGCGCTCAGCTCCATTCCCTTGCAGAGTAAAAATTGCAAGAATTACTTTCTTTTTCATTGGCAATTAAACCTGTTTGAATTTGTTTTTATCTAAAGCAATAAAACGCTTTTGCGCTTTAAACATCACTTGCACATAACGACAAGCCATTGCCCACTGCCCTGCAAGACGTCTAGTCTTAAATTTTCTTTTTTCCGCAGCAGATGCATACACAGGTTTATGATGTTCAGAACGCCCAATCACCGACTCAAACTGTTCCTCAGGCACTAAACCATAAGCCGCTAGCTGATCTTCTTGAATCACTGCAGCTGGCTCAGCTTGTAAACTATTTAAACCATAATGACTAAAAATAAATCCATCTGCGATGGCGGGTGCAGATGTTTCAAGCTTATCTAATAATTTTTGAGCACCGGAGGGATACAAAATATAGCCTGCTGCACCTGTCCGATCCTGATACAACTCAAACAGGTTGGTCTGACTATTTGCAAAAGAATAGACTGGCATTTTAGAAATAATTTTCTTCCGGCTTCTGACTTCAAAATTAATCAGATCAATATCTTTAAAATTATGATGTTCAATGTCTTTAAGTAGCTGAGGTACATGACTAGCTAAGACTGCATCATCTTCTAAAATCAGCGCTGGCGCATTGGTTTGAACTACGATTTCCCATGCTTTCTGATGACTCAAAAAACAGGCCACTTCAACTTTACGGAGTGGTCGTTGCCAACCAAAACCTAATCGTTGATAGACCTCTTCACTAATCTCATCAACCGATACTGCATCTAAACGCTGAAAAGAAAGTCCGAGCCGAGCAAATTGTTTCTGCTGAAAGGCCAAGCGTTCAGTTGAACGCGCCAAATTGATAATCAGTACTTGCATCTGTTACCACCAGCGTGTTTTTTCACGCGTATGTCGTTGCTTAAAACGTGAATACACATTGTTATTTTCATCACGTTGTAAACGGTCAAAAATCTCAATCACAATTTGCCCAAGTGGATGAATTTCACAGACCTTTTCCAAACGCCAACGCATATTTCGCAAGGTATCATCGGTACCTACTGCAAATGCGGAGGTCCCATCAAACAAGGCATAACGCTGATGCTGCAAATGCTGCTGATGTTTTGGATTCTCCGTTATGGATTGATCACACAAAAAGCGCTCTGTTTCTTGCAACTTGAGTGTGTTAATTAAAACCACAGCATTCATTAACGTTGCCTTTAAACAGGCATCTTCATCAAAATCAATAAAAGTATCGCAGGCAGAAATCAGCCAGCGAATATTTAAGGAACGCAACAGGAAATCTCGTTCAGCCAGCCATAAAGCCTTAAATTTTGCATAATTATTTTGGCTATCGACTTCACGGCGAATCAGCACAATCAAACTGGCATGATAATGATTCAGTTGAGGCTGTCCGACAAATTCCTGTTTCAATTGCTCAATATGCTCATTTAAATCTTTTGCTGAGCCATGTGTATACGTTAACTCAGTGCCTTCTATTCTTGTCGTCTTTAGTTTATCCAGATCTACATCATTGAATTGTGCATATACTTTATCTGCACCAAAACGGCGCTGATGGCGACTGAATGAAAACCATTGTTCAAATTTACTTTTCTTTCTTACAGGCATTTATCTACAACCCGAAATTGACTACTGCCAAGCCTCTTTAATCCAATCCGATGGCAACACATAGCGATACCATTTTCCTCCACCGCCATGAATTGCATCTGGTGGATTAATTTCCCCATGGAAAATAATAATTTTGGCACCTTCCGGTTTCACTGGCGGCTTAAAATAGGCCATCGGAATCTTTTGCAGACAATGATATTTATAGCTTTTACACCAGCTCTCTGGCCAGTAGCTTAATTTTTTCTCCTGATCGACATACCAAGACAAATACGCCTGCTCATTACGGAATTTCTGACGGATCTCATCAAAATGCTCACGGAAATACGGCAATAATCCCGGGAAAGCTCCCAGTTTAAAACGATAGACCGAACTGTTGCCGGTAATTCGCCATGGACGTTTCCAGTCATGAATAATCAGAAAATCACCCGGATGGGTAAAAAATGCGTCGATATTGTCGACAATGACCACATCTAAATCCAGAAATAGCGCATTGCCTGTCAAGCCATATAAATCTGGCTCAAACGTCGACAGCTTGTTCCAGCCACGCTCAGGCGCACCTTCTGGCAAAGCCAGCGGCGGGATCGGAAAACATTCTACTTCCGGATTAATGCCTTCAGTACGGTCAGTCAGGCAGACCATTTTAAAGTCGACTGTGGTATGGCGTTTGACCATATTGTACAAACGGTTAACGTATTCCGAACCGTATTTGGTTCCCCATTTCATGCACAGAACAACATTCTGTTCCTGCATTAAAGAAGATTGAGAGTTCATCTCTGTTTCATGTAAAGCCATGCCGCATGATCCACCTGAGCAATGGCGCCATCATATCACAGAGTTACAAATTAGCAGAATGGCTGCAAAGAAAAGCCACTGCAAAATAACTGTCAGAAAAACGTCATCGAACTTGCACATTCAAGATGCAGATTAGAACTCATCGCAGAACAACAATAGATTATGAAAATTAGTATTGTCGGTACCGGCTATGTTGGCCTTTCCAATGCCATGATTTTTGCGCAGCAGCATGAAGTAGTGGCGCTCGATATCATTCCTGAAAAAGTCGAACTGCTGAATTATGGCATTTCTCCCCTGCAAGACCCTGAAATTAGCGACTTCCTGAAAAATAAAGACCTGAATTTTAAAGCCACCCTGCATCAGGCCGATGCCTATCAGGATGCCGATTATGTGATTATCGCCACGCCTACCGATTACGACCCGCAGACCAATTATTTTAATACTGACAGTGTTGAAAGCGTGATTCAGGATGTACTGTCAATTAATCCCTGCGCCACCATGATCATCAAATCCACCGTTCCGGTCGGATTTACTGAAAAAATCAAACAGAAATATCGCAGCGGCAACATCATTTTTTCACCGGAGTTTTTACGTGAAGGCAAAGCCCTACACGACAACCTGTATCCATCACGGATTATTGTCGGTGAACAGTCAGAGCGTGCCCGACTCTTTGCCGATATGCTACTCGAAGGTGCCATCAAAAAAGACTGCCCGGTGCTCTTTACCGGTTCCACCGAAGCCGAAGCCATCAAACTATTTGCCAACACCTATCTGGCTATGCGCGTGGCCTATTTCAATGAGCTGGACACCTATGCGCAGCTGTTTCAGCTGGATACCCGACAGATTATTGACGGCGTCTGTCTGGATCAGCGGATTGGCAAATATTATAACAACCCGTCCTTTGGCTACGGCGGCTACTGCCTGCCGAAAGACACCAAACAGTTGCTGGCCAACTATCACAATGTACCGAGCAATTTAATTCAGGCCATTGTCGATGCCAATGCCACCCGTAAAGATTTTATTGCCCAGTCCGTCCTGCAACGCAACCCGAAAGTGGTCGGTATTTACCGTCTGGTCATGAAAAGTGGTTCAGACAACTTTAGGGCATCGGCCATTCAGGGGGTGATGAAACGCATTAAAGGCCGTGGCGTGGAAGTGGTGATTTACGAGCCGACCTTGCAGGAAGATGAGTTCTTTCACTCCAAAGTTATGCAGGATCTGAATGAATTTAAACACTATAGCGATGTGATTGTTGCCAACCGTCAATCCGATGAGCTGGCGGATGTGCTGGAGAAAGTCTATAGCCGCGATATTTTTGGTATGGATGATTAAGAACATTTTCCCAGCCCATAAAAAAGGACTCAGCTGAGTCCTTTTTTACAGTTTGCACTTATTTTACATAAGTTAACCAGTGTGCATATTTCGGGTCTTTGCCCTGCACTGCATCAAAGTAGGCTTTCTGGATTTGCGTGGTGATTGGACCACGGACACCTTCACCAATCTGACGGTCATCGTATTCACGAATCGGGGTGACTTCTGCAGCCGTACCCGTAAAGAAGGCTTCATCGGCAATATAGAATTCATCACGAGTAATACGGCGCTCAACCACCTCATAACCCAAGTCTTTAGCAATGGTAATAATCGATTGACGGGTAATCCCATCCAGCGCACCACCAGCGATATCCGGGGTATGAATCACACCATCTTTAACCAGGAATACGTTTTCGCCCGAACCTTGACACACATAACCTTGTGGATCCAGCAGCATCGCTTCGTCATAACCTGAATGCGCCACTTCTTGGTGTGCCAGAATCGACAGCGTATAGTTACCAGACGCTTTGGCTTTACACATGGTCACGTTTGGATGATGGTGGGTAAATGATGAGGTTTTTACGCGAATACCCTTCGCCATTGCCTCTTCACCCAGGTAAGCACCCCAGCTCCACGCTGCAACCACGGCATGAATAGTGTTGTCTGTTGCCGCAATACCGAGTTTTTCAGAACCAATAAAGATGATTGGACGTAAATAGCAAGATGCCAGTTTATTTTCACGCACCACATCAATTTGTGCTTGCTCTAAAGTTGCCTGATCAAACGGCACTTTCATTTGATAAATTTTTGCAGAATTTAACAAACGCTTTGTGTGCTCTTTTAGACGGAAAATAGCCGTTCCATTCGGGGTTTCATAGGCACGGACACCTTCAAACACACCCATGCTGTAATGCAGGGTATGGGTCAACACGTGAGTTTTGGCCTCACGCCAGTCAACCAGTTGTCCATCTTGCCAAATAAAACCATCACGATCAGCCAAATTCATGCCATAAACTCCAATTTTTCACAATTATTCACTCTCCAGCGCAAATGCTGCAGCTGGATCAATCAGTCTTTGCCATAACTTGCAAACGGTCATTCGGGTATCGTGCCAGTCGCTTGCAGACACTTGCATGGATTGATTTGCAAGGGCTAAGCGGTGGCTCTCTGCGCGTTCACGGAGATAAGCTTGAATCAGAGCAGTCGCATCGTTGCTGGATAAGCAACCTGTCTTTGCGGCATCCTCAAGGATTCGTACATTGTCGGAGTAATGGGCGAGATCTTTATTCGTCCCACTCCACGCTAACACCGCATACTGTGCCATAAATTCGATATCAACGATACCACCTGCATCCTGTTTTAAATGAAAAATTCCATCTTTTTTTTGCTCATTTGATGAACCGAGATGGTCTTTCATCTTCTGGCGCATTTTCAGCACTTCAGCACGCACATGCGCCTGTTCACGTGGCTGGGTCAGAATCCGGCAGCGTAGTTGCTCGAACTTGTCCCGAAGGCAGCGTTCACCGGCAATACTGCGCGCGCGCACCAGCGCCTGATGCTCCCACAGCCAGGCACTTTTTAGCTGATAATGCTCAAACGCTTTCAGGCTGGTGACCAGTAATCCCGCTTCCCCAGACGGACGTAACCGGGTATCGACTTCATAAACGCGGCCATCTAAAGTTTGGGTGGTCATCAATGACACAAACTTTTGCCCCACCCGCATCGCAAACTCAAAACCGCTGATGGGTTTAAGCCCGTCGGTATCGGCCTGTTCATCCATATAATGAATAAAGACCAGATCCAGATCCGAGCCATAACCGAGCTCAATCCCGCCTACCTTGCCATAACCAATCACGGTAAAAGCCATATGATCCAGCGTACAGCGCTGGCCTTCAGCATCCAGCGGGAAACCATGTTTTTTCGCGGTAATCTGATAAGCCAGATGCAAAGCAGCATTGACTGACACTTCGGCAATATCGGTGAGCGCATCGGAAACTTTCATCAGCGGACTTTCGGCCAGCACATCACTGGCTGCCACTGCCAGTACATTGGATTTTTTAAACAGGCGCAGTACCCGCATCTGGTCTTCGACCTGATCGACCTCAATCCGTAGCAATTGCTGACGCAAGGAATCTTCCAGATCCTGACGTTTCGGCAATTCAAAATCCATCGACAGAAATTCATCCAGCAGCACCGGATAATGGGTCAGCTCTTCACAAATCCATGGACTGACGGTGGCCATTTTTACCAGACGTTGCAATGCGCCTTTGCTTTCAATCAGCATCACCAGATACACGGTACGGCGCATTACCGATTCCACCAACGGCATCAACCGTACCAGCGCAACTTGCGGCATATCTGACTGCAACACTGCTTCGACCAGATGCGGCCAGAAGGTTTTCAGACGCTGTACCGCTTTGGCCGGTAATTTTTTCAGCGCATGTCCATACCAGAATTCATGCACCAGATTTTTGGCCTGATCATCCAGCACTTCATTCAGGCGCTGTTCCAGCTGGCTAAAACTTTCGACCAGCGGGTCTGGTTCTTTTTCTTTAATTAAATGCTCAAACTGGTAGATAACCTTGGCGCGTTTTTCATCTAGAAAAGCCATAAAATCTGGCCAGCTCGCAAAACCTAAAGTGCTGATCAAACGCTGACGCAATTCTGGCTCGGTCGGTAAGGACTGGGTTTGCTGGTCATTCAGCGCCTGAATCGCATGTTCAACCCGGCGCAGAAATAAATAGGCATCTTCCAGCTCGGCCACGGCTTTGCTGTCCAGCAATTCAGCTTCATCCAGATGATTCAGGCTGACCAGACATTGCCGGTCTTGTAGCTCCAGCTTGGACCCGCCATAAATCAGTTGAAACATCTGCACAATAAACTCAACTTCACGAATCCCGCCAGCGCCGAGTTTAATATCATCTTCCAGATGACGACGCTGCACTTCGCGCTCAATCATGGCCTTCATTTCACGCATGGCTTCAAAGGCAGTGTAATCAACATATTTGCGGAATACGAACGGCCGGGTCATCTCCAGCAGTTCATCCCCTTCTTTGCCTCCGGTGACAATGCGTGCCTTGATCCAGGCATAGCGTTCCCATTCACGGCCGTGCTGGCTTAAATATTTTTCCAGCGCCACATGGCTAATCGCCAGTGCCGAACCATCGCCCCAGGGACGCAAACGCATATCAACCCGGAACACAAAGCCATCGGCGGTGATATGGTCGAGCAGATAAATCAGTTTCTGTCCCCATAAAATACAGAACTGCTGCACATCAATACATTTACGACCGTTGGTTTCGCCCTGCTCATCGAAGGCAAAAATCAGGTCAATATCGCTGGATAAATTCAGTTCCTGCGCGCCATGTTTACCCATGGCAATCACAATCAGCTCCTGTACTTTACCGTTATAGCCTACCGGCTCGCCATGCTTGGCCACCAAGGGAGCCCGGGCAAAATCTTTGGCTGCTGTTACACAGACATCGGCGAAATCGGACAGTTCACGGGTCAGGGTGACCACATCGGTTAACTGGTTGGCATCTTGCCAGATCCAGCGAAACATCAGCCGGGCACGTAAAATCCGCAGACTACGCATCCACTCGGTTTCATCCTGAATATCCTGCAAGGTCGTTTGCACGGTGTGCTGAATCTGCTGGGTGCTTAAAGGGGTTAAAAACCGGTCAACTGCATAATCTTGTTCTAAGAGGGGTTGGTGCTTGGCCAATACCTGTTCTGCATATTGGCTGGCACCTAAGGTTTTGCGCAATTGTTCCGTATTCATTCACACACCCAAAGCTGACTGTTTTTTCTAGTTATATCAGGAGTCTGGCTAGAGAGGAAAAGAAAATTGCGTTTTCTACATTTTTACTTTTTCGAACTGTATATCTTCCGGCATTAAAGCCTGATGCGCGCTGGTGGCCTGCGGCAAGGTCACAATAAAGGTGGTTCCTTCGCCTTCATTGGATTCCACCACAATTTCGCCTTTGTTCAGGTCGACAAAACGTTTACACAATACTAAGCCCAGACCAGTACCTTTTTCACCGGCTGTACCTTTGCTACTGGCTGTAACCGCTGCCTGGAACAGCTGTTCCATTTGCGACTGGCTCATGCCCAGACCAGTATCCTGAATATAGATGTGCACGCCATCGTCTGCCTGTTCGGCGCGTAAAGTTACCTTGCCGGTACCATCTGTCGGGGTGAATTTCAGCGCATTCGACACCAGGTTCTGGATAACCGAAGTAATCATATTAATGTCGGCATAGACTTTAATATCATCATCAATCTGGTTAATCAGCTGAATATTCTTTTTCACCGCCAGACTGTTCAGCACATCGCATACAATTTTCGACGACTGTTGCAGCTTGAAGTTAATTGGATGATAGATAAAGCGGCCGCCCTCTGCCATGGCCCAATTCAACAGGCTTTCCAGCAGGTTATAGGTCGATTGCGCAGTATCATATAAATAGTCGGCAATATTCTGCACACTGGAATCATCTAGCGTTTCGCGTTCTTGTGCCAGAACTTCGGAAAAACCGAGCAAGCCATGAAACGGCGCTCTTAAGTCATGCGCAATAATCTGGAAAAATTTGGTTTTACTGAAATTCAGTGCGGCCTGCTGCTCATACATTTCTTTCAGCTCGGCATGGTCGGCTTTTAACTCCAGATAATTCACCAAATTGGTGGCCAGATCACTGAGAATTTCAATCGCCTGCAGCGAAAAAGGCTGCTCGTTCTGGTCGAAAAACAGGATCTGTCCAATCGAGCGACCATCGGACATTTTCAGATCAAAGGCCATAAAGCGTTTTGCTTCTACACCTAAAGAGCCAATACGCTCAACCAGTTGTATATAGTGAGGATGCTCGGTATGAATGCAGTCCTGACCATCAAACAATTCGACAATCTGGATATGATCGGGTGCAATAAAGGCTTTAAAACAGTCCTGATGGGCATACCATAAATAGGGTTCACCCTCGAAGGCCAGCGCGGAACGCTCTACCCCTAAAATTTTACGGGCAGATGATAAAAAACGCTCAATCTGATTGGTGGCAGTAAATACCCCCAATAATAGAGACAACCTGCATGCACTCAGCTGTTCAGTTTCTGAACCTATTTCAAGCAACTGCAACTTCATATCTGCCTCATCCGAGATCCATTCTTATAGAATATTTAGGCCATTTTTAAAGCTGATTGCTCAGCCCGGTTAACAAACTTTAACAGAGAATATAACACCAAACTTAAAAGAATAAACTAAACTCCTTCATTAATTTGTAACCTGAAAAAATTTTAACAAAAGGTATATTTTCATTACATTTATTAAATAAATTCACTACTTTTTGTTTATCTCTTTTTAAACAGCAAGCTACTTTAACTGATTTTGGTTAAAAATAAATTGGCACATTTTTATACACTTTTTTTTCAGTGTGGTAATAGGTATGATTTCTTTAAACTCATCGGATTTTTAAGAGAATTTCCGGGTTAATTTTCACCGGATGATGGGATCAGCACGTTACTTTAGTTTTACATCTTCTGTTCATGTTTTTGGGCGATAATATATCCGCCTGATCAGTGAATCGTCATCACATGATCAATCTGTCTTATTGGTATCGAAAAAAACAGGTTAATCATTCAAATCTAATTAACAGATATGCTGGATAGAATGATCGAGTTTGAAGGAAAAAAGGCGGCTCTTTGAGTGTTTTTCTTCCCCAAACAGGCAAGTGTGGATTCAAATCAGGCACAAATATCACGAATTAAAATGCATCATTTTTCAGCGAAATGTCGTTATCACGGATATTACGTTGACTGAAAAGGCTTGAGGGTCGATACTCTCAAGGTTTTACTTAAGCAAACCGGTTCGCAGGGGCTGATTCATCACTTTCACCCCCTCAAAACTCAATCAACGCAAGGGGCTATATATGGCTGGTGGAAAGTCAACCATCATTTACACACTGACTGACGAGGCGCCATTACTGGCGACTTATTCGCTGCTGCCGATTATTGAGACCTTTACTAAGCCGGCCGGCGTAGAGATCGTTAAAAGTGACATCTCCGTGGCCGCACGCGTGCTCGCAGAATTTTCTGACTACCTCACCGACGAGCAAAAGGTCACTGACAACCTCGCAGAGCTAGGTCGTCTTACACAAGATCCAGATACGAACATCATCAAACTTCCAAACATCAGTGCTTCTGTTGCTCAGTTGACTGCATGTATCAAAGAACTTCAGTCTAAAGGCTATGCGGTTCCTGATTACCCTGAAAACCCGACCACTGAGGAAGAAAAGGCAATCAAGACCCGTTATGGCAAATGCCTGGGCTCTGCAGTAAACCCGGTATTACGTGAAGGTAACTCTGACCGTCGCGCACCAACTGCAGTAAAGAACTACGCGAAGAAAAACCCGCACTCAATGAGCGAGTGGAAACAGTGGTCACAAACTCACGTTTCTCACATGGACGAAGGCGACTTCTACCATGGCGAAAAGTCCATGACTTTAGACCGCGCGCGTAACGTGAAAATGGAACTGATCACCAAGTCAGGTGAAACCATTGTTCTGAAGCCAAAAGTTGCGCTGCAAGACGGTGAAATCATCGACTCGATGTTCATGAGCAAAAAAGCGCTTTGCGACTTCTATGAAAAAGAATTGGATGACTGTAAAGAAGCCGGCATCCTGTTCTCTTTACACGTAAAAGCGACCATGATGAAAGTTTCACACCCGATCGTATTCGGTCACTGTGTGAAAATTTACTACAAAGATGCTTTCGAAAAACATGGCAAACTGTTCGACGAGTTAGGCATTAATGTCAATAATGGTATGGCCGGTCTTTACGAGAAGATCGAAACTTTGCCTACTTCTTTACGTGAAGAAATCATCGAAGACCTGCACGCGTGTCAAGAACACCGTCCTGCACTGGCGATGGTGGATTCTGCAAAAGGCATCACTAACTTCCACTCTCCGAACGACGTAATTGTTGACGCATCTATGCCAGCAATGATCCGTTCTGGCGGTAAAATGTGGGGTGCTGACGGCAAGCCTTACGACTGTAAAGCAGTAATGCCAGAATCGACTTTCGCGCGTATTTACCAGGAAATGATCAACTTCTGTAAATGGAATGGTAACTTCGACCCACGTACCATGGGTACTGTGCCTAACGTTGGTCTGATGGCGCAAAAAGCGGAAGAATACGGTTCACACGACAAGACTTTCGAAATTCCTGAAGCGGGTGTTGCCAACATCACGGATCTGGAAACAGGTGAAGTATTGATGTCTCAAAATGTGGAAGAAGGCGACATCTGGCGTATGTGTCAGGTGAAAGACGCACCAATCCGCGACTGGGTGAAACTGGCTGTTACACGTGCACGTAACTCTGGTATGCCAGCCATCTTCTGGTTAGACCCGTACCGTCCACACGAAAATGAACTGATCAAGAAAGTACAAAAATACCTGAAAGATCACGATACAGACGGTTTAGACATCCAGATCATGTCACAAGTCCGTGCAATGCGTTATACGCTTGAGCGCGTTGCTCGTGGCCTGGATACCATTTCTGTAACTGGTAACATCTTACGTGACTACCTGACTGACCTGTTCCCGATTATGGAACTGGGTACATCTGCGAAGATGCTGTCAATCGTGCCGTTAATGGCTGGTGGCGGTATGTACGAAACAGGTGCCGGTGGTTCTGCACCAAAACACGTACAACAGCTGGTTGAAGAAAACCACTTACGTTGGGATTCTTTAGGTGAGTTCCTGGCACTGGCGGTATCTCTAGAAGAGCTTGGCATTAAAGAAGACAACGCGAAAGCGAAACTTCTGGCGAAGACTTTAGATGCTGCAACAGGCAAACTGCTGGACAACGACAAATCTCCATCACGTCGTACTGGCGAGCTGGACAACCGTGGCAGCCACTTCTACCTGGCAAAATTCTGGGCAGAAGAACTTGCTGCACAAGACGAAGATGCTGAACTGAAAGCGAAATTTGCTCCACTTGCACAAGCTTTAGCTGCAAATGAAGAGAAAATCGTGGCTGAACTTGCAGAAGTCCAAGGCAAATCAGTAGATATCGGCGGTTACTACGCGGTAGATCAAGCGAAAGTGAATGCCGTGATGCGTCCAAGCGAAACCTTGAATGCAACGCTGGCTTCATTACAAGCTTAAACTGGATTTGACTGACCTTTGTTAGTCAACTCATAAAAAAACCGGTGCTAAGGCGCCGGTTTTTTTATCTCACTACTCATTACAAGCTGAACCAATACCTATTTTCCCTCTTTAAATATTTCATGCGTACGTACGTGAACTCATTGGTATTCAATAACCTACAATAGAAATTACAATTTTAAATTATGCTTATTACTCGTTTTGAACAAGCACCTGTTATATGCAAAAAATTGAAATTAATATTGGCAAAAGCAAACAAGTATCTGTCACCATGGACTACGCAGAATATCTTCAACTAAAAGAGGACTCACATCAAACAGGGAAAACACATCGACAAATTTTCCTAGAGTCTTACCGGCTATGGAGGAAACTTAAAATATGCAATCAGGATTGATCAAAATACTCGATTAGTCATTTATTTTTTGATTGTAAATACAGTATCGAATAACAAAGCGATATGAGATAGCTATCCATAAATTTGAGGCAATAAAAAACCCCAAGTCTGAATATGCTTGGGGTTCTTTAAAATCTGTGGTCCCGAGGGTCGGACTCGAACCGACACGTCATCTCTGACAGCGGATTTTGAGTCCGCCGCGTCTACCAATTTCACCACCTCGGGAAGGTGTTGATGCGTATAATAAACTGTTTCACCCGCTTGTCAACGCTCGCCTCCCATATTTGTTTAAAAATAAATCAACCCGATTTTTTTTGTCTTATAATTAGGCAATTTCAGCGATAAAACCGAAAAACGCATATACTACGCCCAATCCTGTTATTGTTTTGCGCATTTATTTAACCATGCAACTTTCTGATTTTAATTTCGATCTCCCTGATGAACTGATTGCCCGTTACCCGCTGGAACAGCGCAGCGCCTCGCGTCTGCTGCATGTCAATGCCGAAGGTCAGTATCAAGACCATCAATTTACCGATATTGTCAATTTACTTGAAGCTGGCGATGTGCTGGTCTTAAATGACACCAAAGTCATGAAAGCCCGCCTGAAAGGTAAACGTGCTACCGGCGGCGCTGTGGAAGTGCTGGTTGAACGCATGCAAGATCAGTTTATTGCGCATTGCCATATTAAAGCCAGCAATTCACCAAAAGCCGGTGCTGAACTCTTCATTGGTCCAGATGAAGTGAAAGTCACGGTACAAGGCCGGCATGAGAACCTGTTTATTGTCGAGTTTTCCCAGCCCATTCTAGAGGTGCTGGATCGCTACGGCGCCCTGCCCATTCCGCCGTACTTTAACCGTGAAGCAGAAGCGATTGATACCGAACGCTATCAAACCGTATTTAATGATCCGACCAAACTGGCCAGTGTCGCTGCCCCGACTGCCAGCCTGCATTTTGATGCCGAACTGCTGGCCAAGCTTGAAGCCAAAGGTATTCAAAAAACCTTTGTAACCTTGCACGTCGGTGCCGGAACCTTCCTGCCGGTACGCACCACTGATATTGAAAACCATATCATGCACAGCGAATGGTGTGATGTACCAGCCGCCGCTGTGGAGATGATCCAGCAGGCCAAAGCACGTGGCAATAAAGTCATTTCAGTTGGTACCACAGCCACCCGTGCGGTCGAAAGTGCAGCACAGGCACATGGCGGCACACTGGCCGCCTGGACCGGTGATACCCAGATTTTCATTTATCCGGGCTATAAATTTAAAGTGGTGGATCGTTTGATCACCAATTTCCACTTGCCTGAATCCACCTTATTAATGTTGGTGTCTGCGCTTTCGAGCCGTGAAAATGTCATGCGGGCGTATCAACATGCCGTGGCTGAACGCTATCGTTTCTTTAGTTATGGCGATGCCATGCTGATTGATCAGGCCCACAGCTAGAGCACTGCCCCATGCCAATCGAGAATATTCAGCACAGCATTCATATTCGCCGCAAGAAGAATCAGCTGGTGTGGAATAATCTCGCCCGGCTCTGGGAAATTGGTGCACAAGCCAAATCCCAGCAGGAACTGCTTGACCGGCTGCATCCCTGGAATGCCCCGATCAGCCTGCGTTTTGAAAACAAGCTGCCAATTTTGCTTGGCATCATCGGCCTGATACTGATCCTGCTGTTTTGGCTGGCCCCGGCGCACTGGGCCTTGCAGCTGTGTCTGCTGCTGGGAGGCCTTTTGATCTTTGGTGCGTTTCTCTGTTATGAATCCAGCCGCCCAATCACCAATGCCATTCAGGAACTGGAGCAACAGGCACTGGCGCTCAAGTATCAGCTGGCCTTTAACAGCATTCCCCGGCATGAACAGGTCATCTTCCAGCCGGTCCGTTTTATTGCGCAAATCAAACAGCTGTTTCCGCTGTTCCAGCAAGGCAATCTCAGCAATGACATTCGCCGCTATGCTCTGACCCACTGGCAGGATGAACAGGGCCAGACCCATCAGGTGATGCTGTTTGAATATCGCTATGTCTCTGAAATTCAGGTCCAAGACCAGAATGGCAACAAAATGCGGCTCAAAGAAATTGAAAAATTCCTGTGGGGTGCCATTGTCTTTGGGGTCGAGTTACAGGGACTGGCGCTCAGCTCGCAGCGTAAAAGCTTTGCCTACCCCTATACCCAGCCGTGGCATACCAGTGATATTCAGATTAACCGGCAGTTAAACATCTATGGCACCGATACTCATCAGATGGCCCGGCAGCTGACTCCGGCGGTGGTGCTGAAACTGGCCAATTTCCTGAACGCGCAGCCCGGCGATCTGCTGTTTCATCCTGAACAGAAAATCCTGTGCTATATAGGTAGCCAGAACCTGTTTCAGGCCAGCAGCACCTATAAAACCATTCAGGATATTTCGGCTTTACGTGGACATCTGCGTACATTTAAATTACCGTATCTAGAACAATTACAACGCCATTTGCTGCAGCTTTTATAAATTTGGACGTGGGGAGATTTCTATGGGATTGATGATTTTTCTGGCTATCATTCTGGCCATGCTGATTATCGGGATTCTGATTCGCAACAGTATTGTGCGTTATCACAATGCCAGTATTCGTGCCTGGGCCGATGTCACCAGTTACGAACGCCAGAAAGTCAAGATTCTGGAACAGCTGATTCCAGTGGTGGAGCAATATTCCAGTTTTGAACAGGGCACGCTGGCCAAAGTAACCGAACTGCGCCAAAACGTATTAAACCTGAAACTGGACAGTACCGACAGCGCCCAGCTGCAACATATTGAGCGTTTAAGTAAAGAGCTGCTGCACAACCTAAACGTGGTGGTCGAGAACTATCCTGAGCTGAAAGCCAATGACATCTATTTAAAAATGATGCACGAAATTGAAGAACAGAATGAAAATGTCGGTGCTGCGATTACCATTTTTAACCGCAATGTCGAGCTGTTTAATAACCAGATTCAGATTTTCCCGAACAACATCATTAATACCTTAACTTTGGGCAAAAAAGCCATTCGCCCGTTCCGTGATCCAAGCATGCAGCAAGGCTTTGAGTATCGCCCGAATTTTTAAAACCAAGATGACCTCTTGATTCAATGTCAAACCGCCTGTCGTGATTACAGCGAGATTTTCCCCGCGCAGATGACATCCGGTTGACATTTGGCTGCGCTTTGTCACAATCAGAACACTGAGCAAAATATCAACAATAGCTCAGGCATTACCACAGCATGATTAAAAATAAAAAAGTTAGTCCCGACCATGTTAGAACATCTGCAGAGCTTTCAAGCGGCACTCATTCACGAGTTTTTTCAACTCTATGAGCAGTATGAACAGGACCATATTTATGCCTGCGCCCTGGTGCTGAATGAATATCTGGGTTTTGAATATCTGGCCATTTCCACCCGGCGCTGCCTGTTTAGCGAGCAGGAAGATCCGGCTCAGTACCTGTCAGACCATGACAAATGGTCAGTCCAGAAATGGCGCTATCGCAGCCAGCCGCATCAGCAGCATTTGAATCAGTTTAAACGCCTGTTCACAGACTATTTCCAGAAGCGCCATATCTTTGGGCATCCACTGGCCCAGCAGCGTGACTCCGAGCAACAGAACCATCTACAGGTTTTGCTGAATGTGTTTCAGCAAGCCCGACACGCCTTGTCGAATGCCTATGGATTGGACCTGAGTTCAATGGTGTTTTTTATGCAGGTGGCCAAACAGCCACAAATGACAGCGGACTCTGCACGGCTGCTGAATACGCAGAGCCCCTTACTGGCAGAATTTCTGGCCCATCAACAGCGCCCTGCTCTGCTGGATGCTTCATCCCATCCACCAGCGATAAAATTACAGCAGATTGATAAAGACCTGCTGATTGATCTGGCGCAGCTGCTGGAAATTGAACCTTATGATTACCTGGAAATAGCCCACGCCGCCTATTTGCTGACGCTAGAACCGGGCTTTATTGACAGCAATCTGTATATCCAGCGTCTGATTCACTCGATTGCTGCCATGGACAGAAATGAACAGGGCCTGTTTGCCCTCCCGAAAGATGAAATCCAGCAACGGATTCAGCAGTTTTATGCCATGTAATTGCCATGATTTTCCTCCACAATATTTACCCAAGAAAACGCATCAAAACTAGCAATTCACGGCAGAATCTAGGAAAATGATGAACTTTTAGCGCAAACAATCAGCGAACTGTTTTTTCGCCTTGATTTGGAACCTGTATGAAGTTTGAAAAATTAGGCCAATCGGGTCGCGCCCGTCGTGGTCGTTTAACTCTTGAACATGGTGTGGTGGAAACCCCCGTGTTTATGCCTGTCGGAACCTATGGCACCGTTAAGGGCATGCTCCCGCGTGATATTGAAGACATTCAAGCACAAATTATTTTAGGCAACACCTTCCATCTGTATTTGCGTCCGGGTCTGGATGTCATTAAAGAACATGGTGGCCTGCACGAATTCATGAAATGGGACAAGCCGATTCTGACCGATTCTGGCGGTTTCCAGGTCTTTAGTCTGGGTGCCATGCGCAAGATTAAAGAAGAAGGCGTGACTTTCCGTTCACCGATTGACGGCTCCAAAGTATTCCTTTCTCCAGAAATTTCCATGGAAATCCAGAAGGTTCTGAACTCAGACATCGTCATGATTTTTGATGAATGTACGCCGTATCCAGCGACCCATGAAGAAGCACAGAAATCTTTACAGCTGTCGTTACGCTGGGCCAAACGCTGTAAAGAACATCATCACAATGTCCTTGAAAATAAAAATGCCCTGTTCGGGATTATTCAGGGCGGGATGTATGAAGATTTACGTGATGAGTCTTTAAATGGTCTGCTAGAAGTCGGTTTTGATGGTTATGCCATTGGCGGTCTGTCAGTCGGTGAACCAAAAGAAGAAATGATCAAGGTACTGGATTATCTGCCGAACAAAATGCCGGAAGATAAACCACGTTACCTGATGGGTGTCGGCAAACCGGAAGATATTGTGGAAGGTATTCGCCGCGGGGTGGATATGTTTGACTGCGTAATGCCAACCCGTAATGCCCGTAATGGTCATTATTTCGTGACCGATGGTCTGGTACGGATTCGCAACAGCAAATACCGTCATGACCAGAGCCCGCTCGATCCGCACTGTGACTGTTATACCTGCAAGAACTTTACCCGCGCCTACCTGTTCCATCTGGAAAAATGCGGCGAGATGCTCGGTTCAATGCTCGGTACCATCCATAACCTGCGCTATTACCAACGCTTTACCCAAGATATCCGTAATGCCTTGGACAATGGCACTTTTGATGACTTTGTACAGGACTTTTACGCCCGTCGCGGTTTGGATGTGCCGCCTTGTCCGCAAGATTAATCTTTTCAGTATTTGCGCTGAAGAAAAAGACAGGGTAAATTGCAGAACAAGTCAATTTATTATCAATGTTATTGATTCCAGTTTTTAGTTTAGGAAAATGAAATGAGCCTTTTTATTTCTACTGCTCACGCAGCAGGTGAAGCTGCACAACAACCAAGCATGGTTGCTAACCTTTTGATGATTGCAGTATTTATTGCAATTTTCTACTTCCTGATTTGGCGCCCGCAATCAAAACGTGCCAAAGAACACCGTGCCCTGATCGACAGCCTGGGCGTAGGCAGCGAAGTGGTGTTTGCTGGTGGCCTGATGGGTAAAATCACCAAACTTGAAGGTGATTTTGCAGTGGTTGAACTGAACCGCGGCGTAGAAGTAAAAATTCAGCGTACCAGTGTGATTTCAGTTCTGCCTGAAGGCACATTAAACAACCTTTAATCAAAAATTAGTCGTGCGCCCGCACGACTTTTTCATTTTAAGAAGAAAATTAAATGCGTTACCCAGCATGGAAATATCTACTCATCCTTGTGGTTCTGGTGGTGAGTACATTATATGCCCTGCCAAGTTTGTATCCAGATGAACCTGCGGTTCAGATTTCTGGGGCCAAAGCCGGTACCCAAATTGACCAAAGCATCGTACAAAAAGCAGAGCAAATTCTAAAATCAGAAAATATTGCCAGCCATGACAACAGCTTTACCAATAACGCAGCCCTGTTGCGTCTGGACTCAAGCGAAGCACAGCTTAAAGCCAAAGATGCATTACGTCAGGGCTTGGGTGATGATTATGTCGTGGCCCTCAACCTGGCGCCAACCACTCCTGAATGGCTACAGAAAATTGGCGCCAAGCCAATGAAACTGGGTCTGGACTTGCGTGGTGGTGTTCACTTCCTGCTGGAAGTGGATATGGACAAGGCCATCAGCCAGCGCATGGAAACCTCTGCGACTGACCTGCGTCGCCAACTGCGCGACAACAAGCTGAAATTCAACAGCCTGTCTTTGAATAACAACACCATTACCGTGCAGTTCGCCAACAATGACGACCGCTCAGCCGTAATGGACTTCTTGCGCCGTAACGGCAACGAGTTTAACCAGCAGGCACTGGCCACCACAGATGGTGCCATGTTGCGCCTGACCTATACCGACACGCGCAAGCAGGAAATTGAATCCTATGCCGTGAACCAGAACTTGACCACGCTGCGTAACCGTATTAACGAGTTAGGTGTGGCCGAAGCGCTGGTCCAAACCCAAGGCAGCAACCGTATTGTGGTGGAATTGCCGGGTGTACAGGATACCGCTGAAGCCAAGCGTGTTCTGGGTCGTACTGCGAACCTGGAATTCCGTCTGGTCTCTGATCTGAATGATCAGCATATTGACCCGTATACCGGTCAGCTCAGCAGCCAGACCTTACCACCGGGCACTGAAGCCTTTGCCTTTGAATCACTCGACAGTGGCCGTCAGTTGCTGCTGAACCGTAGCCGTATTTTAACCGGTGAGCGCGTACAGAATGCATCGAGTGGCTTTAGTCAGGATACTGGCGGTGCCGAGGTAAATATTACCCTCGACTCTGCAGGCGGTAAGCTGATGGCAGACGCGACCCGTAATGCGGTCGGTAAACGTATGGCGGTTCTGTTCATTGAGAACAAGCAGCGCATCAGCTATGTAACTGATCCGGAAACCGGCGTCCAGACTGAAGTGCGTACCCCATATACAGAATCTGTAGTGATCAACGCCGCGACCATTCAGGCAGTGTTGGGTTCACAGTTCCGGATTACCGGTCTGGATTCACCGCAAGAAGCGGCTGAACTGGCACTGATGTTACGTGCCGGTGCCCTGGCTGCGCCAATGTACTTCGTTGAAGAACGTGTGATTGGTCCTAGTCTGGGTCAGGAAAATATCGACAAGGGCGTAACCTCGACCCAGATCGGTTTTATTCTGGTTGCGATCTGGATGGTGGTGTTCTTCCGTCTGTTTGGTGTGATTGCCAACTTCGCGCTGGTATTTAACCTGGCGATGATCCTGACAGTGATGTCATGGATTGGTGCTTCTTTAACCTTGCCAGGTATTGCCGGTATCGTCATTACCATTGGTATGGCAGTCGATGCCAACGTGCTGATCTGTGAGCGAATACGGGAAGAAATCAAATGGGGAGCCTCACCAAAACAGGCCATTGTAGCCGGTTATGACCGGGCCTATAACACCATTTTCGACTCGAACTTAACCACCTTCCTGGTGGCGTTCATTCTGTTCGCAATTGGTACCGGCCCGATTAAAGGCTTCGCCGTGACCTTAATGATTGGTATTGTCTGCTCGATGTTTACGGCCATTACCGTAACCCGTGCGATTGTACAGATCATTTATGGCAAACGCCGTAACCTGAAAAAGTTGAGCATTTAAGGAGATCGATGATGACTGAGAATACTCAACTGAATCCGAAAAAATACGGCCGTCCGGATGATGAGCGCGTCATTCCGTTTATGAAGATTGCGTTGCCGGCGGCATTGCTTTCGATCATTTTAACCGTGGCCAGCATCTTCTTTATTGCCACCAAAGGCTTAAATCTGGGTCTGGACTTTACCGGCGGTATTGCCGCAGAGCTGAACTACAGCAATCCGGTGAAAGCCAGCGATGTCTCTTCTGCCCTGACGCAGGCCGGTTTCCGTGATCCAGTGGTACAGACCCTGGGTTCTGAACGTGACCTGATGGTGCGTATGCCGGTGCAGGACGAGATTGAAGTCGAAGACCTGACCCAGACCATTACTGCAGCGGCACAATTGCCGGGCAACAGCGCCGATGTGACCAAGGTTGATGTGGTCGGCGGTCAGGTCGGTAACGAGCTGTATGTGCGTTCTGCAGGTGCCGTGGCACTGGCGCTGATCCTGATGCTGATTTATGTCACCATCCGCTTCGAGTTCAAACTGGCGATGGGTGCGGTACTGTCCCTGTTCCACGATATTATCTTGACGGTGGGTATTTTTGCGATGATGCAATGGCCGTTTGACCTGACCGTATTGGCAGCCCTGCTGGCAATTATCGGCTTCTCGCTCAACGATAACATTGTGGTCTCGGACCGTATTCGTGAAAACTTCCGTAAAATTCGGGGCGCTTCGCCGCTGGAAGTGGTCAACATTGCCTTAACCGAAACCTTACGTCGTACCATCCACACTTCGATGACACTGTTACTGGTGGTGGTGGCGATGATGCTGATGGGCGGTGATGGCCTGAAATGGTTCTCGATTGCCATGTTTGTCGGTGTCTTTGTCGGGACTTATTCTTCGATTTATATTGGTACCGCCTTTGCACTGTGGCGTGGTCTGAACCGTCAAGACTTTATTGTGCAGGTGAAGCCGGAATTTGAAGAGGAAGAAATTCCTTAATTCTTATCCCTCCCATACCAGCAAAAGCCCATCTCCGGATGGGCTTTTTTAATGGCGGATCAGTTGCAGCTTGGGAAACTGAAATCCCTTACAGGAACGTTCAGAACGCCAGGCTACGGTCAGCATACAGCCACCAATCTTCAGATGCTGATAGGCAAACGTACCCAAGCCCTCATGATGACAAAATCCACCCTGCTGATGCGGATGAACCCCGCTATTCAGCTGGTTCAGACTCATGCGAATACCCAGCCCTGACGCTTTCAGAACAGCCTCCTTGGTAGTCCAGACCTTAAACCAGTAATCTGTCTCCTGGCCATAAGCCTGCCACAATTCCCATTCAGCCGGATGAAACATGTGCCTGGCCAGACTCTCAAAGCGCACCTTGCGATCCAGATCTTCAACATCAACCCCAACATCTTGCAGCTGCTCGCTATAGGCCAGTGCATAGTGCTGACGGCTGTGACTATGATTCAGGGCCAACTGCGGATACGCAGGCAAAAACGGCTTGCCATACGCAGTACGGTCAAAATCTTCCGAGCAGATTGGCGCGTTTAAATAGGCCGATAGGCGCTGGTTACGAAAAGCATAAATGGCCTGCTTCTGCTGCTGGATGTACGCTTTACGCTCCAGCGCCGGCTGCTGCGGTGCAATCTGTGCCAGACGGGCCAATTCTAGAATGATCTGTGCGCTCATGTGTGGACGCATTCCCTGCCTAAACAAAAACCAGCGATCAAGATCACTGGTTTTTTCAAAGATAAGAAAGAAAGTTTAATTGCCCTGCACCAAACGACGTGCGCTGATAATCCCCGGCTGCTGCTCCAAACGTGCCAGCAGACGTGACAGTTGCGCCAGACCTTTGACTTCAATTAACAGCTTCATATTGGCAATACCATCATTTTCGGAAATGGTATTCACCTGACGAATATTAATCTGATCGGAGAAAATCACCTGAGTCAGATCTTTCAGCAGACCACGGCGATCATAGGCTTCCACTACAATCTGCACGCTTTGACCACGGGTTGGCTGCATTTCCCAGTCGGCTTCGACCGCACGTTCCGGCTCCTGGCTGATCATGCGTACATAATCCGGACAAGCCACCTTATGAATGCTGACGCCGCGATTCAGGGTAATATAACCAGCAATGGATTCACCATGTACCGGCTGACAGCACTGGGCAATATGCAGCTCGACGTTATCCAGACCATCAATCAGAATACCATGCGCCGACAAAGTATGGCTGGCACGCGGATTCAAGGTCGGTTTTAATACCAGTTCCGGTTCATCCTGATCCAGATGCATATGCCGGTTAACCTGGTTAATCAACGCATGCAGGCTGATTTCACCATTGACCAGGCCAATTAGGATGTCTTCACCGAGTTTGACATTAAAGTGATTGCAGTAATCATTCAAGTCGATACTTTTCGGGTGAATCGCCAGACGCGACAATTCCTTATTCAGAATATCACGGCCAATTTCCAGATTCTTGCTGCGGTCCTGCTGTCTGAACCAGTGGCGTAACTTGTCACGCGCCCGCGCAGTCTTGATATAACCAAGTGAGTTCACCAGCCAGTCACGGTTTGGTTCACGGTCTTTCTTGGTCAGAATTTCGACCTGTTCACCGGTTTTTAAGGTATAGGTCAGCGGCACATAACGCTGATTGACCCGCGCGGCATAACACTTGTTACCAACCTCGGTATGCACATGGTAGGCAAAGTCCAGCACGGTCGAGCCACGCGGTAATTCTTTAATATCCCCATCGCGGCTAAACACATAAATCTTTTCAAAATCTTCAAACTCTTGCAGCTGCTCGAAGTTTTCAGTTTCATCATCGGACTTATGCGCACTGGCATCATTACGCTCCTGATAATGCTCCAGCACCGCACGCAAAGAATGCAAACGATGGTTGAAGGAATGATCGGTGGTTTTGCTGCCTTCTTTATAGTTAAAGTGCGAACACACGCCAAGTTCCGCTTCTTCATGCATTTCCATGGTACGGATTTGCACTTCCAGCGACTTGTTTTCAGCAATCACTGCAGTATGTAGCGAGCGATAACCATTGGCTTTCGGATTGGTAATGTAGTCATCAAACTGATGCGGAATATGCCGCCACAGCTGATGTACGATACCGAGCGAGTGATAACATTCCGGAATGGTTTTGACCAGTACCCGCACCGCACGAATGTCATAGAGCTGGTCGAAGCTCAGGTCTTTACTCTTCATTTTTCGATAAATCGAATAAATGTGTTTAACCCGGCCGGTAATTTCCGACTCAATGCCATGCGCCGCCAGTTCACTCTTGAGCTTATCAATTACAAACTGGATATATTGCTCACGTTCCAGCCGTTTTTCATTCAGTAAAGACGCAATTTCTTTATAACGGTCCGGCGCCAGATAACGGAAAGCCAGATCTTCCAGCTCCCATTTTAACTGGGCAATGCCCAGACGGTGCGCCAGCGGCGAGTAAATGGTCAGAATTTCACGCGCGACCCGTTCCTGACGCTCTTTGGACGCTGTGGTCAGTTCACGTAAGGCATAAGTACGTTCAGCCAGCTTGATCAGCACCACACGCACATCTTCAGTGACTGAAATCAGCATTTTATAAATGCCGGTCAGATGCTCGCGCTGGTTGTTATTGAAGTGATCTTCCAGCCGTTTATTCTTTTCAATCAGCTCGGACAGCTTACCCATCGACAGGGTACCTTTGACCAGGGTATGTACGCTGTCACCGAAATGCTCACGCACTTCTTCCAGGGTCATCACCCCTTCACGCACACTGCGGTACAGCATGGCAGCCGACAAGGTATCTTCATCGACATGCAAATGCGCCAGAATATCGGCCATTTCAATTCCGGTATACAAGGTATTGGACCGGTGCTTGACTGTCGTTTCCAGCTCTTTTTGTAACGTATAGGTGGCAACTTCTTCGAGTTTTGCTAATGCTGCCCCATCTAAGATGTCACGAACCCGGTCCAGCCATTCTGCCAGATCCTGTCGTGCTTGCTCGGCATGTTCTACAGTCGTTTCCTCAGACAATTCGTTTAATCGTCCAGGAAGTTGTTCACGTACTGTGACCATACCCTACTCCTACCTCTATATACTTCATTTTCTATAAATCGTTTATTGATTTTTCTTGCTCAAATAAGGCAATCGATTCTACATGACCGGTATGGCTAAACATATCCATCACCCCGGCTTTGCTTAAACGATAGCCCTGTTGCACCAGCATCCCCGCATCCCTTGCAAGTGTAGCCGGATTACATGACACATAAACGATTCTTGCCGCACCAAATTTGGGCACATAATGCATGACTTCCTCGGCACCGGAGCGCGGAGGGTCAATCAATAATGCATCAAATCCTTGATTTGCCCAAGAATGATGCGAAAAATCTTTTGTTAAATCTTGTGAAAAGAATTTCACCTGAGTTAACCCGTTCAGCTGGGCATTTTCCGCACCACGATGCACCATTTCATCTGAACCTTCCACGCCAACCACCGTACCGTTTTCGCCGACACAGCGCGCCAAAGGTAAAGAGAAATTGCCTAATCCACAAAACAGATCCAGCACACGCTCACCTGCCTGCAACTGAAGCAAATCACATGCCAGCTTGACCATTTGCGGATTCACGGTGGAATTTACCTGGGTAAAATCCAGCGGATGGAAAGCAAATTTCAGCTCAAATTCCGGCAGTGCATAATGCAGACGCATAGCCTGATCAGGTTGATCTACACGTTGCACACTGTCTGGTCCCGCAGGCTGCAGATACAGTTGCCATTGTTTCTGTAACGCAAATTTGAGCAGTTGGTTGACATCTGACTCAGATAATTTTTCCGTATGCCGGACCAACAGGGCAATTTCCGTGTCACCCATTGCCAATTCTACATGACCAATGTCGGCTTTGCCTTTTAGACTTTGGAGTAGTTGTTTCAGGCGGGTGATTGAACCGAGTTCACGGTCCAGAATCAGACAGCGGTCAATTGAGGTCAGCCGGTTGCTCTGGCGTTCCCGGAAACCGACCACCAGTTTGTCTTTATTCGGGAAATAACGCACCCCGATCCGGGCACGGCGGCGATAATCCTCCCGGGTTGAACGTAACGGTGTCAGCCATTCATCCGGTTGAATGCCGGCAAAATGCTGCAGGTGCGACTTGAGTACATCCTGTTTTAAACGAATCTGCTCATCCAGCTGGATATGCTGCATATTGCAGCCGCCACAGACACCAAAATACGGACACGGCGGCTCGACCCGCATCTCGGCAGGTGCAGATAACAGTTCGATACAGTCGGCTTCTTCTAACCGTTTGGTGACATGATGAATCCGTGCTTTGACTGTTTCACCCGGCAAGGCACCCTGAATAAACACCTTCTTGCCGTGTTTATCCTGCGGATGTTCAGGCTGTGAACCATAGTGTGCAATCCCGCGCCCTTCATGGGACAGCGACTCAACCTGAAAGGTATGGATCAGGGGTTGAGCTGGACGAGCGGATGGACGATGTTTCATGAGCACCTAAAGTGTGGAAGATGGGAAGTCTGCAGCAGTAAAGTATGTGGCTTGTGCATTCTGGCGCCAGGCTGCGAGGAACTCGCCATGCTGTGGCAGGCTGGATAAATACTGGATGGTGGTCTGAACCCACAGGCGATGATCATCCAGCTGCAACTGCCCTTTCAGCAAGAGCCAGCGCAGATAGATCAGCCAGGTATTCAGCACATCACCTTCACAATAGCTGGTGAGTTTGAGCCATTCACCGGCGCGGATATATTCCGGCACATGATAACCGGCTTCACCGCGTTTACCCGGAAAACCCAGCAGATGCGCCATATCATCCAGTTTCTGGAAATTCCGGCCATTAAACATGGCCATCACATCCATCAAGTCAATATGCCGCTGATGATAGCGGTTCTGGTAGTTATTATAGCGCTTTTGCGTGTCAATTTCGCCCTGATCAAACAGACTTGGCGCAGACAGGCCATGATACATGGCACGATATAAAATCACCGGCAAATCAAACTGCGAACCGTTCCAGCTCACCAGAGTCGGATGACGCTTGTCAAAAATCGACAGAAATTTTTTCAGGATTTCGGCTTCGGTATACTGTTCCCGGCTAAAAGAAAACAGGGTCATTAAGCCGGTTTCATCAATCCACAGGCCGGAAATACAGACAATTTCATGCAGCGGCAAACGCTGAAAATCCATACCTGATTCCTGACGGCGCAGCTTCATCAGTGCCTGCTCCAGATCTGCCTCCGGCAAATCCAGACCATACAGATGCGCCCCCGACTTCAGGTCGGTCCATGTTTCAATATCAAATACCAACACAGGTAGACGCATAATTTTCTCTACAGCTTGACAGTGGTTTATTCAGGATCTTGAACGGAAAATAAACCGGTCGATAAATAACGGTCACCCCGGTCGCAGATAATGCAGACAATCACCGCATCCGGGTTTTCTTCTGCCAGTTTCAGTGAAGCCCAGACCGCACCACCCGATGACGTTCCGGCACTGATACCTTCTTTTTGTGCCAGTTTACGCATGGTCCGCTCGGCTTCAATTTGCGGAATATCAATAATCCGGTCGACACGACTGCGGTCAAAAATGGTCGGTAAGTATTCTTCCGGCCAGCGGCGAATACCGGCAATGCTGGAACCATCTGAAGGCTGTAAACCGACAATCTGAATATCCGGATTCATTTCTTTCAGGTATTTGGATACCCCCATAATGGTGCCAGTGGTCCCCATCGAGCTGACAAAGTGGGTAATTTTACCGCCAGTTTGCTGCCAGATTTCCGGCCCGGTGGTCAAGTAATGCGCTTCGACATTGTCCGGGTTGCCAAACTGGTTCAGTACCAGACCTTTACCTTCGGCCTGCATTTGCAGGGCCAGATCACGCGCTCCTTCCATGCCCTGTTCTTTGGTCACTTCAATCAGTTCGGCACCATAGGCACGCATGGCATCTTTACGTTCCTGACTCATGTTGTTCGGCATGATCAGTTTCATCTGATAACCACGCATGGCAGCCACCATGGCCAGTGCAATCCCCGTATTTCCGCTGGTGGCTTCAATCAAGGTATCACCCGGCTTGATCTGACCGCGCTTTTCCGCCTGCATAATCATGTTATACGCTGGGCGGTCTTTGACTGAACCTGCCGGATTGTTGCCTTCCAATTTGGCCAACACCGTGGCTTGGGTATGACTTGCAAGACGCTGCAAGCGTACCAATGGCGTTTTGCCCACATAATGATCTAATAGAAATTCATCGGCTTGGAAATCAGGGGGGGTATTACTCATTATTTGCACCTTTCTCTAGGTGCGCATATTGTATGAAAAAAACCACCCGCCTGCACTCTTTTCACCAGCTTTTTCGTGAAAGTGCTTAAAGCACAGTCAGTTTTAAAATAAAGCGTGCTAAACTGCTCGGCAGAACGAATAAACTGCTTTAACCATGTCAAATATCAATAAAAAGTTATTTAAGCGCCTACATTTAAATCATGCTTATGGGCAACTGATTGCCCTGATATTTGTGCCCATTATGGTGCTGGCGGCGGTCGGTGCAGGGCTGGTTCTGACCGAAACCTCGAATGCAGCGCGCGCCCAGCAAAAGCAGATGGCGATTGCGATTTTAACCCGCTATGAAATGCCATCTGAAGTGGCCTTACAGCAGCTCAACACCTTTCCTTGGCAATATGAACAGGCACGCAGCTATATGCAGGACCTGCTCAATGAAAAGCATTTACTTCGGACTGCCATTATTGATTCCCAAGGCCGTAGCCGCCTGAGTATGGGCTATCAGGATCAGGCTGGCTGGCCCAGTTTTCCGCGCGATGCCGCCTTCTTTGGCCCCATTCAGCATAAAGACAGCCATGTCTATGGTTTACGTATTGATGAAAGCCAGAGCCAGTATGCCTGGCTGCTAATCGAGCTGGACAATCAGCCTTTGGAAATTGCCCGTTATCGGGTCATGACCGTGCTGATTGCCACCGGCCTGTTGACCCTGATGCTGCTGTTGCTGTGTCTAAATTTCTATTCGCGCCGCTGGATTGCGCCAATGTACGAAATCCGTATGCAACTGCAACGCCTGAATGCCGACACGCTAGATCAGCACATGGTAATTAACAGTACCGGCGAGCTGCGTTTATTGCAGCGTGATATTGCCAATGTGGTCAAGCGTCTGCATTTCAGCTTTCTAGAACTAAAAGAACATACCGAACAGACCGAAGATGACTTGCGCCGCACCCTAGATACCTTGGAAGTCCAGAACATTACTTACCGTCAGGCACGTGACCAGGCGATTTCAGCCAACCAGTCCAAATCGGTCTTCCTGGCCAATATCAGCCATGAATTACGTACTCCGCTGAACAGTATTGATGGCTTTATCCATTTATTACTGCGCCAGGGTAATCTCAGCAATGAGCAGAACCTGTATCTGCAAACCATTCGCAAATCCTCGGCGCATCTGCTGGCGCTGATTAACGATGTACTGGATTTCTCGAAAATTGATGCCGGCAAACTGGAACTGGAAACCGCACCTTTTGATCTGGAAGAAGCCATTTATGATGTAATGGACATGCTGTCGCCGCTGGCCGCGCAGAAGCAGATTGCGATGGCCTTTTATTATGCTGACAACGTGCCAAAGCATGTGATTGGCGATGCCCTGCGCTTTAAGCAGGTGCTGACCAACCTGATTTCCAATGCCATTAAATTCACCCCGGATGGTGAAATTATTGTACGTGCGCGCATTGAACATGAAGATATCGGTCAGAGCATGATTCACTTTAGCGTGCAGGACAGCGGTATTGGTTTAAGCGGCACCGACCGGAAAAAACTGTTTGAATCCTTCTCGCAAGGCGATGCTTCTGTGACCCGTCAGTTTGGCGGTACCGGTCTGGGGCTGGCCATTTCCAAGCAGCTGGTACATTTAATGCAGGGCCAGATTGGCTTTGAAGACAACCAGGAACGCGCACCGACTGAAAAAGGCTCGACCTTCTGGTTTACTGCCGTATTCAGCATTGATGAGGATGAAATTATTGTGCACCCACGCTTTGCCAACAAGCATGTGGTGTCCTATCTGGCGCATCCGGCAACCGCCAATGTGCTGCGTCACTATCTGGAAAATTATCAGGTCCAGCATACCGAAACCACTTCGATTCTGGACTTATTCAGCCGACTCAATCACCTGTCTACACCGGAAGAAGACACCTGGTTAATTGTCGATCATAGCGGTGACACCGAAGCCTTACTGAAAGAAATTCGCAGCCGCTATCAGGGCAATCTGGCCATTTACGGCTACCAGATGGCGCTTGATCCAAGCATGCTGAATGAATATCGCACCCGCCCGCTGTATCAGCCTTTAAGCCGTGGCGCGCTGATTCAGTTACTAAACAATGAAAATCCGTTTGAAGATACAGGCACCGAAGTCTTTGATGGACAGGGGCTGCATGTGCTGGCGGTAGATGACCACTTGCCAAACCTGATTGTTTTAGAAGCCTTGTTAGGTGAACTGAATGTCACCACCACCAAAGCGCTGAGCGGTCAGGAAGCCCTGAATATCCTGCAAGAGCGGATTGAACAGGATGCCAAACCGTTTGATCTGGTGTTTATGGATATTCAGATGCCGGTGATGTCCGGGATTGATACCACCCGCGCCATCCGCTCGCTGGAGTCCACCCTCGACAAGCATAAACGCCTGCCAATTATCGCCCTGACCGCGCATGCGCTGGCCGATGAAAAACAGAACCTGCTGAAAGTCGGCATGGATGATTACGTCACCAAGCCAATCCAGATTGAACAGATCATCCAGATTCTGACCCACTGGACCACTGAAAACTTTAACAAGGTGCCGGCAGTGGAAAAAGCCGTGGTGATTGAAGCGCTTGATCCGCTGGTTCTTGACTGGCAGCAAAGCCTGATGCTGGCCGCCAACAAGGAAGATCTGGCACTGGATCTGCTGCGTATGCTGCTCGACAGCTTTGCCACCGAACTGCATGAAATGCAGCAGCTGATTGAACTGGAAGATTTCCCGCAACTGGAGCATGTGCTGCATCGCCTGTATGGCGCCACCCGTTATGTCGGCACCCCAAGCCTGCAGGAAGCCACCGGTTCTTTTGAGCAGTTTGTTTCGACCTTACGTAAAGAACGCCGTAAAGCCGATGATGCCTTTATTCAGGAAGTGCTAAGACGCTTTGATGAATTACAAGCCGTGATTGCTCAGGTTGAACATGCCGCCGAGCAGATTCTAAACAAGCACACGCAGTAGTCTGACTCGACTAAAGTCAGGGTCTTGAAAGATGGATGTGACTGCCCTGTCATGTATCATGCGTATCTGCATGCTATGCTCAACAGAGGAAAAATAAGAGTTTAGACCATGACCATAGTACAGGTAGAAAAAAATAACGGCATTGCCATTGTGCGACTGAATCGCCCGGAAAAACGCAATGCCATGAGCTTTGCATTATTAAAACAGCTGGTCAAAACTGCCAGGCAGCTAAAAAAAGACCGTAGCTTGCGCTGCGTCATTCTGACTGGTGAAGCCGAAGTGTTTAGTGCCGGTATTGATCTGGCCGATTTAAACAATCCGCAAAATCGTGCCTTTGCCGCCTGGGAATTACTCAAACCCGGCCAGAGCCTGTTTCAAAAAGCCTTTCTGATCTGGCAGGAATTGCCCGTCCCTGTGATTGCTGCGATTGAAGGTTACTGTTTTGGAGCCGGGATGCAACTGGCACTGGCAGCAGATATTCGTATTGCCCATCCTAAAACCCAGATGTCAATTATGGAAAGCCGCTGGGGGCTGGTACCGGATATGGGTCTGAGCCGCTCTTTAAAAGGCCTGATTGGCCTGGACCTAGCCAAAGAACTGACCCTCACCGCCCGTATTTTTGAAGCGCAATATGCCAAAGAAATTGGCTTAGTCACCCACTTAAGTGACACCCCACTGGATCATGCCCAGATTCTGGCGCAGGAACTGGCGCAGCGTTCTCCGGATGCGCTGGCTGCGGCCAAACAGGTGCTAGATGCCATGGAACATAATCCACAAAAATCCTTACGTCTGGAAAAAATCTGGCAGCTGAAATTACTGCTTGGCAAAAACAGTCAACTGGCGCGTAAAAAAGACAAGCAACCTGACACCAGTTTTTTACCGCGTCAATTTAACTAAGCACAGAGCATCAAGATCGGGAAGAGAAGCATGAGTTTTGATCGCAATACGCCCATCGCCTTTCTGGGTATGGGCTTAATGGGCACACGCATGGCAGCACGTCTGATTCATGCCGGTTTTCGGGTCGCGGTCTGGAACCGCACTGCTGCTGCCTGTGAGGAACTGCTGGACATGGGTGCTGAAGCACTGGCCCTAGAAAAGATTGGTCAATATCCGGTAATTTTAAGCTGCCTGGCCGATGACAATGCAGTCCAAGCCGTTTTTGAGCAGATTCAGCCGCATTTACAGGCCAAGCAAGTGATTGTGGATTTCTCCAGCCTGTCTGTGGATAAAACCCTGACACTGGCTGAACAGGCAGCCCGTCAGCAGGTGAAGTGGATTGATTCACCAGTGTCGGGCGGCACAGCGGGCGCAGAACAAGGCACCCTGGTTATCTTTGCCGGCGGTGATGCCGCCACCATTGAAAAACTGACCCTGATTTATAATGTGCTCTCACAGCGCGTGACCCGTATGGGCGCCAGTGGCACCGGACAGGCCACCAAAATCTGTAATCAGCTGATTGTCGCGGCCAACAGTACCCTGATTGCCGAAGCTGTCGCGCTTGCAGCTCAAGCTGGGGTAGACACCACTTTACTGGCACCCGCACTGGCCGGTGGATTTGCTGACTCCAAACCGTTTCAGATTCTAACCCCGCGCATGGCCAGTCATAGCTTTGAACCGGTGCAGTGGAAAGTCCAGACCCTGTCCAAAGACCTGAACAATGCCCTGACCCTGGCTGCGCATTATCAGCTGAATATTCCGGTGGCACAGCAGGCTTTGCAACAACTGCAAGCGCATCAGGCCAAAGGCTTTGCGGAAGCAGATTTATCCACGGTCATTCAACAGGTGGAACAGACCACTTAATTTCACCCTTTGCACAGGGAATGCAGGACATTGTTTATGACGAAACTTGCCGTAAATCTTTCTATGATTTTTACTGAAGTGCCGCTACTTGAGCGCTTTGCACTGGCCAGACAACACGGCTTCCAGCATGTTGAAATCCAGTTTCCATATGAACTGAGCATTGCGCAGATTCAAAGCCAGCTAACCTTGCATGAACTGACGCTGTGCCTGATTAATGTTCCGGCCGGAGATTTAATGCAAGGCGGCAACGGGCTGGCCGGTGTGCCGGGCAAGGAAATCGAGTTTCGTCATGCCGTTGAACAGGCCATTGAATACGCGGTTGCACTCAAAGTGCCAAGTGTCAATATTCTGGCTGGTAAACAGCCCCAGGATGCCGATCTGCTGCCTTGCCTCAGAACACTGGCCGAGAACCTGAAAATGGCCAGCCATATGCTTAGCAGCCAGCAGATCCAGCCGGTGATGGAAATGATTAATGGCACCGACATGCCGCGCTTTTTAGTACAGAACATTGCCCAGGCCCAAGAGATGCTTGAAGCGGTGCAACATCCGGCGCTAAAAATGCAGTATGACTGCTATCACATGGCCATGATGGGTGAAAACGTATTGGAAGGACTGATCGAGAATATCCAACAGATTGGCCATATCCAGTTTGCCGACTGCCCGGGTCGTCATGAACCGGATACCGGCGATATTGCCTTTGCGGAAGTGTTTGACTGGCTCAAACACAGTGACTATGCAGGCTATGTGGCGGCGGAATATCGACCGAGCAAAGATTCAGCAAATTCCTTTGCGTGGAAAAACAAATACTTTGCCGAATATCAATAATTCGGCACTGTCATAGATTTGAAATTTAGGCTCAAAGCCGCTATATTAGACAATGAATAATTGTCAGGAAATTATACCCTTTATGAATTTAGAACCATCGCCCGGCGCTTCTAATTCTCACGATCTCGCAATGACTTCCCCAAACAATGACGTACACGCTTGCCTGCAAGTTGTGCGCGATGCCCTTGAAGATGTAAAAGCCAAAGAAATTGTTGAGCTTGATGTTAGCAGCATCAGCAATGTTGCAGATGCTATTGTGATTGCTAGCGGCACCTCAACCCGTCATGTTAAATCTCTTGCTGATAACGTTGCTGAAGAAGCACGTAAAGCAGGCTTCCGCCCGATTGGTATGGAAGGTGAACGCGATGCTGAATGGATCTTGATTGATCTGGGTATCGTGGTGGTACATGTCATGCTTCCAACTGCCCGTAAGTTCTACGACCTAGAAAGCTTATGGCGTACAGCACCTGAATCTGTAAACTAAGATTTCCCAAAAAGCGACCTGAAGGTCGCTTTTTTATTGAGCTAAAATCAGGACTGATCACAGCAGAAAAATACACCCACTGATCTTTCCACTTCCCAATAGCTGAACTTAAACCACTTGGTCGTGCCTCTCCCCCCATCTCAACGCTTTCATCGTATGTAACGAAAAAGACTCTATTTAGTCACAGATATTAAAAAATCCCCCTCAATCGAGGGGGATTTTGAACGCGGGTATCGGACGTCTTAGTGACCCGTACCGTTAATCGCTTTGGTCATGTCTTCAACCACTTTCTTGGCATCACCGAAGACCATCATAGTCTTGTCGTTATAGAACAGGTCATTGTCCAGACCTGCATAACCAGTCGCCATTGAGCGCTTGATCACCATAATGGTACGCGCTTTATGCGCTTCCAGAATTGGCATACCGTAAATTGGCGAGTTTGGATCGTCTTTGGCTGCCGGGTTGACTACGTCGTTGGCACCTATCACCAATACCACATCCGTTGCCGGGAAGTCCGAGTTAATCTCGTCCATTTCCAGAATGTCTTCATACGGCACGTCGGCTTCAGCAAGCAAGACGTTCATGTGACCTGGCATACGACCCGCCACCGGGTGAATCGCAAAACGCACCGTTACACCCTGCTCTTTCAGCAAGTTGGCCAGTTCTTTCACCGCATTTTGCGCACGGCCTTGTGCCATACCATAACCCGGCACAATCACCACGCTGTCCGCATTGGACATTAAGAAGCCAGCATCATCTGCAGAACCTGAACGGTAGTTACGCTGTACCTGCTCACCCGCACCTGCGGTAGGCGCTGCCGCCCCACCCATCGCACCACCAAACAAAACGTTGATGATTGAACGGTTCATGGCTTTACACATGATGTACGATAGAATTGCACCTGATGAACCAACCAGTGAACCCGCCACAATCAGCATGTTGTTTTCCAAGGTAAAACCAATCCCTGCTGCCGCCCAGCCCGAGAAGGAGTTGAGCAGTGATACCACCACCGGCATGTCGCCACCACCGACTGGGGCAATCCAGACCCAGCCAAAGGCTAAAGCCAGTGCGGTCATGGCCCAGAACGAGGTCATGCTACCGCTTAAGAAGAAGTGAATCCCAAAGCCCAGCATGGCAATGAAAATCAGTGCCTGAACCGGTTTAACCCAGCCACCCGAAATGGTCTTGGCCCATTTTTTCGCTGCCAGTTTACCGTAAGCAAATACCGATGCAGTAAAGGTAATCGCACCAACAAAACAGCCCACGAACAATTCAAACAAATGCACTTTGCTCATTTCATGGAAGCTGACGCCATTGGCTGCCAACAGCTCTGGACCCAGTTCAACCAGCTTGTTGTTATGAATAATCGCTGCAATTGCAATTAACACCGCTGCCAGACCGACCAGTGAGTGCATCAGTGCTACGGTTTCTGGCATTTGCGTCATCGGTACGGTACGCGCACGGGCAATCCCGACAATGGCACCCAGAATCATCGCCCCCACAATCATCCAGATAACCGGATGATCCGCCACAAAGAAGGTAGTCAATACGGCAATCGCCATGGCGATCATGCCGTAACGGTTACCAGCAATCGCCGTTTTTGGCCCAGACAGGCCTCGTAAAGTTAAAATAAAGAGGACAGCCCCAATCAGGTAGAACCAATCCGCATAGTCTCGAATAAATTCCATCAATTAGCCCTCTTTTTTCTTTTGTTTTGGTTTAAACATTTCCAGCATACGCGCAGTCACTGCGAAGCCACCGAAAATATTAATACTGGCCAGGAATACTGCAATCGCACCAAGTACGCTCACCACATTAATGCTCTGAAACTGCACATTGGCATCCACACCTAACACAGGCAAGCCAACCGTTTGAATCATCGCCCCCACGATAATGATCGAAGACAACGCATTGGTTACCGCCATCAGTGGCGTATGCAATGCAGGTGTAACCCCCCAAACCACGTAGTAACCTACGAAAATGGCCAGGACAAAAATTGTAATTGTTTCAACCATGACTGTTCTCCTTAACCTCGTTTCAACAGCACTTGGCCGCCGTGCGTAACCAGTAGGGCTTTTTGAATTTCATCGTCCTGACTGATGGCAAAATTCTTTTCACTATCAAAAAGGGTTTCCACAAAATTCAGCACATTACGTGCATACAGCGCCGATGCTTCAGTAGAGACCGTTGATGGAATATTCGGTACACCGAGAATTTTCACGCCGTTGTCGGTCACCACAGTTTCACCGCATTGAGAACCTTCAACGTTACCACCCGTTTCTACCGCCATATCCAGAATGACTGAACCCGGTTTCATCTTGGCCACAGTTTCCGCCTTGATTAAACGCGGTGCATCACGACCTGGTAACAGCGCTGTGGTAATCACGATGTCAGCATTGGAAACGGCTTTATCGACAATAATGGCCTGATCTTTGATGTACTGTTCGCCCGGCATCCAGCCATAGCCATTTTTGGCAGCATCAGCGGCTTTTTGCTGTTCTTCTTCAGACATCGGCACGTCTAGCCATTTCCCGCCCAGAGATTCAACCTGATCTTTGGCAGTTGGACGCAGGTCAGTGGCTTCTACCACCGCACCCAGACGTTTTGCGGTCGCAATCGCTTGCAAGCCGGCAACACCAACACCCATGATCACGACACGGGCAGGTTTGACTGTCCCTGCTGCGGTCATCAGCATCGGGAACATACGCTGGTATTCAGCTGCAGCCAGCAATACCGATTTATAACCGGCCAAGTTGGCTTGTGAGGACAGCACATCCATGTTTTGCGCACGGGACAGGGTTCGTGGCAATAATTCCAGGGCAAATGCAGACACCTGCTGTGCAGCAAATTGGTCAAGTTCAGTATTGCGGTATGGGTCAAACATTGCCACCACGGTAGAGTTGGAAGCAAGTTTTTGAATTTCCTCACCTTTCGGTGCGCGAACTTTCAAAATTATTTGACTGCCGGTATAGGCATCATCCGTAATTTTGGCACCCACGTGCTCATAGGCGCTATCGATATAGGCAGCTTTTAAGCCTGCACCACGTTCAATAACCACGCTATGACCCGCGTTGATCAACTTTTTTACTGTCTCTGGCGTTGCAGCGACACGATTTTCACCGACGACAGTTTCGGTTGGGATTCCGATCTGCATGAGCGTTCCTCAAGCTAATTTTTCTTAAGTAAACATCGCCAAAACGATGCTTCCCCTCAGGTTATGTTCTTGTTGAATTTTTGGATTCTAATTGAACTTTTTTAAATTACCACCCAATATTTATTTAATAAATACCCATATTTTGAACTGATGATTCATAAAAAGATGGGTGGCAGATATAATTGATCAGTTTGGCTTTATATTCTTCATGGCCCTGATCTGGAAATAATATGTATAAATTTTCAGCACAGCTCCTGACTTTTTACAGCGAATTACGTCCTGTTCTGTTTTTTCTTTCCTTAAAATTGATTGTTTTGACAAATCTTATCGTGTAGAGCCGACTTACAACAGGCTGATAAATACCAATAATGAACGGCTTTTTCGCAGCAAAAAATGAACATCCAGTTCATGATTGGCTGAAATGACATCTTAATCACAGAAGAATCCGGGATAAATTGGTCAAAACTGCCCAATGTTCGGGCAGAAAAGTAAATCCTGCGGCAAATGCACCGATTGGCTAAATGATTTCCTGCCCGCTGATCTGGCCTTAACCTATACATCTGGCGGTAAAAGCGCGATAAAAAATTAAAAGTTTTTTTATTGATCATTTTGCCTGATGATGAATAAAGCAGTGCAACTGCTTAAATTTGCGTATTTTGCACTATTTTTGTGCAACAACTGCTCGTAAGGCATCAATAGATCTTTGCCTGAAATAAACCATCTTAAAATTTTCATAAAATGAGAATAAAGCCTATCTTTACACATTCATTTCTTCGAGCAGACAGCTTATACTCAACGCATGAAAATCTGGTGACACCTGCCCTCTTGATTAAATTGCTCTGAATATGTCCATTTCCTTGACCAGAACGCAGTTAGGTTCACTGTTTGCACTATGCGCGGCCTTTTTATTTAGCACCAAAGCTATTTTTATCAAGCAAGCCTACGCACTTTCACCTCTGGTGGATGCCACCACCTTAATGACCCTGCGGATGGCCAGCGCACTGCCGTTTTTCCTGCTGATCTGCTGGTTTAACCGGCATCGCAATACCCAGATTCAGCTGCGCGAATGGATACTGCTCGTGGCTGCCGGGCTGCTCGGCTATTATTTTGCCAGCTGGCTCGACTTTCTGGGGCTCATGTTTATTAGCGCCTCACTGGAACGGATTATCCTGTTTCTGTATCCCACCTTAACCGTTCTAGCCAGCAGCCTGATCTACAAGCAGCGCTTAAGCCTGAAAACGATACTGGCCTTGCTGCTCAGTTATGGTGGAACGGTACTGGTGATGTTACAAGAACAGCAAAACATGCCAGATGGCCATTCCTTCTGGCTTGGTGCCAGTCTGGTATTTGCCAGTGCGGTGGCTTTTGCCGCCTATTTACTGGTGACGCCGCGGCTGATCCAGAAATTTGGCAGCTGGAATTTTACCGGCCTGGCGCTAAGTGTGGCCTGTTTCGGCACCTTACTGCATTATCTGCTGGCCGTACCGGAGCCACTACAACGGCTGAGTCAATTACCGGGCAGCGTCTATGCCTATGGCATTGGACTGGGTATTCTGGTCACGGTGTTGCCAACCATTTTATTAATGCAAAGTATCGAACGCCTGGGAGCCGCTCATTCGGCCATGATCGCCTCTATCGGCCCGATTCTGACCATTGTGCTGGCCACCCTGTTTTTAGATGAATATTTAAATGCCTGGCAATGGCTGGGTTGCGCCCTCAATATCATTGGGGTGATGATGATTAGCCTGTCCAAGAAAAAGCTGATGGCCTGATCCATGATCAGTCAGCTCAGCCTGTTCCGGACTGCTGTGCATGTGTCTTGCACATGCAAAAAGGATGTTGCAAATGGTGGTCTTTGGCCGTCATGCTCAGTATTGCCGAAGATGCGATTGAATGAATTAACCTGAACTGGACCTTGTATGAATACCTCTCCCGATATTAGTCAGGATAAAACCCTGCTCTGGCTTATGGCGCTGGCTTGTGGTCTATGTGCAGGGGCCAACTATTATTGCCAGCCGCTGATTAACTCGATTCATACTTATTTTCAGGTGCCGGAATCCCAAGTCGCGCTCACGGTGACGTTTGCCCAGGTGTCCTATGCGCTGGGGCTGTTATTTATTGTGCCGGTTGGCGATACCGTCAATAAAACCAAATTCATTCCACTGCTGATGTTTCTGGCCGCGTTTGGCCTGTTTCTATGTGCTTTTTCAGTGAATCTGCCAATGCTCTGGATTGGCACCATCATGACCGGACTATTTTCCGTGGCCGCGCAGATTCTGATTCCGTTTGCCACCATGTCGGTCAAGCCGGATAAAATGGGCGAAGTGGTCGGACTACTGATGAGTGGTTTACTGGTCGGGATTTTACTGTCGACCAGTCTGGCCGGACTGTTATCCAATTTATATGGCTGGCAGCTGATTTATATCATCAGTGGCGTGTTGATGATGGGACTGGCGATTATTCTGAAAAAACGCTTGCCACATATTCCGACGGTGCGCATGGCCTATGGCAAAATCCTGCATTCGATGCTGCAACTGATCCGCCAGGAAAAACGGCTGGTCTATCGCGCCCTGATTGGTGCCAGTGCCTTTGCCGCCATGAGCGTGCTGTTTTCCACCATTGCGGTGTTACTTGGCTCCTCTTTTGGCCTGCCCGATGTCGCAGTCGGTTTAGTCACCTTAATTGGGGTATTTGGCGCACTCTCTACCAAAAAAATTGGCAAAATTGCCGACCGGGGTCATGGCAAACTGATCACCTGGGCCGGACTCTCTTTATTGGCGGTCAGCTGGAGTTTCCTGTATTTCGGCGCGCAGTATTTATGGAGCTATATTATTGGTTTTGGCCTAATTAACCTGGGACTGGCCAGTGTGCATACCAGTAACCAGAACGTGATTTTCCATTTACGCCCCGATGCCAAATCGCGCCTGAACGCAGTCTATATGACCAGCTATTTTATTGGCGGCGCCTGCGGTTCTGCACTGGGCATTTACGCCTGGCATCATGGCGGCTGGAGCATGAGCTGTCTGGTTGGTTTAACCCTGGTGCTCTGCTCGGCCTGTTTTGCCTGGTTAGATCAGCAACATCTGCGCCGCCAGCAACTGGCTTAAAACTGTATAAATCGTGCAGGCAGGTTTAAGACACCTGCACCATCGGATAATGTGGCTGGGCCGAATCAATACTGGCCGGATATTCCAGCAGAATCTGAATAAAGGATGGAATTAAGGCAGCAAAAATACTGGTTGCCCCAGCCAGAATGTCACGGTTTAACAGGCTGTTATAGTTGGCACCGCCGCTGGCAAACTGGTGACGCAGACTGTCAAAACGTTTAAACACCGCCATTAGCAAGGCCACCGACTGTTTATTTTGCAAGGTCTGTTGCAGATCAATCTGCTCTTGGGCAGCGCGCTGCTGCCATTCATCGCGCGTGAGCTGTAAATGCTGATAGGCCCAAAATTCCGGATGGGTATACGGGTGCGCCAACAGGGCCTGAATCTGCTGCTGGTATTTTTCCCATAACACATAATCAATTTTTCGGGTTTCATCCTGCTGGTGCAGAAGCTGAAAAAACTGCTGTAACTGCGCAGCGGATGGACTGGCCGCATCTTCACGGTAAATGGCCTGAAAGGCAATCCATAAACTCATAAACTTGAAATCCAGCTCCTGATCCAGACTCAGGGCTTTTTTAAACCAGCTCAGGCTGCGCTGTATTTTCAGATTAAAATGCACCGAATTTTCATTCTTTTTACTGCGGTAAATTTCCTCAACCACCAGCATCTTTGTTATCCTTTTTCTTGTCTTACTGCATCAATGTAATGGTTTTTTTATTTTGTCTCAACCTTTTGATCCTTCAATTTATTTATTACCCGTCTATTTTCCAGCACAAATAAATCCGAGTATTTTCCTTTTATTTAAATAAAATAAATAAAAAATCTGAAAGCTTAAAATATATTTAAAACACATTTTATCTAGCAGCTACTTAAAATAAAGAAATGTAAAGTTATATATAAAATCACGAAAAATGTAATTACACAAAAGATTACATTCTTAAAAATCCTATGTAGGACAGCCAATTAAAAATACCGGCTTAAAATCACCGCTTACAACTAAATAAGATGTAACAGAGCCAGGGTTTTTCATGAAATGTTTCATGTTAAAAAGAAGCTATCTGTTTTTCTCAGATGATTTCAGCGCGCTAGCGATAGCGTCGATATCTATAAAAGAGGTGTTCAAATGCAAAATCAAAACAATGGTTCAAACCAACAGCAACAGCAGCCTCAACAGCAAGGCAATCAGCAGCAGCAACAAGACCGTCTGCAGCAACAGCAACCTCAACAACAGCAAAATAACCAGCAACAAGGCAATCAGCAACGCCAGCAAGATCAACAGCCTGGCCAGCAACAAAACCGCCAGCAGCAACAACAACAACCGCAGCAATATGGTCAACAACGCCATAACCAGAATGCGCAGCAGCAAAACAATCTCTTAGATGATGAAGATATGTAAAACCATTTTTTGTTTTTCACTTATTTTTATTATAAATAATCGAAGGAGATGATCATGGTCAACAATGCAAATGATCCACATGGGTACTGGCGTGACAACCATGCAGACCATCCTTACTACAATGATTTTAAAAGAGATATCCCAGATATTGATTATGATCGGGACTTATCTTCTGCTTATGACCTCGGTACACGTGCCCGCAGTGAATATGGCACAGATCGCGACTTTGAAAGTTCTGAAGGCGACCTGAAACAGCGCTGGGAAGAGTTTAAAGCAGATTCTCGCTTAAAATGGGAACAGGCCAAGCACGCGATTAAAGATGCCTGGGATAGAAACTAGATTGCCCTCAGTCTGGTTCTGATACGGTTCAGAGTTATAGGTCATTATGACCTATAACTTTTTTATATCTGTGGGTTTTATCTCTGCAGATTTTCTATTTTGTGTTCTCTATTTGATTTATATATCCCTATTATTTTTGCTTGACTACTTCAATAATACTCTGACTAATTGCTCGCGACAGCTGTTCCAGTTTTTTCTTTTTGGTGCCATTAAATACACAGCGATAATGATGCAGTTTATTCTGATACGAAATACAGTAAAAAAATGTTCCGACCGGTTTTTCCTTAGTTTCAGAGCCACCACGTTTTAATAAACCGGTACAGCCAACAAAAATATCAGAATCAATGATCTGTTTGGCTTTTAAAACCAGTTGCTCCGTTACTTCAGCAGATTCTGGAGAGTATTTTTCCAGGAATTTCTTTGAAATTTTTAAAATACTGACTTTTAAATTGGCGTCATAACAAACCAAGCTGCCATTTAAAATATCGCCTGAATTTTTATTTAATGAAAAACGATAGGCCAGATACCCTGCCGAAGCACTTTCAATAAAGGTGACTTTTAATTTCTTTTTGGCAAGTAACTGGCAGCATTTATTCATTTATACCCATCCTGAATATAATTATTCCTTCCGATTTAAACATAGCTCTTTTTCAGTGCTTTTTTCTGAAAAGTAACATTTCATTTATTTTTTAAAACGACTTTGTTGCACAAACCTAGCATAGACGGCTTCTTCAGCAATATAATTTTCAAATGAAGAAGCCTACACACAAAATCTACCGCACAACCAATTGGCCGCATATAACAGAGCTCTCATTAATCGTGGGAATATTGCTATTTGGTTCGATCCAAACACTCAGTGGTATGCACAATCACAAGGCAAGCAAGGTCGAAGTCAAACTTACTCAGACACCGCTATTCAATGCTGTTTAATGATCAAATCTTTATTCAGACTCTCTCTACGCATGGTCACAGGTTTTGTTCAAAGCCTGATTAAACTATGTGGATTAAGTTGGACAGCGCCAGATTACAGTACGCTTTGTCGAAGACAAAAACATATTGATATTGCGATTAGCTATCAAAAAAATAGTGATGGGTTACATCTACTTGTAGACTCAACTGGCTTGAAGTTTCTAGGTGAAGGTGAATGGAAACGTAGGAAACATGGACCTGAATATCATCGCCAATGGCGTAAGCTGCATATTGGTATCGATGCTGAAACCCTGAAAATACGTGCAGTACAGCTTACTACAAATAATGTGAGCGATTCGCAAGTACTCGGTGATTTACTTGCTCAAATTCCTTTAGATGAACGAATTGATTCGGTCTATACCGATGGTGCTTACGATACGAAGCACTGCAGACAAGTCATTTTAGATCGAGCTGCACATGCGATCATTCCACCAAGGAAAAATGCAAAGCCATGGAAAGATCAGAAATTGAGATCTTTAGAGCGGAATGAATTACTAAAAACAGTGAAACGTTTGGGAAGAACGCTTTGGAAAAAGTGGTCTGGTTATCATCGTCGAAGTTTGGTAGAAACTAAGATGTATTGCATTAAATTATTAGGCGATAAATTAACAGCAAGGAGTTTTCCGAGTCAGGTGAATGAGATTCATGCACGCATAGCCGTATTGAACAGACTTACAGAATTAGGTCGTCCTCATACTCAAGTGATCACTTGAGTTCTGTTCAAATGAGCAGAGTGCTGTCTTTTAAATCTTTGTGCAACAAAGCCACTTAATGTTAAAACAATGTTACTAAGTTAGCATATCTGCGACCTATTAAAAGTCATGCACTTAACAAAAAATAGAGATTAATTAAATCTTGTGATTTTAGCGGGATGGGAGTGAATCCATAAGCCTTTGAGGCAGCTTGAAAATGAGGATGTCTCATGTCTGGGAACTGGGATCAGTTCCATTCAAATATCAAAGAACTCCAAGCTACTTACTCAAAGATAATCTCTACATTTCAACCTTAAATATTAATTACTTGATCGATGTAAAAATTGATCAATTTCTCTTTATCCCCCCTTGCATGTTTACAGCTGTTTGAACTGATAAGCAAAGCAACCCCATAGGTAATACTCCAAATATAAGAAAAATAATCACGGACAGAAAATACACTTCCCACCCGTTTTAAATGCTCCGCTGCAATGTCTTTCATTTCGACAATTCTCTTTTCACGTATAGCATACAGTTCATCAAATAAAGGATTCAGCTTTCGTTCCTGTCTGGTGACCTGTTCCTCTATTGTATGCAGTGTAATCGTTCGATTTGAATTAGTCAGATGATACAACATAAAATTTGATAAGAATTGCTTAATATCTTTATTGTAGTTTATTGAAATATCTAATAACCGTTTTTCGTTTTGGATTAAAATTTCCACATATATTTGATTTTTACTCTTAAAATATTTATATATTGTGCCCTTTGCCATATCTACTTCTTTTGCTAAATCATCTATCACAATATTCTGACAATGATCAATTAAAAGCCTTTCTGCAGACTGCAAAATTTTTTGTTTTTTTAATATAATTTTTTGATTTCTTACCAAACTCATATCATTTTCGCTTATAATATTTCAACATAAGGAAGACTATGTTAGTCCAAGGGACTCTATCTAATTTATGTAAATAAAACAGCTAATTACAATACTTATATGCATGTAAAACACTCCACAAAGGGGAATTTTCCATTACTTTATACATAGTCATATAAAAAGATAGAACCCGCAGACATTAACATCTACTTAAAATTGTTTTAAAAATCATAAATTGCCGTGAAATTCAGTCGATTATCTATACCCTTTTTATCATTAAATGTTTTACGCTCACCATACATATACTCCAGACCAAAATTCACTGGTTTCACTGGATTGTAAAATAAATTGATCCAACCTTCTTTCAGCTCAGCATTTTGGGTTTCATCATCATGCACTAGCTGAGAAAAGGCATTATTATCATCGGCTTTCATATAGCCAAAGCCTAATGTTGAGCGGATTTTAGGCGTGATTTTTTGCGTTAAACCGACGCTAATCGCATCAAACTGATTGGCACGCATTTTATTATTTTCATCAAAAACATAGGCCATATTGGACCAAAGTAAGTTCTTGGTATCCCCTTTAATGTGGTTATAGTCGAAGCGAACTAAGGTATTTTCAGATACCTGATATTTTCCGCCTAATGCCACGCCCCATGCTAAGAAATCATCATTACCCTCATGGTTGGTCGCTTTTTGGGTCACAAAAGCACGTCCAGAAAGTGCTGAACCATTATCAAATTTATAATTCACACGCCCAGTTGCTGATGGTAATTTTAATTTCGCATCGGGATCTGTTGTAAAATTCTGCGTATCCGTACGTGTGACCGTTTCAGCTTTCGAATCTTCCAAACTAAATGCCAAATTCAGATTAGGGTTCACAGGAACTGAATATTTGATTTGCGGTACGCGAGTTAATGACCCGCCGACAGAAAGTGATGCATCTACTGTTTCAGGAAAATATTCTATAGCGTTAAAGTTAGACCATGTTTGACCCAAGAGCCATTGATCATAAGTCATATAGGCATGACGAATACGGAAATTATCACGCCCAGTTCCGCCAAAAAAGTCCATTTCTACCTTACCACCAACTGCATGATCGCCAAGTTGAGGTGTTTTAAAATTAAAACCAAAACGTGTGGCATTTAAAGTACTTTGAAATTTATCTGAGTTTTTATGTTCATCACCTGTTCCTTCCAGTGGTACAGCACTGATTAAGTTATACATGGTGTGTGGACCTTTCATTTGATAACTCATGTCCGCGCGCACATTACCGTATAGTTCAAATTCAGCACCGCCCTTTGTCGTATGTTTTAAAACAGGTACGACTGATTTTTGTTGTGCACCATTTTCAACCAATACAGATGCGGCTGCCATTTTTTGTTCATTGAATTTTTGATCATTGGCTTTTTGCTGTTGTTGCACCAATTCCTGCAGTGCTTGGACTTGCTGCTGCAATTGTGCAACTTGCTGTTCCAAACCAGTCTCTGCATAAGCCAATGAGGTGAAAACCAATATGGATAAAGTCAAAGTGCTTTTAGCAAAAAGCTTTACATTTTTTTTCATTGTTAAAGTCCTTTTATTCCCCAAATGTTTAATTCTGGATACACACAATTTTTTCAGGTCAAACAAAGCCATTGATAAATATAAAAATGATATTTATCGAATAGACTTGTTTGGATTTTGCTGAATGAAATACGTCTATGTATTTGTTAATTCTTTAATAATTCACGAATTTTGAATTTTTGAATTTTACCCGATGGTGTCATTGGAATTTCATCCCAAATTTCTAGCCGTTCTGGTAAATATTGATTAGCTAGTTGATGCGTTTTCAAAAATTCCACCAGTGATGGCAGCGTCAGCTCATGTTCTGGATTTTTCAGTTTGACTACTGCACAGGCTTTTTCCCCCATACGCTCATCTGGATATGGCACTAAAGCGACTGTCGCAATCTCAGGATGCAGGTAAATAAGAGATTCAACTTCAGCAACGGGGATATTCTCCCCACCACGGATAATGACGTCTTTTTTACGACCTGCAATGCGGATATAACCTTGCTCATCTTGATAGGCAATATCACCTGTATCAAACCAATCCTCTGCATTGGTTTCATTCAGATGTGGACGTTTTAAATATCCGCCAAAATTTGAACAGCAACGAATCATCAGTGTGCCAGATTGCATAGGTGCAAGTGTTTCACCGTCATCACCAACAATTTTCACTTCAACTCCGGGCAATGGCAGACCATCGGTATTGAATGAGCGTTCGTCATCATCTTCTGGACAGGTCATGGTCACAGCACCGCACTCAGTCATACCCCAAGCAGATATAACCTTAACCCCCATGTTTTGACGCGCTTTTTGTACCAAAGTACTTGGAATTGGCGCTCCAGCACATAAAAATAATTTCAAGCTATCAAGTGATTGATGAGACTCCATTACCGCTTCAGAAAGATCATTTAGAAATGGCGTAGAAGCCATAGTAAATGTCGCTTGGTGCTTATGAATCAAGTCAATCGCAACATTGACGTCCCAAACATCCAAGAGCACGGCTTTTGCTTTCAGCAGTACAGGCATAATTAAGCCATACATAAAGCCGGTCTGATGAGCCATTGGCGAACCCATTAAGATCACATCATCTTTATCCAAATGCAGACGTTTCGCATAAGGCACAATATTGGAAAATAAAGTATTTGCCGTATGCATTACACCTTTTGGTTCACCTGTTGTGCCTGAGGTAAAGACTAATTGAGCAATATCATCTGCAGTAATCGTGACGTCATTCAGTGTATTGAGAATTTGCGGATCTTTGTCTAAACCATGATTGAGCAGTAGTTTTTCAAAGCTGTTTTCACCTTCTCCACCAATGACAACAACGTGCTCAAGGCTTGGTATATTCCTTTGTAGCTGATTGGCTAATTTTTCATAATCAAATTTACGGAAGATTTTAGGCACAATAAAAACTTTGCTTTCTGTATGTTTCAACATAAAAGAAAGTTCGCGCTCTCTAAAAATCGGCATTAGTGGATTAAGTACAGCACCAATACGTCGGCAAGCAATATACAGCAGTGTAAATTCCCACCAGTTTGGTAATTGGCAAGAAACGATATCTTGCTTTTGCACACCTAGGCGCTTTAGCCCCAAAGCAATACGATTGGCTGTATGCAGCATTTCACGATAAGTAAAGCTGGTTTCAGACTGATCTTCAGTTTTATAACTGACCAAGGCGACTTTATCAGGATGTTGATGTACCGCTTCATTCAATGATTGAAGAATGGTCTTATTTAACCAATAACCTTGTTGCAACATTTTTTCCCGGCGTGGGGGTAAAAGAACCGCATCGAAATCCATTCTATAACTCCAATTTTATAATTATCTACCTGTTCTCTTGGTCAGACCGCACAATCGTCGTCAGCCCGAAAATTGCAGATACAAACTCTGCTATGCAGATGACTCAAACTTCTATTTGTGTCATCTGCAGGATTGATCACGCATCCACGTCATCGGTTTACATCAAGCTGGAACAGCTTTACGTCCAGCCTTTTTACGCGCAATAATGGTTTTCATGATCTGTGCTGTTCCATCACCAATCTGAAAGCCCAGTACGTCGCGCATTCGCTGTTCCATTACACCGCGGTCATAACCGGCATGACCAAAGGTCAGTAAACATTGATGAATCACGTCATAGGCCAGTTTTGGTCCCCACCATTTACACATGCCAGCTTCAGAGGTATGCGGCAAGTTATTATCTTTCAACCATAAGGTTTGCAAACACAATAAACGAGCTGCTTCAACCTGGGTTTCATACTCGGCTAATGGATGAGATACTCCCTGAAATGCGCTAAGTGGCTGACCAAAAGCTTCACGCTGTGCTGCATATTCCCAGGCTTCATCCAGACTGACACGTGCCACGGCTAAAACCTGCAAACCAATCAGGGCACGTGAAAAGTCAAAACCTTGCATGACTTGCACAAACCCCTTGTTTTCATCACCCAGACGGTGATTGACTGGAACCCGAACGTTATCAAAGAAAATTGAACCGCGACCAATCGCACGCTGCCCATGACAGTCAAAACGCGTGGTACTAATGCCTGGTAAATTCATCGGTACCAGTAAAGCCGTTACACCATGTGCACCATCTTCAATTGAACCGGTACGACCAAATACCACAGATGCATCAGCCTGATCAGCCGCAGAAATGGAAGTCTTTTCGCCATTAATCACATATTCATCGCCATCACGTTCGATTTTTAAACGTAAATTGGCTGCATCTGAACCACCACGTGGCTCGGTCAGGGCGATTGAAAAGATGGCTTCACCCGCCGTTAGTTTTCTGAGCCACGGTTCAACCACGTCCGGTTGACCATGTTCTGCCAGAATCTGACCATTTAAAGAAGCCAACAAATTAATATAGGAGAAACTTAAATCTGCTTTGGCCACCGCTTCATGAATAACGCCCGCAGCCAGACGCCCCATACCTTGGCCGCCATATTGTTCTGGAAGTTCCGGTGCAATAAAGCCCATCTCTCCCATTTTTTTGACCAGTTCACGGTCAAAGACGCGGCTTTGATCACGCTCCAAAAAACCCGGAGCAATATATTTCTGTGCAAACTTTTCAACGGTTTCAGCTAAGAATTCTAAATCTTCGGTGATGTAAGGATTTTTACTCATGGTTTGTTTCTCCTTACTTAAAGAATTTACGGAATTCGGGCTGACGTTTTTCTTTCAGTGCATTAACACCTTCACGTGATTCTTCGGTGTCGTAATACAGTTTCAGTGCATACATGCCCATGCCTGCAATACCTGCCTGATGCGCAGTATCCATGTTGAAACTACGCTTGGCAATGGCAATCGCAGTCGGACTACGCTGACAGATTTCTTCAGCCCATGCCTGTACTTCGGTATCCAGTTGATCGGCTGGGACACATTTATTTGCCAAACCTATTTCAACTGCTTCTTGCCCGCTATAACGACGGCACATATACCAGATTTCACGGGCTTTTTTCTCACCGACCACACGAGCCAAGTAGGCAGTACCATAGCCAGGATCGACCGAACCCATTTTCGGGCCTACCTGACCAAAAATAGCTTTGTCTGAACAGATGGTCAGGTCACAAATCGTTGCCAGAACGTTGCCGCCACCAATCGCATAGCCTTGTACGCGGGCAATCACAGGTTTCGGTACATCTCGGATCGCAGTATGTAATTCTTCCATTGGCAAGCCAATCGTGCCACGGCCATCATAATTACCATCATGTGCAGATTGATCTCCACCAGTACAGAAGGCTTTTTCGCCCGCGCCCGTCAGTACGATGGCACCGATTTCACGGTCATAGCCTGCTTTGTTGAGTGCACGGATAATTTCATCACAGGTTTGTCCGCGAAAAGCATTCATTTTTTCTGGGCGGTTAATGGTGATCCATGCCACGCCATTTTTTACTTCGTATAAAATATCTTCAAAATTCATGATCTTTTCCTTTCCTTGAAAACTGCTTTTAACTTTTTACTTCATATATTTTTTTAGGACTTGCACATTCAGTAGTGTCCATCGCTCAGTACTTAACTCGGCGCGTTGCAAGCCACTTAACCATTCATGGTTAAACCACCAGAAACACTCAGGACTTGTCCTGTAATAAAGCTTGCGTCATCACTTAAGAAAAATGCGATAGATGAAGCAAGATCATCCGGCTGACCTAAACGGCCTAGCGGGATAGCACGAGTAAATGCTTCACGAAGTTTTTCAGGATTCGATGCTCCCTCAGTTACACCCGCTAAAAGTGCTGTATCTGTTGGGCCTGGACAAATTACATTGATCGTAATGTTATTGCGCGAATGCTCACGTGCTAAAGTTTTAGAGAAAGACAACAATCCGCCCTTACACGCTGCATATACAGCTTCGCCTGATGAACCCACGCGCGCTGCGTCTGATGCAATATTAACGATACGTCCTTGATTGCGCTCAACCATGCCTTTAAGTACAGCATGGTGCATATTCAACATACCGACTAAATTGATTTGAATCAGTTTTTCCCACTCGTCAGGAACAGATTTAATAAATGGTTTGAAGATATCCCAACCTGCATTGTTTACAAGACCATTGATTGGACCAAGTTCGGCTTCTGTTTGCACAATCGCCTGATCAACGACTTCTTTATTGGTAATATCGCACTGCACTGCTAGTGCATTTCCGCCTGCATTTTGAATATCTGTTACTAGCTTTTGTGCAGCGTCAATATTCATGTCAAATACCGCAACCTTTGCGCCTTCCTGCGCTAAGCGTTTACATGTCGCACTGCCAATACCGCCAGCACCGCCTGTTACAATAATGACTTTATCCTTTAGGCCTTTCATACCTGTATCCCTTCTTTGTGTTATTCAGAATTATGATCTTTTAATCGATAAATCTAACATAGACAAAAAGAAAATTAATTTCAATTATTCATTGTTATATTTTGCTATACGAAATTTAATTAATTCCATTCATAGAAACATATCTCATTGTTATTTATGTTTATTATTCAAAATAAAGGTTATTATTTGCAATATTTTGTTACATATATGGATGTTATTAATTTCAAAATAATTAAACTTAAAAAATAGCGTCTTTATTTATGCATATAAGTTTTAAAATTTGACTCAAATATTAAAATATTCTGCATAATGAAATTTAATATTTTTATCATAAAAATGTTTTAAACTGTCCAATTAGCATAAAAAAGGCACTACAACGAAAGTAATGCCTTTAAAAAAAACAGATTGAAAAATAACACTCAACTACCCATTGTGTATTTAAACAATGGATTGCTGTGTTCTTTTAAAAGTACCCCCTTACGGATCAATTACAAAATGCTGGTATACCCGTTTGCGCTCGCCCAAGAATTAATGCATGCACATCATGTGTACCTTCATAGGTATTCACGACTTCCAGGTTGACCAGATGACGGGCTACACCAAACTCATCAGAAATCCCGTTACCACCCATCATGTCACGTGCCAAACGTGCAATATCCAGTGCCTTACCGCAGTTATTACGCTTAATTAAAGACGTACCTTCAACTGATGCAATGCCTTCATCTTTCATACGACCAAAACGTAAAGCCACCTGTAAGCCAAGAGCGATTTCAGTTTGCATATCGGCCAGTTTTTTTTGAATTAACTGATTCGCAGCTAAGGGACGACCAAATTGCTTTCGATCCATAGTGTATTGATGTGCCGTATGCCAACAGAATTCTGCAGCACCCATCGCCCCCCAAGCAATACCGTAACGGGCACTGTTTAGACAGGTAAATGGACCACGCAATCCACGTATTTCAGGGAAAGCATTTTCTTCAGGAACAAAAACGTTATCCATCACGATTTCACCAGTGATCGAGGCACGCAAGCCCACTTTACCGTGAATTGCTGGAGCAGAAAGCCCTTCCCAACCTTTTTCCAAAATAAAGCCACGAATGTCACCGACATTGCCTTCAGCAGAGACTTCTTTGGCCCAGACCACAAATACATCAGCAATCGGACTGTTAGTAATCCACATTTTTGCGCCAGTTAAGCGGTAACCACCATCGACTTTTTTAGCACGGGTAATCATGCTGCCTGGATCAGAACCATGATCTGGCTCCGTCAGGCCGAAACAACCAATGTATTCACCGGTGGCTAATTTTGGTAAATACTTCTGTTTTTGCTCTTCAGAACCAAATTCATTAATCGGCACCATCACCAGTGAACTTTGTACACTGGCCATTGAACGATAACCTGAATCGACACGTTCAACTTCACGAGCAATCAGACCATAACTGACATAGTTCAAACCTGCACCGCCGTACTGTTCAGGTATGGTCGGGCCAAGCAAACCAAGCTCACCCATCTCACGGAAAATGGCAGGATCAGTCTGCTCATGACGGAACTGTTCCAGTACTCGTGGCATCAGCTTGTCCTGACAGTATGCCGCCGCTGCATCACGGATCATGCGCTCTTCTGAGGTCAATTGCTGTTCGATTAAAAACGGGTCTTGCCAGTTAAACTTTGTATTTTTCATTTTGTTTTTCCTCAATTTATCATGTTATGCAGTCGCTGCTTTGATCATGTCACGTGCAATAATAATCTGCTGAATCTGGGTGGTACCTTCGTATAAACGGAACAAACGTACATCGCGGTAAAAGCGTTCGATTGAATACTCACTGATATAACCTGCACCACCATGAATCTGTAAGCAGCGGTCTGCAACACGGCCACACATTTCTGTTGCAAACATTTTCGAGCACGATGCTTCCGTACTGATGTTTTCACCTAAATCACGGCGGCGCGCAGCATCTAATACCATGCATTTGGCTGCATAAATTTCAGTTTTAGAGTCAGCCAACATACCTTGAATGAGCTGGAAATTTGCAATCGGCTGGCCGAATTGCTTACGTTCAATGGCATAATTCAAAGCATCATCAAGCATTCGCTCCGCCATACCAGCGCTATAGGCAGCAATATGCAAACGTCCTTTATCAAGGACTTTCATCGCCGTTTTAAAGCCCACGCCTTCAACGCCACCAATCAGCTGATCCTTATGCACGCGGCAATTATCAAAAATTACATCACAGGTATAAGAGCCTTTTTGACCCATCTTTTTATCAATTTTACCCAATGACAAACCTGCAGTACCAGCTTCTACCAAAAAGGCTGAAATGCCCGCTGCGCCTTTGATTTCAGGATTGGTGCGAGCCATTACAGTAAATGTCTGTGCACGCGGAGCATTGGTGATAAAACGTTTTGTTCCATTTAATACATAATAGTCGCCGTCTTTCACAGCTGACGTTTTTAATGCTGCGGCATCTGAACCTGAATCTGGTTCCGTTAAGCAGAATGAACCGATAATTTCACCGCTTGCATAGCGCGGCAGATATTTCCGTTTCTGTTCTTCCGTACCGTCGATCAAAATACCACTTGAACCGATACCGTTATTTGTTCCGATTAAAGAGCGAAATGCAGCAGAAGTATGACCAAGCTCAAAAGCGACACGAACTTCTTCTTCCATGGTAATACCAAGCCCACCAAACTCTTCTGGAATCGTTAAACCAAAAAGCCCCATTTCACGCATTTGCTGCACAATATGTTCAGGGATCGCATCTGTTTCATCAACTTCATGCTCCAGCGGTCTTAGTACATTTTGCACAAAATCACGAAGCGTCGATAGCAACTGTTCTAACATCTGTTCGTCACGAATCATTTTTTCTCCTAGTCCATTTTTAGGATGAGACTTCCTTTAATTATCAAAACAGGTATTAAATTTCGTTATGCGAAATACATTATCAATATTACCCTGTTCTGACAATTAAATTTGTGTATATTTATAAAAATAATTACAAAAATTCGATTTTTTTAAGATAATTTATTTTTTACTACCATTTTGATTGAACAACGAACAAATTTGACTTAAATTGTTTTGTAAATTTAATTTTGCTATACGGAATTTATAAAAGTGAATCAAAATAAAGTTGTTCAGATTGATTATGCACTTCCTGCAGTAGCGACAATAAAAATTAACCGCCCTGAAGCAAGAAATGCACTGAATACACAAGTGCGTAAAATGCTTGCCGAGGCTGTTGCCGAGCAGGTTGAAAATGACGATATCCGCGTGATTATTTTAACGGGCGGCGATGATGTTTTTGCTGCTGGTGCCGACTTAACCGAACTTGCTGAAGCCAGTTCAATGGACGTGTATTTACGCCGGAATGAACGCTACTGGCAAACCATTGCCAATTGCCCAAAACCGATTATTGCCGCAGTCAACGGTTTTGCTTTGGGCGGTGGTTGTGAACTGGCAATGCATGCCGACATTATTATTGCAGGTCAAAGTGCACAATTTGGTCAGCCGGAAATCAAAGTCGGCATTATGCCCGGTGCGGGCGGCACACAGCGCCTAGTCCGTGCAGTCGGCAAATTTCAAGCCATGCGCATGATTATGACGGGTTGCTTGGTATCTGCAGATGAAGCCTTCGCCATGGGACTGGTTTCTCAAGTCACAGCGGATACCGAGACCTTAAATACAGCTTATAAAATGGCGCAGCAAATTGCCAAGCTTCCTGCAATTGCCCTGGAGCAAATTAAAGAAACGGTTTTACTCAGTGAAGATGTGCCTTTGCATGCTGGGCTGACCCTTGAACGTAAAGCGTTTCAATTGCTGTTTAGTACTGAAGATCAAAAAGAAGGCATGGCAGCCTTTTTAGAAAAACGTAAACCGTACTATCAAGGTAAATAACAAACATCAGCGCAACATTGATTAAACGCGATTGAGGTCAACATGGAAGCACGAATCAACAACATTGGCGTAATTGGCGCAGGAATCATGGGAATTGGCATTGTTCAAATTGCCATTCAAGCCAATCATCCGGTTTACTTATATGATGCACAGCCCAATGCGGCGAAAAATGCTTATGAAAAATTAACCGCGACCTTCAGCCGACTGGTCGAAAAAAATAAAATTTCTCAAACTGAACGTGAGCAAGCTTTATCCAACTTACATATTGTTGCAAATATTCAAGATCTGCATTCGTGTGATTTGATTATTGAAGCAATTATTGAAAAATTAGACATCAAGCAAACGCTGATGAAACAGCTTGAGAGCATTGTTGGTCCGCAATGTATATTGGCGTCAAATACTTCCTCCCTGTCCATTACTGAAATCGCCGCAGAATGCCAGCATCCAGAACGAGTCGTTGGCTATCACTTCTTCAACCCTGTACCTTTAATGAAAGTGGTTGAAATCATTCAAGGCTTACATACCGATACACAGATTATTGAACAGCTCTCAGAACTTTCCCACAATATGGGTCATCACCCTGTACGTACTAAAGATACTCCAGGCTTTATTATTAATCATGCGGGCCGTGCTTATACTACTGAAGCGCTTAAGATTTTAAGTGAAAATATCGCTTCAATTGCTGAAATTGACCTTATTTTGAAAAAATCACTGGGTTTTAAAATGGGGCCATTTGAGCTGCTTGATCTCACTGGCTTAGACGTTTCTCACCCTGTAATGCTATCGATTTACAACCAGTATTATCAAGAGCCGCGTTACCGCCCAAATGTATTAACACAGCAAATGCTGATCGGAAAAAAATTAGGGCGTAAAACAAACGAAGGATTTTATAAATATATTGATCAAGTCAAACAAGAACTTCCTGTTATTCAAAAATACGCAGCAAATCGTCATGGCCTAAAAACGGTTTGGCTCAGCACTGAATTTAACGATGATTTTGAAAAGCTGTCTGCATATTTAGCGCAACAAAATATTCAGATTAATCCAAATATCCAACCCGATGCCGAGGATTTAATTTTAATCGCCAATTATGGTGACGATGCAACACACAGTGCGCTGCGTTTAGGGGTCAATCCTGAACAGGTGGTTTGCATTGATATGCTGGGCAATTTTGAACAATGCCGTACTTTAATGCCTAGCCTCATCACAAAACCGCAAATGATTGAGGCTGCGCTGGATCTATTTAGCCAGCCAGACTGCGAAACCCTTGTGATTGATGAAAGCCTTGGTTTTGTCTCGCAGCGTGTGCTTGCCATGGTAGTCAATTTGGCATGCGATATGGCACAGCAGCAAATCGCCACGGTTGAAGATATTAATGCTGCGGTGAAGCTTGGACTGGGTTATCCATTTGGCCCGATTGAATGGGGCGATGTGATTGGCAAAGAAAAAATATTACGGATTCTGGAACGCATCTCCAGCATTAGCCACGACCCGCGCTATCGCCCGAGCCCATGGTTACAGCGCCGCTGCAAACTAAATGTATCACTGATGCATCAACAATAAATTTTTAAATTAAAACTTCAAGGAAAGAATAGGATGAACGCTTATATTTACGATGGTTTACGCACCCCAATTGGCCGCCATGCAGGCAGTCTTGCCAGCATCCGTCCTGACAATCTGGCTGCTTTGGTGATTAAATCCTTAGTGCAAAAAACAGGCATAGATGCTGCAGATATCGAAGAAGTGATTTTAGGCAACACCAACCAAGCCGGTGAAGATTGCAGAAATATAGCGCGTCATGCTTTATTGCTGGCGGAGCTGCCGGTCAGTGTTGCAGCGCAAACGGTCAATCGCTTGTGCGCCAGCGGTTTAGCCGCAGTGGTTGATGCAGCCCGTGCCATACACTGCGGCGAAGGCAGTCTTTATATTGCCGGCGGTGTCGAAAGCATGTCCCGTGCGCCTTTCGTATTGGCCAAAGCTGAATCGGCCTATAGCCGTGAGGCGAAAATTTTTGATACCACCATAGGCGCGCGTTTTCCGAATCCGATCTTAACCAAACTATATGGCAATGACTCCATGCCGGAAACAGGTGACAATGTTGCAGAAGCGTATAGCATCAGCCGTGAAGAGTCCGATCGCTTTGCAGCAGCGTCACAGGCCAAATATGAACAAGCCAAACAGGACGGCTTTTTTAAAGATGAAATTTTAGCGATTGAAGTTCCGCAAGGCCGTAAAGCGCCGCCGAAAATTGTCAATGAAGATGAACATCCGCGTCCTGCATCCAACTTTGAAGCTTTGCAAAAATTAAAGCCTTTATTTGAAGGTGGTGTCGTGACTGCTGGAAATGCCTCCGGAGTGAATGACGGTGCGGCAGCCCTGCTGATTGGTAATGAAAGTGTCGAAGAAAAATACGGTATTCGCCCTCTGGCTAAAATTTTAGCCTCTGCATCGTCAGGGATCGAGCCGCGCATCATGGGTGCAGGTCCTATTCAAGCCATCAATAAAGCTTTAAAACGTGCCAATCTCAGCTTAGATGACATGGATATTATTGAAATTAATGAGGCCTTTGCTCCGCAAGTTCTGTCATGTCTGAAAGGTTTAAATGTCGAGTTTGATGATCCGCGGGTCAACCCGAATGGTGGCGCTATTGCGATTGGTCATCCATTGGGCTGCTCGGGTGCGCGTCTTGCCCTAACCGCAGCGCGTGAATTAAAACGCCGCAACAAAAAATATGCTGTGATCAGCTTATGTATTGGCGTTGGACAAGGTTTGGCTATGGTGATTGAAAATACCCAGCTGAATTAAATGCATTTTTAAAATAGACATTGGGCTAAATAACAGAATTCGCTATACAGCTATCTTCAAGTCAAATCTTGAAAAAGTTTTGTATAGCGAAATTTATTGTTATTATACGTAATATATTATTTGACTAATGAATGCAACACTATGAATCATCAAGATGAGATTGCTCCTGAGCAATTAGAAAAAAAAATCAATTTAGATGAAATTCGCCTTGATCCAATTTCACATATCCATCGTGAAAATAATCCCCAATTTATTGCCTCTCTTGCACGCGGCTTAGAAATTCTGCGCTGTTTTACCGCAACCACTCAAATTCTCGGTAATCAAGAACTCTCACAATTAACCGGCTTACCCAAGCCTACGATTGCACGGATTACCAACACACTGGTTTCCCTTGGTTATTTAAAACAATTACCCAATTCAACCAAATACACATTAGATACTGGTGTTTTGGCACTCGGGTATGCTTCCCTTTCAAATATTTCTGCACGCATCCATGCCCGTCCCTATATGGAAGAAATGGCAAAATATGCGCAAGCGCCGGTAGCGATGGCAACGCGTGACCGTTTAAACATGCTGTATTTAGAGGTGGTACAGGCTGAGTCAAATTTAACCATGCGCCGCCCGATTGGTTCGACCATTCCTTTACACAATACAGCAATGGGTCGCGCCTGTTTGGCTGCGCTGCCTGAAAACGAACGCAGTTTCATTATGGAAGCCTTATCAAAACGCCATCCAGATGAATGGCCAATGATGAAACGTGGTCTAGAACGTGCATTTCACGACTATCAAAACTATGGTTATTGCCTTTCCTTGAGTGAATGGCATAAAGAAGTCAATTCTGTTGCTGTACCTATGGTACATCCAATTCATGGTTTACTGGTCTTTAACTGCGGCGCACCAAGCTATTTGGTTAATCAAGAAAAGCTTGAAAATGAAATTGGGCCACGTCTAATTTACATGGTTCAAAATATTGAAGATGCGTTAAATGCGCTTTAAAAAGGCTTTGTTAATCTAGCGATGTCATTCTGTAAGTGAGATCACTCGAGACTAAGATTTGACTCACCTCAGTCTATATACATTTATTTAGCTCAATTGAATTAATAGTAACCCATTAAAAAAGCCAGCCTGCTTATACAGACTGGCTTTTTAATTTAAGTCATCAAATATCTTTAAATATGAGACACCAATTCCGGAACTACAGTATTCAAGTCACCCACTAACCAGTAGTCAGCTACTGCGTTAATTGGCGCTTCTTCATCTTTGTTGATCGCAACGATCACTTTAGACTCTTTCATACCTGCCAAATGCTGGATCGCACCAGAAATACCAACAGCGATGTATAGCTCAGGCGCAACGATTTTACCAGTTTGACCGACTTGCATGTCGTTAGGAACGAAGCCGGCATCCACTGCTGCACGAGATGCACCTTGAGCAGCACCCAGCTTGTCAGCTAGCGGATCAAGGATCTTGTGATAGTTTTCACCAGAACCTACACCACGACCACCAGAAACCACGATGCGTGCAGCGGTTAATTCTGGACGTTCAGATTTCACAATTTCTTCTGAAATGAATTTAGAAAGACCCGCATCGCCAGTAGACGCAGCAGCTTCAACGCTAGCCGCACCACCATCGCTTGCTACAGCATCAAATGCTGTACCACGAACAGTTGCAACAACAACAGACTCACCAGACTCTACGGTTGCAATTGCGTTACCTGCATAGATTGGACGTTTGAAAGTTTTAGGACCTTCAACAGCGATAATGTCAGTGATCATACTAACATCAAGAAGTGCTGCAGCACGTGGAAGTACGTTTTTGCCCGTCGTTGTAGACGCCGCAAGAATGTGTGAATAACCTGTACCAATTGAAGCAACAAGCTTCGCTACATTTTCAGCCAATTGGTTTGCATATGCAGCATTGTCAGCAAGTAATACTTTGCTTACTCCTGCAACTTTTGCTGCTTGGTCAGCAACAGCTTGTACGCCTGAACCAGCAACCAATACAGTGATATCACCACCGATTTTTTGTGCTGCAGCTACAACATTTAGTGTTGCACCGTTAAGTGCTTTATTGTCGTGCTCAGCGATAACTAAAATACTCATGATTTTTTATCCTTCTGTATTAGATCACTTTCGCTTCGTTTTTCAATTTTTCTACAAGCTCGTCTACAGACTTCACTTGTACGCCAGCTTTACGCTCTGCAGGTGATTCAACTTTCACTGTTTTCAGTTTAGTTGCAGGGTTTACACCGAAATCTGCAGGTGACTTGGTATCCAGCGGTTTTTTACGCGCTTTCATGATGTTTGGAAGTGCCGCATAACGTGGCTCGTTCAAACGCAAGTCCGTGGTAATGATTGCTGGAAGTGTCAGCTCAACAGTTTGTAAACCGCCGTCTACTTCACGTGTTACTTGTACTTTGTCGCCATCTACTTTTACTTCAGAAGCGAATGTACCTTGACCTGCGCCAAGTAGAGCACCAAGCATTTGACCAACCTGGTTAGAGTCGTCATCAATGGCCTGTTTACCAAGAAGGATTAATTGTGGTTGTTCAGCATCAACAACACCTTTCAGGATTTTAGCCACTTCCAAAGCACCGAGCTGACTGTCATCAGCTTCAACCAGGATACCGCGGTCAGCACCCAGCGCCATTGCAGAACGGATTTGTTCTTGCGCTTCTTTAGGACCAATAGAAACAACAATGATTTCTGAAACAGTTCCTTTTTCTTTTAAACGAACCGCTTCTTCCACTGCGATTTCACAGAATGGGTTAATTGACATTTTGACGTTTGTTAAGTCAACACCACTGTTGTCCGGTTTAACGCGAACTTTAACGTTGGCATCAACCACACGTTTTACAGCAACCACTGCTTTCATTTTACGCTTCCTCAGCTTTTAAATTAAAATTGGTTTTACTCTGTACTTGCGCCATATCTGCACGTCTATGATTAATTAAAGATAAAGCAACAGCGCCAATTAAACCTGCTAAAGCAATCACAAAGAAGTTTTGCTGAATCGGTAAATTTAAAGCCACAATAAAACCAATTAATAGCGGTGCACCAATTGCGCCTAAACGCCCTACCCCTGATGCCATGCCAATTCCCGTTGAACGGATCACGCTTGGATAAAATTGACCGCAGTATGAATATGCAACGATTTGCGCACCTGTTGAACAAGCGCCCACAACGGCAATAATGAAATACAGCATGCTAGTCGACATAGGCAAGGTCATTAAATACAGAAAAACACTGCCCAAAGCATACATGATGACCAGTACCCATTTAATGTGAAAGCGATCTGCTAACCAACCGCCGCCAACTGCACCAACAATTGCGCCAATATTCAGAGCGATTACAAAAGTAAGTGCTGAACCCAATGAGTAGCCTGACATTGCCATTAATTTGGTGAGCCAGGTGCTGAGCGCATAAACCATAAACAGGCAGGTAAAAAATGCCACCCAAAACATCAGCGTACTAAAAGCACGTCCGTCACTGAATAACAGCCCCACTGTCGGTTTTAAATTACTATTTGATGAACCATTGACAAAAACTGCATCCACTGGGAATTGTGCTTGCGGTTTAATTTGCTCTGCAATCTTACGCAGTTCGGCCTGTTTATTGTGCTTCACCAAATAAACCACAGATTCTGGCATAGATTTTAAGATAAAAGGCAGCAAAACGACTGGTAGACCTGCCGCATAGAACACCACCTGCCAGCCATATTGCACAATAAACTGCTTGCCTAAAACCGCCGCTAAAATTCCGCCTACGGCATAACCCGAAAACATCAATGAGGTCATGACATTACGCACTTTTTTCGGTGAATATTCCGTCATTTGCGCAACCACATTCGGCATTACGCCACCAATGCCTAATCCCGCAATAAAACGCACAATACTGAATGTCACGGGATCATTGGTTAAACCTGCAATCGCAGTAAAAGCACTGAATAAAAATACACAAATGGCAATGGTGAGGCGGCGGCCAATTTTATCGGCGAGACCACCAAAAAAAATAGCGCCAACCATCATTCCAAATAGCGCTGAACTCGCCATAAATCCGGCCGTTGAAGCACTTACATTCATTTGTTCCATAATCGAAGGTAAAGCTGCACCTGCAACAGAAATATCATATCCATCGATAATAATAATCAGCATACACCACATTAAAACTTTGGCATGAAAACCGTTGAATTTAGCTTCACTCGCTAAACTCTGCATATCGACTTGACTCATCAATCAACTCCTTGATTGTTATTGTTGTTTTAGTTCATTACTGTTTTTAGCACTCTGTCAGCCATACACATCCAATTGCTTTCTGGATATTTCTGACAGAAATCAAAACCCGAACTTGTTGAATAAACAGCCAGATCAGATTAATGAATGATTTTTTTTATGTCAATGCTATTACATATATATAAATATAAAACCCTTATAAATGGCTTATTTTAAATTTATTTATATTTAGATATTGACATAAAAGCGATTCAGCCTATGCTTTTTATAAATCTAATTTTCCAAGGAAATGGAACATGCCTGCTGAACTTCACTATGAAAACAATATTGCGGTTATTCGATTGAATCGCCCTGAGGCAAGAAATGCATTGAATGCAGATATGATTGAAAAATTACAGGAAATCGTATCCGAAATTTCAGCACTGAATCTGCGTGCAGCCATTTTCACGGGTGAAGGCAAAGCCTTTTGCGCAGGTGCAGACATCACAGAATTACTGAATAAAAGTCCCGCAGAACATCTGCATAAAATACAAACGGGTCAGGCCTTATTCCAGCAAATACACGAATTAAAATTTCCAACACTGGCCAGTATTCATGGCATGGCTTTGGGCGGCGGACTTGAACTGGCTTTGGCCTGTACATTTAGGATTTGCAGCCCTGCTGCCGGTCTTGGGCTTCCTGAAATAAAACTCGGTTTAATTCCTGGCTATGGCGGAACACAGCGCTTACCGCGTTTAATTGGCGTATCAAAAGCGCTTGAAATGGTTGCCAGCGGCAAAATTGTGTCTGCAGAAGAAGCCTATAACATCGGCTTAGTAAATCAGATTGTGGACATGCAAGATCCGATTGAAAGCGGAAAAACGTATTTAGATTCATTGGCAATGCAATTTCCAGCAGCGATTCAGCAAATTATGCAAGCGGTTCAATCCGCATCCGATTTAAATATCCATAAGGGGCTTGAATTAGAAGCCAAACTTTTTGTGGAATGCAGCCAAAGTGCGGATGCTGCTGAAGGTATACAGGCATTTTTAGAAAAACGGAAAGCTAATTTTTCTCAAAAATAGCTGTACTTATGTTTTAAGCCGATATACTGGCAGCAAATATCAATAGAAAACGTTCTTAATAATTATGTCAGATTCAAAACTAGGGATTTACGATCAATCTTTATATATGATTCATAATCGGCTGTTTTTTCGATTATTTCAGGTAGGTAATAGTCTCGATCGCCAATGTTTAAATGAACTCGGTATTTCACCCGTGCATTGGGCAGTGATGGGTGCACTTTCGCGCCCGCACCTCAATGATGCAGGCATGTCATTTTCTGATTTAACCGAATATTTAGGGATTAGCCGGCAAAGTTTAGATAATGTTTTAAAACGATTAGAGCGTGAAGGCAGTGTACAGCGTGTCATCTCTCATCAAGACAAACGGGCTAAAAATGTAGCGCTCACGCCATCCGGACAACAAAGCTGGCTTGGCTTACAGGAGCAATTTTTTCAGTTCTATCATCAAGCCATGTCTGGCTTTGCCTTGGATGATTTAGCCAGTTTAATCCACTTACTCAACAAGTTGAATACGGGCCTCAAACAGATCCACCTTGCACAACCTGATGCTGACACGAATGAGTAGGATTTTTTATTTCTAGCGATGCCTAAGGCTTTGGACTGATAAAATTTAAAAAGTTAAAAAAAATCAAAATATGAAGATTAAAAGGAGTTTCAAATGCAGCAACATACCTTGGTCGATCAAGCGATTAGCTCAAGACATTCTGTACGTGCTTTTAAAAATACCCCACTTGATACACAGACCATCAAAGATATTTTAAATATCGCCTGCCGTGCACCCTCAGGCAACAATATTCAACCTTGGAAAGTGTATGTCGTGACTGGCCAAAAACGCAATGAGCTGATTCAGCAGGTCTGTGCAGCACAAAGCCAGATTTTTGAACAGCCTGAAATTGCGAGCCTTTATCAAGAAACGTTTAAGTATTATCCTGAGCAATGGACATCGCCATTTATTGAGCGCCGCCGTGAAAATGGTTGGGGACTCTACGGTTTACTGGGTATCAAAAAAGGTGAACAGCAGAAAATGCAACAGCAGCATTTACGTAATTATCAGCTATTTGATGCTCCCGTAGGCCTATTTTTTACTTTAAGCACGACTTTAGAAACTGGCTCAAAAATGGACATTGCGATGATGATTCAAAATGTCATGATCGCAGCCAAAGCACGTGGAATTGATAGCTGTCCACAAGCTGCATGGAATCCATTTCATCAAATTGTTGTCAAGGTGCTTGGCATTCCTGAAAATGAAGAACTCGTTTGCGCCGTTGCCCTGGGTTACGCAGACCAAACTCACGTTGTGAATCAATTGCATACACCACGTGTTCCTGCCGAAGAGTTTGCTGTTTTCTATGATTAAAACCAAAAGTTAAAAGGCACATAAGGTGCCTTTTATTTTAGCCTTGCGGGAGGATATTTTTACACTTTAAAGCTTTCAACTCATCTTCAGAAACAAAACGGTTTAAAATTTTATCTTTATCCTCACCCCAATAAAGGAGGTGCTTTAACATATTGGACTGGTATTTCAGACAATTTAATGGGTAAACCAATCGAAAGATAATCGGAACCTAATGGATGCTCCATCCTGATGAGCATTTTACGGGATATCACCTGCTCTTCTTCTAATGCTTGCTTTAAATCATGAATCATACCAACCGGAACCTTCACCGCGTGAATACGTTCAACCCAATATTGTGCGGGTTGAGTCATAAAATGCTGCTGCAATAACGCAGTAATTTCTTCACGATGGGTCACACGGTCCTTATTTTTTACAAATTTTGGATTTTGAGAAAGTTCTGGCAAGCCAATACTGTCACATAACATCTGAAACTGCTGGTCATTACCGCAAGCGATAATAAACTCACCTCGCTTCGCCTTAAAAACTTGGTACGGGACGATATTGACTGAACCGTACCGGGTTTGTCGGAGACTCAATATTCTGAGAGACTATTCCGATGAAAAAACCAAACTATACCCCCGAAATTAGAGAAAGAGCGGTTCAATTACTAATTGAATCTGAAAAAGATTATCCATCGAATTGGGCTGCGATCACGGCTATTGCGCCTAAGATTGGTTGTACGCCTGAAACTCTACGTATTTGGTATCAAAAATATTTAGATAAACAAAACCCAATTAAAGTACAGCAACTTTCAGATCAAGAACGTATTAAACAACTCGAACGCGAAAATAAAGAATTAAAACGTGCCAATGAAATTCTACGTAAAGCAGCCGCTTTTTTCGCCCAGGCGGAGCTCGACCGCCCACACAAATAATGGTGGATTTTATCCATAACAATAAAGATCGATATGGTGTTGAAGCGATTTGTAGAATTTTACCGATTGCAGCTTCGACCTATTATCGGGCTTTAGATCTCGTTGATAACCCAGAACATCGAGCGAAACGTGCTCTGCATGATTTACATCATGCAGAGCAAATCAAACGTATTTGGAAAGAAAGTTCAGGTCGATATGGTGTACGTAAAGTTTGGCAAAAATTGAAACGTGAGGGTTATGTTATTGCACGTTGTACAGTTGCTCGATTGATGCAAAAGCTAGATATACAAGGTGTTTGGCGTGGTAAGAATAAACAAACTACCCGCAGCCGAGATGATCAAAAACGGGCAGGTGATTTAGTGAAACGGAATTTTAGTGCTGATCGACCTGACCCTTGCGAAGCAGTGCTTCTCAGGTCAGTGACTTTACGTATATTCAAACCAATTCTGGCTGGGTCTACACCGCATTTATTATTGATGTGTTCTCACGAGCAATTGTTGGATGGAAAGTATCTACACGGATGAATACAGATATGGTGCTCGATGCATTGGAGCAAGCATTGCACGATCGAGGCATGCCAAAGAATGTAATTCATCATTCAGATAGAGGTGTTCAATATCTTTCTATTCGCTATACCAATCGTTTAGAAGCAGCAAATTTACGAGCATCAGTCGGTACAACGGGTGATTCATACGATAATGCTTTGGCTGAAACGGTGAATGGCTTATACAAAACAGAGGTGATTGAATCATTGAACAGCGTTATCCGCCATGCAACCAAGAAAAGAAAAATCTTCCCAACTGATGATTCCGTGAAAAAGGTGGTATATTTAGCAATTATGGCAGCAAGCAAAAAATGGACGATGCCTATTCAGAATTGGAAAGCTGCCATGAATCGCTTTAGTATCATGTTTGAAGAGCGTGTAACCAAGTATTTTTAAAACTGTATTTACACAGAATTATTTACACCCTCGCTGTCTTTGATAAGCAATATTCAGAGGCATCCAAAGATTTTGCTACGTTTCATCGATGAGGCGTAGCACCTCCTCCAACTGTAATATATTTCTTCTCGCTTTCACTGATACATAACGCTGTAAACTCCCCCAAGAATCGTGCAAACTTACTTTCTGAATTTCAGGAATAGTAAAACTCTGTTCAGCTAATCGAGTACAGCCTTCATGTCTCAAGTCATGAAATCGTAAATCTTCAATCCCCAAAATTTTACAAGCTTCTCTAAACTCTTTACCCAAACTTTTGGGATTCAAAGGCAATAACAAATTTTCATTATGTCCAAGCTTTAGCATCCGGTCACGGACTTCTGAATGCTTTAATCTCTTAATTATTTCCTTAGAAGAATCAAGAACATCAAATGATTTGTGATTGCCTTTAGAGCCATTCGGATTCTTTAGATCATGCACTTTCCACGTTGAATGATGTGGGTCATAATCTCGAAGATACAATCGTGTTAATTCAGCTTCACGTCTGCATGAGAAAATTGCAAACCACATAATCAAATGCATTGGGTATTTAGAGCCATAACGATTTAACTTCCATCGTTCTGCAAAATACTTCGTCAATGCAATCAATTCATCTCTTGAAGGCAGTCGGTCTCTTTTTTGACTGGAGGATATTTGACGTGTTTTTCTTAACTGAGCAGTAGCCTTATCAAAGCTATTTAAATCAATATCCATTTCCCACATAACAGCAGCATGAGAAAGAACACCTCTGATATGTAAAAGCTCATGTTGCAGTGTACTAGTCGCAATAGGTTCAAGCTCGAGGTACGGAATTCCACCCTTCCTTAAAGCCACATGCTCGGCCAAATGTACTGATTTTATTTTTGTGATAATATTGCGCGCAATTGGTAGCTTCTTAATTAAGAGCAGAGAATAGCGTTTCGTCCTTCCGTACTCGCTCCCGACTTCATCCAAATATTTATCTATGGCATCTGATAAGGTCAGATCAATCAACTTTTCTTTGCCAAGCAAAATATCAGGATTTTCTTGAATTTCGACTTCTCGTTTCTTAATCCAGTTTTCAGCTAATTTCTTTGAGTGAAATGTTTTACTTTCAGAAAAAGCAGGAAAGCCCTTTCGAGTGATTCGAATCGCAGCACGATAGTTAACTTTACCATCTGCACCTTTCCTTGCTGTAATTGACCCCATAATTTACACCAAAAGCTATTTTTCCTATTATGGTGTAAAATTTGGTGTAAATGCAAACGGATTCACCCACCTAAACACAGGTTCAAACAGATTCTCGCAGGTTGCAGAATATAGATTAAAGGTATGATTTTTAATGACTATTAACAAAAACATTGAAAACACTCAATCTCCGAGAATCAGTGTTGCCCCGATGATGGACTGGACCACCCGGGATTATCGTTTCTTTGCGCGTCTGTTTAATCCAAACGTGATTTTATACACAGAAATGGTCACCACCGGCGCCATTATTCATGGCGATGCCAAACGCCATCTGGAGTTTAATCAGGAAGAACATCCAATTGTGCTGCAACTCGGCGGCTCCAATCCTCAAGATCTGGCCACCTGTAGCAAAATGGCGCAAGACTGGGGCTATGATGAAGTTAACCTGAATGTCGGCTGCCCAAGCGACCGCGTGCAGAACAATAAAATTGGCGCCTGCCTGATGGCCGAGCCTGATCTGGTGGCAGAATGTATCGCAGCAATGCGTCATGCGGTGGATATTCCAGTGACGGTTAAACACCGGATCGGGATTGATGACATGCATTCGTATGAAGAAATGCTGCATTTTGTCGATACCGTTGCCAAAACCGGCTGCAATAATTTTATCGTGCATGCCCGGATTGCACTGTTACAAGGCCTATCACCCAAAGAAAACCGTGAAGTGCCGCCTTTACGCTATGAAGATGTTTACCGTTTAAAGCAGGATCGCCCGGAGCTGATCATTGAAATTAATGGCGGCATTAAAACCCTGGCAGAAACACAGGCACATTTACAGCATGTCGATGGGGTGATGATTGGCCGCGAAGCCTATCACAATCCGTATTTACTGGCCGAACTGGGACATTTCTGGAATCTGCCCCTCCCGGACCGTTTCGAGATTATGCAGCAGATGATGCCATATATCGCACAGCGCGTGGCTGAAGGTGCACCGCTGTCGATTATCACCCGTCATATTCTGGGCCTGTTCCAGAACTTGCCAGGCGCACGCAAATGGCGTCAGGCCTTAAGTGGCGGCAATGCCAAAACCTTAAAAGATGTGGAAGTGGCCATTCAGAATATTCAGGCCGCGATGCAGCGTACTGAAAACTATCTGCAGGAACACGCTGTTCAGCCTTAAAAGATCAACAAAAAGCCCTCAATTGAGGGCTTTTTTTAGAATCAGATCGTAACCGGATTATGCCTGTTTGGCTTTTAGCTGATCGAGTTTTTTCAGAACTTCGGCCACGGCCACCATCGCAAAACTGGAAGTAACCACTACCGCCGAACCATAGCCACCACAGCGCAGCCCGGCACTGGCACAGACATCAGCACTGGAAAACGGATTATCAATTGAATAGATGCAGGTAATCCCGAACTTCTCTTTCGGCTTTTTACAGATGCCTTTGCTACGCAACTGGGCACGCAGTTTGGCCAGCATCGGGTCCTGTTCGGTTTTAGATAAATCAGCCACACGAATTTTCAGCGGATCGAGTTTACCGCCGGCACCGCCGGACACAATCAGCGGCACTTTATTAAAGCGGCAATACAGCATCAGCGCCAGCTTGGCTTTGACATCATCAATACAGTCCAGCACCACATCGGGCGTATGCGCCAGCAGGTCTTTGACATTGTCCGGGGTCAGGTAATCATCAATCAGGTTGATCTTGATGCGTGGATTAATAGCACGGCAACGCTCGGCCATAATTTCAATTTTTTCATGGCCCAAAGTGCTGCTCATGGCCGGTAATTGCCGGTTGATGTTGGAAGCGGCCACCACATCCATATCCACCAGGGTCAGCTCACCAATACCAGTTCGTGCCAAGGCTTCAACCGCCCAGGAACCGACCCCGCCGATACCAATCACCATGACATGACTGTTGGCATAATACTGAAAGCTGTCCTCACCATAAATTTTGGCAACACCGGCAAAACGGCGGTCATATTCATCATCTTGGAGCAGTTCAGTCATTGCACAATCAAATCTTATACAGGAGGGCTTATTTTAACGGTTTTTTCACATGGCGTGTGAGATTGGAGGATTTTTGCACGGCGCAACATCAGCGAGAGATTTAAATTTTAGGCCAGATGTAAAGCCTGTAACGAATTCTGCCAGATCATCTCAGCCAGTGCTGTCTGCTCCATCTGCAGGCTTTGCGCCAGTCCTTCAAGTACATAAGGCAAATTGGCCGGCGTATTGCGGGTGCGCTGCTCGGTCGAGGACTGGCAGCACAGCGGTGTCATATCCGGACAATCGGTTTCAAGCACCAGATGTTCTGGGCCTAATTCCTGCACCACCCGATGCAGTTTCTTGGCATTCGGATTGGTAATTTGTCCGGTCACGCCAATTTTAAAACCCAGTTTGACAAAGGCTTTGGCTTCTTCAACACCACCGCTAAAGGCATGGGCAATTCCGCCATAGCTAAAATTCTGCTGTTTTAGCAGCGCCAGCACATCGGCATGGGATTTACGAATATGTAGCAATACCGGACGCTGAAACTGGTGTGCCAGCTCCAGCTGGGCGGTAAAATACTTTTGCTGTTTCTGATACAGCTCGGGCTGTTTATGCTGCTTTAAAAAGGTATCCAGGCCAATTTCACCAACCGCAACACAGTCCTGTTTACGCAATAACTGTTCTACATCCAGCAGATGTTGCGGCTGATGCTGCTCGATATAAAACGGATGTAATCCCGGTGCCAGATGGCTTCGCGGCGCCTGGCTTAAACGGTTCAGCCATTGATGGGTATTCAGTAACTGCTGAAAACGCGACTGCACAAAGCCAATTAAAATCAGCTGTTCGACACCCGCCTGCTTCGCCTGATAGGCCAGTTGCTCCCGATCGGCATCAAAATCCGCCACATCAAAGTGGGTATGGGTATCAAACAGTGCCAATGCCATTAGATGGTTTTCGCGTCAGCGCTGGACGCAGCTGCTGTAGTGGCTTCGCTGGCTGGCGCTTCGGGTGCCGGCAAATACGGTTTTTTCAATACCTGCTGTAGCTCTGTATAAGGAATCATCAGCCGTGGCAAACCGACCACATACGGACCAATTTCATATTCAGCATATTGCAGAATCAGGCCCTGCTGCCCCAGATAGAAATTATCCGACAGCTTGAATTTCCAGGCCTGCTCGTACTCGGCAACATTATTGGCCAGTTTGCTGTCTACCACCCATTGCTTAAAGGCTTCATAGGCGGCAGCTTCCAAAGCGGCTCGTTGCTTCGGCTGCAAGATGTCAGCCAGTTTGACCTGCTTTTTCTGCTCCAGATCAAAATTAAAATAGGTTTGCGCAGTAGCGCCATGTGCACCGCCCAGATAGCTGCTGCTATTTACTACCACGGTGGCCAGCGGCCCTTCCGAGTTTAAAATTTTTGGTTTAATCATCAGGCTAATCTGATGATTGGCACTCAGCGCCTTGATTTCCTGATCCAGACTTAAGAAGGCCGCAATAAAGGGCTGCACCTGCTGTTCCAGTTTCTGTTTTGGCGTTGGAATTTGCGTTAGTGCCTGTGCCGAGGAAGCTGGCTCTGCCGCAGAGGCTGGTGCTTCAACATTCAGAGGTTTATCTGCCGGAGCAATTTCTAGGGTCTGGTTCAGTTCTTTAAGAATGTACTGATCAATCTGCTCATCAACAAAAGGCTGGTTACTCTGCAAACGCTCAACAGAAAGCTCGGGGCAGTTTTTACCTTCACATTCCGGCAAGTTCAGCTGCAGCTTTTCCGGCTCGCCAATCAGTTTTAGCGCCTGCTGTTCAACTTCTGCAGCCTGCGCCTGCTGTTCCTGTTTCGGTTCATTATTTTTGGGCTGACATGCGGTCAATGCCATGGACACGGCCAAGACACTCATCACCCATGCTGTTTTTTGCTTTAACATTGAATAACCTTTATTGCCTTTTGTGCATCTCAGATTCAAAGCGGATGTTCTGATTATTAAAACATGCGCGAATAAATTTCAGCTTTTACAACTTGTTGAGTTTGTGCTTTCGTTAAGTAAATATCAAGCTGCGTTCCATCTTTCACAATTTCATGAGTGCGATAATGCAGCCCCATGCCTTCATGATCAAAGAACCAGTCGGCCTGTCCCCAATATAAGGTTTTCGGTGCGGTATTTTGCACCTCTGTACTCTGTTCTTTCAGCCATTGCTGATAGGCCTGCTGCACGATTGCATGCATCGCGGTTTGCTGCTCGGGCTGAATAATATCCAGTGCGGTTAAAGCCTGCTGCTGTTGACGATCAGCCACGAAAAAATAATAACGCTCTTTAACTTTTACTGTTTCCTGATGGCTATCCACCCCAATCTGCAATAACACATACTGGTTGCGCTGATAGGCTAGCCGGGTATACAGCGCCAGTTCATAGGCCGGATTTTTGGCAAACTCGGCCTGCCAGGCATCAGATTTTTTTACATAGGCATTCACCGCCTGCTGCAGGCTCATGTCCTGTTTCAGCCCGATCTGGTCCTGAATCACCTTGGCCTGACTTTTGGCAATCCACTGGTTCAGCCATGGATCCTGCGTCTGAATAGTTTGAATATCCAGATCAATACAGTTTTTCTTTTCACAAAATGGCAAAGCAATCTCTGCCGGCTGCTGCTTAATCTGCAGGAATGGCAGCACCTCGGCTTTTTCCTGTTGGAAGATATTGTTTTCAGGACGCGCATCTTCAGCCGATTCATTGTTCTGGGAAGATGAGTCGCAGCCCCCCAAAGACAGTGCCAGCACGGCACAAGCGATAAAACTGATTTTTGTTTGCATTGTGGTTCTCTCTTCCTGAAATTTTCCCCATCCTAGAAAAACAGCTTCACGAAGAAGCTGTTTTAACGGCGATGACCATTTAGTGTTCGCGGGTGTTACTGAACACGATGTCCGGATAACGCTCCTGCATCAACTGCAAGTTGACGCGGCTTGGCGCCAGATAAGTCAGATGACCACCACCATCCACCGATAACTGGTCATGGGCTTTTTTCTTGAACTCGTTGAATTTCTTCTCATCTTCACAAGAGACCCAACGTACCGTGTTGATGCTGACCGGCTCGTAAATACAATCGACCTTGTATTCTTCTTTCAGACGATAGGCCACCACTTCAAACTGCAGCACACCGACCGCACCCACGATCAGGTCATTGCTGTTTTGCGGCATAAATACCTGGGTCGCACCTTCTTCCGACAGCTCTTTTAAGCCTTTTTGCAGCTGCTTCGATTTTAGCGGATCTTTTAAACGTACACGGCGGAACATTTCCGGTGCGAAGTGCGGAATACCGGTAAACTGCAGGTTTTCACCTGAGGTGAAGGTATCACCAATCTGGATGGTACCGTGGTTGTGCAGACCAATAATATCGCCCGGCCATGCTTCTTCCAGATGCTGACGGTCACCGGCCAGGAAGGTTAAAGCATCTGAAATACGCACGTCTTTACCAATACGCACATGCTTCATCTTCAGGCCTTTTTCATATTTGCCTGAGCAGATCCGCATAAAGGCAATCCGGTCACGGTGTTTCGGGTCCATATTGGCTTGGATTTTAAAGACAAAGCCCGTGAAACCTTCTTCAGTCGCTTCGACCACACGGTCCTGAGTCGGATGTGCTTTTGGTGGTGGCGCATAGTCGCTAAAAGCATTCAGGACATGGTCAACACCAAAGTTACCTAGTGCAGTTCCAAACAGTACCGGGGTTTGACGACCTGCCAGGAATTCTGCACGATCTAACGGTTCATTGGCCATTTGCACCAGTTCTAAAGATTCTTCAAATGCCGCCCAGGCCAGTTCACCGACTTTTTCACGCAGGTCAGCATGGTCATAGCCATCACGCACTTCAATTTCAGGAATAGTCGAGCCAAAACCGGCTTTATAGACGTAAAATTTTTCTTCCAGCAGGTTAAACACGCCAGCAAAATCACGCCCGGTGCCCAGCGGCCAGGTAATCGGTACACATTTAATTTTCAGGACGTTTTCAATTTCATCCAGCAGCTCTAAAGGCTCACGGATTTCACGGTCCATTTTGTTGACAAAAGAGATAATTGGCGTGTCACGCATACGACACACCTCCATCAGTTTGATGGTCCGGTCTTCGACACCTTTGGCCCCGTCAATCACCATAAGTGCCGAGTCTACTGCGGTTAAGGTCCGGTAGGTATCTTCCGAGAAGTCTTCGTGCCCCGGGGTATCGAGCAGGTTGATCATCTTGTCTTTATACGGGAACTGCATGACCGAGGTGGTAATCGAAATCCCACGCTCTTTCTCCATTTCCATCCAGTCCGAGGTCGCCGCCCGATCCGATTTACGGCTTTTCACCATTCCCGCCACCTGAATCGCCTGCCCCCATAACAGCAGTTTTTCTGTCATGGTGGTTTTACCGGCATCGGGGTGGGAAATAATCGCAAAGGTCCTGCGCGCCGCGACTTCTTTCGCGAGTTGATCTTTAAACATAAGGGAAATCTTCAATATATACACAGTTTGCGACACACATTTTCATGTGAATCCAAGCCGTGAAGGGATAACTTAAAATTGGCGCAATTGTAGCAGATTTCAGCCAACAATCATTAGAGCACTTGGGCCGGAATCGGTTTAAATTTTAAGTGGAAAATAAAAGTATCTTGAGATCATCACTTTGCGATAAAAACAAACAAGCCCCGCATCTGTTTCACTTTAAAAGACTTAGGCTTTTCACCGCAGAACAGAACTCCCCATATTTCTTTATCATTTGGAAAAATCAGGGAAAATCAGCATCCTCTCTGCGGATATTTTTGATTTAAATATCTCATTAAAGCCAATTAAATAATAATTATTATCAATAGAGAGTGATATTCAATATCATTTACAACGGACTGTTTATTCCCCACACTGCATGCACTTTTTTCGGGGTCCATCCAGAGCATGTTATGAAATCTTCTCTTTTTTTTGCTGTCTTCACTCAGCTTGATGACAGCGCAAGCCTATGCCAACGAAACAGCCAGTACTGTGACTTTACCCACACTCAACTCTTCGGCACAGGCAAGCCTTAGCCTGAAAACGCAAGTAGAGCAAGCCTCCACCGCCAGCAAAGGTATGGCACCACTGAAAGATATTCCTCAGATTGTGAATGTGGTTCCGCAACAAGTCTTAAAAGAACAGAATGTGACCTCCCTTCAAGGCGCATTGCAGAATGTAACAGGCTTAAGTTTTAGCGTCGGAGATGGCCAGCGTGATCAGGTCATGATTCGCGGCTTTTCGGCGATTTCCGATCAGTATGTCGATGGGGTACGCGATGACGCGCTGTATTATCGTGATCTGTCAAATGTAGAACGGGTGGAAGTGCTAAAAGGGCCGGGATCGGTGTTATATGGCCGGGGTTCAGCAGGTGGTCTGATCAACCGGATCAATAAAAAACCCCTGGATGAAGCACTGCATGAAATCAGCCTGATCGGCAGCAGCCTGGGGCAAAAACGTGCCGAACTTGATTTTGCCGATGCTCTCAATGACCAGCTCAAAGTCCGCCTGACCGGTGCGCTTGAACACTCAGATGGCTATCGCAATCAGAGTTTCGTCAATCGGGAAACTGTAGCACCGTCTGTGCAATGGGATATTTCAGATCAAACCACTCTGCTGCTGCAAGCCGATTACCTGCACGATGACCGTTTGGCTGATCAGGGCTTTCCCATGGACCCACTGACCGGCAAACCGGTACGTACCAATCCAAAAACATTCTATGGCGCCTCCAACGCAAAAGATGTGGGCAATGTCGATACTGAAGTGTCCAGCCAGACGGTTACACTAGAACATCAGTTTAATGATCAGCTAAAATATCGCGGTGTCGCCCGGCATTATAATTATGCCTTGGACCGGGAATACAGCAACGCCAGTCCAGCAGCAGATCAGGTCACGCTCAGCCAGATTAAACGCATGCGCGATGAAGATGGCATCTTCTTGCAAAATGAACTGTCCGGCGTCTTTCATACTGGCCAGATCAAACACGATACCTTAATCGGCACGGAATACAGCCAGCAGCACAAAGATGAAATATTCTGGTTAGGGTCAAAAGCCACGACCGATTTGTATGATCCGGTCTTGCCGCACTGGTCACCGGTCGATACCTCTGCCATTCCAAGAGTCAATACCGCCAGCGAATTTGAAAATTATGCCGTCTATGTACAAGACCTGATCAGCCTGAATGAACAGCTCAAGGTTTTGGCCGGGGTACGTTATGATCATCTTTCCCAATACAGGCATGATCAGAAAAATAACAGCAGCATCCAGCGCGATGACCAGACCCTCTCCCCTCGCCTGGGCGTGGTCTATCAACCGACCAAAAATTTATCCTTATATGCCGCCTATAATCAGTCGTTTCAGCCACTTGCAGATTCATTCGTGTTTTATAGCAACAGTGCCGACCTGAAACCAACCAAAACCAGAAACCTGGAAGTCGGGACCAAATGGGACATCAATGATCGGCTGAATATGACCCTGGCCGTATTTGAAATGACGCAGAGCAATATCCAAAATAAAATTCCGGACAGTAATCCGCCGCTGGCGATGCTGGCTGGGGAACAAAGCACGCAAGGCGTTGAAGTGTCCTTGACCGGTCAGCTCAGCGATCAATTATCCCTGTTGGCGGGTTATGCCTATATGGATGGAAAAATTGAAAAATCGACCATCGGTCTGGCCGGCAAACAGGCCGCATTAACGCCCAAAAACAGCGCCAATCTCTGGTTAAAGTATCAACTGGATGAACACTGGTTTGCTGCCGTGGGTGGTCGGGCAGAATCCTCCCGCTTTAGTGCGCCGGACAATAAAAATGTCTTGCCAGGCTATGCGGTTTTCAATGCCGCGCTGGGTTATCAGACCGCGCAGTATGATGTAACACTAAATCTGAATAACCTGTTTGACCGTGATTATTTTGTCTCAGGACATGGTGAGGGGAACGATTCCAATATGATGGGCGACCCACTGAATGCACAGCTCGCGCTTCGTTATCGTTTTTAATATGTGAGGTAAATAGATGTCATCTGGCATCCATTTTTAAACCATTTTTTCTTGCAACATCGACCGTGATTTTTTAAACATCTGGCTATCTAAAAACAGTACCTTAATCAGACCCGATAATTTCATTTTGTACTTGCGGCAAGTCTTCCAAACGCTCGACCTCAACCGGCATCGACAGCAAATAACCTTGTAATTGCTGACAACCCAAACGCGCCAGAATTTCGGCCTGTAATGGCGTTTCCACCCCTTCTGCGGTAACCGTCAATCCCAGTTTGGTCGCCAGCTGGATAATACTTTCCAGAATCATTTCTTCTTTGGAATCGCGATACAGGTCTTTAATAAATGCGCGGTCAATTTTTAGCTCATCCACCGGCAGGTCTTTTAAATACAGGAAACTGGAATGGCCCGTGCCAAAATCATCAATCGCCAGTTTCACGCCCATTTCTCTTAAGCGCCTAAAACTGCGAATACTCGATTCCACATGATGCATGGCAGTGGTTTCGGTAATTTCAATCATGAGATGACTCGGGTCAATCGCATAACGGCAGAATAAGGTTTCCAAGGTACTAAACAAATGTTTATGCTCGAACTGCACCGCCGACAGATTGACTGCCAATGGAAACAGGTTCAGCCCCTGCTGTTCCCATTGCTGAATCTGTTTGCAGGCCTGCTCGAGGGCCCAATAGCCCATCTGGATAATCAGGCCGGACTTCTCCGCACCTTTAATAAACATATTCGGGGTCAGCAGACCATGCACCGGATGCATCCAGCGAATTAATGCTTCAACGCCACAAATCTGCTGGGTGCTGGTGGTAAATTTGGGCTGGTAAAACAGAATAAACTGCTGTTCATCGACAGCTTTATATAAATCATTTAACAGCTTGGTCTGGCTTTTGGTTTCCTGCTGGTCAATGCTGTAATTAAACACCGAATAGGTGTTACGGCCCTGATATTTTGAAGTCAGCATGGCGGCATCGGCATTCATCAGTACATCTTGCAGGTTGTTGCCGTGCTCCGGGTACATAGCAATACCAATACTGGCCGAAATATTAATACTCTTGCCGGCAATCAGGAAACTGTCCTGTACACTGTGCAGCACATTTTCTGCCGCCTGAATCGCATCCTCAACCGTGGCCTGCTCCAGCACCAGCAAGAATTCATCACCGCCGATTCTTAATAATTTTTCCTGTGATTTCAGCTGCTGATGCAGTCGTGTGGTCAGCTGAATCAGCAACTGATCACCAACATGATGGCCAAATACATCATTCACCGCCTTAAAACGGTCCAGATCAATATATAAAAACGCGACATTCTGCTGATTGATGCGCTGGGCGCTAAACAGCAAATGCGCATATTCAGCCAGATATAAACGGTTGGGTAATTTGGTCAGATTGTCCTGCACCGCCTGATTGGCCAGCTCACGGTTAACCAGCGACAGCTGGCGGTTACGTTCTTCCAGACGCTGCTCCAGCACGGCCACACTAAAGGCGGCAACCATCACCAGACTGGTCACAAAAATCACGGTAAACAGCAAGATGCCATTACCGGTTTTATAGATCGCATCCAGACGTTCTGTATCAATCGGATAGTAAGACACCGAGGCCATGCCGGTATAATGCATCCCGACAATGGCCAGCGACATCATAATGGCAATCATCACCTTATAGTGACGATGGTAAAGCAAGGTATTTTTAAAACGAAACGCCAGCCAGAAGGTCAGGCCGGAACCACTAATGGCAATGAGCACCGAAAACACCACCAGTAGCGGATCATAATAGGTCCGATGATTCTCTACGACCATGCCCAGCATACCGGTATAGTGCATGCCGGAAATGCCGAGTCCCATTAACACCGCCCCAATCACCAGACGGGCAAAAGGCAGGGTGGGTTTGGTGGTCAGCCAGATGGCAAAGGTGGAAGCAATAAAGGCAATAACACCAGAAAAAATGGTTAGCGGCAGATTAAACGCGTAATTGGCTGGTAACTGGCAAGCCAGCATCCCGACAAAATGCATGCCCCAAATAGCAACGCCAAGGCATAGGCCACTGAGCAAGAGCATGGCTTTTTCAGATTTCTGGCGGATTCCCCCGAGCAGGAACTGCTGGGTTGAAATAGCCAGATAACTGGCCAGAATTGCAACCGCAATTGAACCTACCACCAGGCTAAAGTCATAGTGAATATGAACCATAAAAAGCTTCCGTATAGGTTATTTTTTTGTTGTTACTATACTCAACGCTAAATACTCATGAATTTTCCGCTTTAAAAGATAACAATAAAACAAGGAATTAAAACTCAAACTAGAATCTTATACTATCGCATTGAGGTCAAGCCTAAATGCGGTTTTTCCGCCCTGAAAACCGTCATTTTTCATGTTGATTTGCCGGCTCATCTGCCTTTTGAGCCATTCAACTCAAGCGCATCAAAAAAGGCCAGTACATCTACCGGCCTTTTTCTCACACCCAAGGTCTTATTTGGCTGTGCCTGATTGTAACTGACTATAATCCAGTAACACATTGGCCGCTTCGCTCACAAAGACTTCTTCTTCCGGCAGTGGTGGACGCTGGTTGGCTTTCATTTTGGCCCGTGACTCGGCTTGCGCTTCCAGTGAGGCCTGATAGCTTTCCCAGTTTGGATACGGCGCCAAACCGGTCGCCTGACGACGCATGTTTTCAGCAGCTAAGGTTTTTCGTTCCAGCTCAATCAGCTCGGCACGGCGCTGATCTAAATCCAGTACCGCCGTTTTGCGCTCTTCGGCCTGTTTGGCAATACTTTTACGCTCAGTCAGATACTTGAACTGCGGATCAATACTGACCCGGGTCTGCGAAGATTTGGCCAGTTGCGGCACATAAGACTGCACCACGCCCTCACGTTTAAATGGTGCGGTGGCAATGGTATCCCACTTCAGCGCATTCTTGGCCTTACGCTCACCAAATTCTTCATTGTAGATATCTACCAGTTTAATGTCCGGAATCACCCCTTTGTTCTGGGTACTGCCGCCGGTAATCCGGTAGAACTTACGCTGGGTGAGCGTGGCCTGACCATAGGCCAAGGTATCCAGCTGCACCTGTGCTGTCCCTTTACCGGTGGTTGTGCTACCAATCACAATACCGCGCTCATAATCCTGAATCGCGGCTGAATAAATCTCGCTGGCAGAAGCCGAAGCCAGGTTAATCAGGACTGCTAGCGGGCCAGCATAGGTCTGTTCACCGCCATCATTGTCTTCAAACACGCTCACGTTGCCATTGCCATCACGGATTTGTACTACCGGACCCGATTTAATCACCTGACCCAGCATACGTGCCACCTCTTCAAGTGAGCCGCCCGGGTTATTGCGTAAATCGACAATAATCCCGTCGACATTTTTGGCAGCCAGCGTTTTCAAGGCATTGTTGGTGTCTTCCGATACCGAACGGTATTCCACTCCGGCACGGCGCGCCCGATAGTTCAGATAAAATGATGGAATTTCAATCACGCCATAGGTATAGGTTTTGCCATCACGTTGAATTTGCACGGTTCGGTTACGCACCCCGGCATCTTCTTCCTGAATAATGTCACGTACCAACGTCACGGTACGTGCCTGACTCATCGAGGCACCCGGACCGAGTAAACGCAAGGTCACTTTGGTGCCACGTTTACCGCGAATCAGACCGACCACTTCATTGCTTGGCCAGCCAATCACATCCACAATTTTCTCGCCATCCTGACCGACACCAATAATCCGGTCGCCAGATTTGACCTGACCAGATTTACTCGCCGGTCCGCCTTCAACAATGGTTTCAATCTTGGTGTAATCTTCATTGCTGCGATCCGGACGAATCGACACCCCAATCCCTTCCAGCTGCAAGGTGGTCTGACGGTTCAGCTCCATTGCATCAACAGGCGGGAAATAGTTGCTGTGCGGATCATAGGTCAGCATCATCGCATTTAAGGTTTTGTCCAGCACATCGTCGCTTTTCAGACGGCTCATGCGTTCCAGCTGACGAGTATAACGCTTGGTCAGGGTTTCCACCGGCGTCATATCTTCCGGGCCGGATAAATCTTGCCCATTGGCCAGTTCTGGATTTTCCTTGAGGGCTTTTTGTTTGGCCTGCTCTTCTTCTTTGCTGATGGTCAGGTTAATCAGCTGGGACACCAGCATTTTTTGCCAGTGGGCTCGCTGCTCGGCCTGGGTCTTAAAGAACGGTGCTTTTTCACGGTCCAGCTCAATGGTGACATTCGGCTGTTTTAAATTCTGCGGTTTTTTCAACTCGGCCAGCATAAACTGATAAAAGGCCTGCATGCGTTCACGATAATGCGCATGAATCTGATACGGGCCCGATAAATCACCGGCTTTTAAGGCGGCTCCAAAATTGGCGCCATATTTTTTCTTGTACTGTTCGACTTCATCGGCCAGGAACAAGGTGTGCTCCGGGTCCAGACTATCGATGTAAAAATCAAAAATGCGATTGGAGGTGTTGCTGTCTAAACGCTGGTTCAGGTAATGCTGACGGTCAACCAAGGTCGCTAACTGGCGTGACACCAAGGCCTGTTCCCGGGTTGGAACAATGGTATTGGAAACAGCAGCAGTATTATTGGCAGCAATGGCTTCGTTGATTGCGTGACTAAAGAAGAATCCCCCAGTTGCCACGGCAACTGCACAAGCTATCGTTTGAAGTTTCATAAATAATGTGTATTTCCTTGGTTTTCGACCAGTAGTACAAGGTTGCTTAGCGACGAATCAAGCAGATTCAAAATCTTAAACAACTTAATCTGTTTATGTCGTGTAGTTTTATCATATTCTGTGCTGACAAAATGTAGCAAATCATTGCAGAATTCAGGTATTGTTTTTCGATAAAAATTTGAATCCGGAACCGATATGATTGGCGCATTGATGCTCGACATCGCTGGCACAGCACTTACTCAAGAAGATATTCAACTCTTACAAGCTCCGCAAGTCGGTGGCGTCATTTTATTTGGTCGAAATATCGAATCACCGCGGCAGGTACGCGCCCTGACCGATCATATGCGTCAGGTACGTCCGGATATTTTAATTGCAGTCGATCAGGAAGGCGGCCGGGTGCAGCGTTTAAAACAGGGTTTCACCCTACTGCCGGCCATGGGCCGTTTTGGCGAGCTGTATCAGCAGCAGCCGGAACTGGCGGTCGAGCTGGCTGAACAGTGCGGCTGGCTGATGGCCACCGAAGTATTAGCGGTCGGTATTGATTTCAGTTTTGCCCCGGTGCTGGATTTAAATGACATCAGCGATGTCATTGGCGACCGCAGTTTTGCCCGCAATATGGACGATATTATCGTACTGGCACGCGCCTTCTTAAGTGGCATGCAGCGCGCTGGTATGGCCACCACCGGCAAGCATTTCCCCGGTCATGGCTCGGTCAAGGCCGATTCGCATGTGGCTGCTGCGATTGATTCACGTTCTTATGCAGAGATTCAGCAAAAAGACATGCAAAGCTTTATCCAGCTGCAAGCCCAACTGGATGCCCTAATGCCTGCGCATGTAATTTATGATCAGGTCGATCCGAACCCGGCCGGTTTCTCTCCGTACTGGATTCAGACCGTGCTACGTCAACAGCTGAATTTTGATGGCGTGCTGTTCTCGGATGATTTAAGCATGCAGGCCGCCTGTGTGGCAGGTGGTGCCGATGCCCGCATTCAAGCGGCCTTAAACGCCGGTTGTGATATGGGACTGGTCTGTAATGACCGTGCCGCCGCCTGTCTGGCACTGGACGGCATTCAGGATTTACCGTTACCAAATCAGGCCCGTTTAGCCCGTATGCGTGGCCAGATTCCAGAAATTCAGATCGGTGATGTACTCGAGCTCGGCCCGGAATGGCAAGCAGTACGCGACCGTATTGTCCGCTTTAAAGACAGCGGCCAGTAATACCGACAAAGGAACAGGACAAGCTGTTCCTTTTTCTTTATGATGCAAATACATAAATCCACCCCGAATAAATAAAAAGAATAGAGGACCTTGCATGAGCCAACCGCTTTCCGAACATCGCCATATATCCTTTACTGCCCACTATACCGGCTATATCTGGTTTCAAATGGGCATCTCGCATCCGGTATTTGCTACTTCAAAAGGCAAGTTTCTGGCCAAATTGGTCCATCCGCTGGAAAGCTGGGCCGAAAAATATGTCGGTGGCAGTATGCGCACCACCCTGAAAGAACGCCACACCATTATTGACCAGCAACTGACCGAGCTGATTGCCCGCAATCCTCGTACCCAGGTGCTGGAAATTGCCTGCGGCCTGTCCCCACGGAGCTGGAATTTCCGCCAGAAATATCCGGAACTGAATTACCGCGAGCTGGATTTACCGGATATGGCCAGGGTGAAAACCGCCGCCTTGCAACAACTGGACCAGCAGGCACCGGAAGTCTTGAGTGCCGATATTTTCAGTGAAGAATTTGCCCAGATTTTTCAGCATTTTGACCCGCAGCAACCGCTGGTAATTATTAGTGAAGGCTTAATCAATTATTTCGACAAGCCGATGCTCAGCAAACTGCTGCATGGGATTTATCAATATGGACAACATTTTCAGGAACTGCATTACTTGAGTGATATTTATCCTGAACCGGTGAAAAACAAACTGGCCAGCTTTATGTGGACCAGCAGTAAATTACTGAAAGTCATGTCTCGCAGCGCCTTTAGTTTTCATTTTCAAAGTCCGGGTGAAGTCCGTGACTTTGTTAAAGCCAGCGGTTTTGAGCGGGTCGATATTCTGCAGCCGCAGCACTATTTCCACACTCCGGACCTGCCCGCCCCTGAAGAACATTTGGGTGATATTGTCTGGGTGCTGCACGCCTGCCATAAACAGCCCAGTGCCTAAAAGAGAGTTCTGAGCCTCATCAGCCCATAAAAAAACAGCGCCTTTGCGCTGTTTTATTTTTAGATACCTCAATTTAGGCAATTGCTGCCAGACAACCTTTTTGACGCTGGATATAACGCAGCAAACGCTCGGCAATATCAAAGCTGCCATGTTTTAATAAAGCGCGAATCTGCTGATCCTGCACTTCAAAAATCAGGCACTCAATCTGGAAACTACCCTCTTCATCTTGGAGTGTCAGGGCCAAATCACGCTCATACTGCGCAGCCCGTTCTGCCTGTCCGTCTTCAAAACGTAGCAATACGCCAAAAAAGTTCAGATCGACAATTTCCGTGGCAAAGCTTAAATCGGAATGACGGTGCGTTAACTGACTAAATGGCTGTTGTACAGCAATGCGTTCTTCTCCACGGCGCTCCATGGTCAAGAGCTGGGCACGGGTCATGGGGATAATACCTTCTAGCGACTGAATTGGTTCATCTCTTAAGAAGGTGGCAAACAGGCGCATGGTTTCTTTACGGCGCTGCAACTGCGGCACATGGTCGGCATTGGCAATCATGGCAAATTCCATGTCCGGACATTGCAAGGCAAAATTGGCATTTTCATGTGGCAAGGTAAAACTGTCATACTGACCACAGGCCACCAGCACCTTGCACTGCGGAATAGGAACGTGAGTCAGGCGCAGCAGACGATTACAATTGATATCATAGCGTTCCTGTTCGGTGGCGGTGAATTCGGCCATCTGCCGGAAGAACAGCCGCTTGGCGGTTGGCGACATGCGGGTCGCTTCCAGCTTGGCATGATTGACTAGATATAAAATTACCGCCTGACCAAACTCATCCATGCGCTGCTCTTTCATTAAATGCAGCGATTCTTCCAGCAGCATACGCCAGCTTTTCCGGGTCTTTTGCATGACACCCATCAGAATCATGCGGTCTATCAGTTCCGGACGCTGATGCGCCAGGCAAGAGGCCACCACCGAACCGAGGGACATGCCCAATACCGCGACCTGACTCAAGCCAACAATATCCAGCCAGCGACCGAGCATGGCTGCCAGATCTTCCAGCTCCAGCGTACCGGCAGATATGCCAGTATCGACATTGCTGATTTGCTGGTTGGCGCCCATGGAAGGTAAATCAATCAGGATAATCGGGCCGGCATCAAACAGTTGTTCAACACAGTATTTATAGGAGTTAAAATTCTGAAAAGCGCCCCCGATAATCACCATCGGCGTCATGTGCAAGGTGTCTGGGCGAGCAATCGCCATGTATTCAATCTTCCAACCGTCAATCCAGGTTGTACGCGCTGGCTGTTTGAAACTGTGCTTATCGTAAAGATCAAAAAAACCAAAGTGAGCACTTGACTGCCCGACTTCCGAGTCCATTTGGATAATGGAATTCATATTCCTTTCCTCCATTCTCGCGCTTATTTTTATTGTGCAAGAGATGATTTCTAAAATTGAGCAAAAATCGCATCCTGCTCTTTCATTGTTATTTGTATGACTTCAATGTCCATCGTGTTTCATTCTATACAGGTGTCGTTTTGACACGCAACCTCTTCTGCAACCACTTGTCTGCTTTTAAACAGGAAACAATTTCAAAATGTTTAGCGCTTTTCCGGCTTTCCTGCGGAAAATTCCATCAAACTGCTTCATTGTCCCGACCTAGACTGTTAATATCGAGGAGAAATTTCTAAGTGATCAAACCGCTATGCACGAGTCTATTGAACAATATATGCAAACGGTAGGACAACAAGCGCGCCAAGCTTCCGCAGTTCTGGCAAGTGCTTCTACCCAAACAAAAAACCATGCTTTATCTGCTATTTACACTGCGCTTGAAAACAGTGAAACAGCAATTTTAGCTGCCAACCAGATTGATATGACCAAAGGTCGCAACAACAATCTGGATAGCGCCCTGCTTGATCGCTTAGAACTGACTCCCCCGCGCTTTAAAGGCATGTTACAGGGCCTGAAAGATGTGATTGGCCTGCTTGACCCAATTGGTGAAATTACCGATATGGCCTATCGTCCGTCGGGTATTCAGATTGGCAAAATGCGTGTGCCTTTAGGCGTGGTCGGCATGATTTATGAATCCCGTCCGAACGTGACCTTAGAAGCAGCTTCGCTGGCGCTAAAATCAGGCAATGCCATTATTTTACGTGGTGGTTCAGAAGCGCTGGAATCGAATAAAGCCATTGCCGAAGCCATTCAGCACGGTCTGAAAACCGCAGGCTTGCCAGAAACGGCGGTACAGGTCATCAATACCCCAGATCGTGCCGCTGTAGGCCAGTTAATTACCATGTCGGAATATGTCGATGTGATTGTGCCACGTGGCGGCAAAGGCTTAATCGAGCGCATCACCAATGAAGCCCGTATTCCGGTAATTAAACATCTGGATGGTAACTGTCATGTCTTTGTCGAAGCACAGGCTGACTTGCAAAAAGCCCTACCGATTGCCCTGAATGCCAAAACCCATCGTTATGGCGTCTGTAATGCCATGGAAACCTTGTTGGTGGATGAAGCCATTGCAGATGAGTTTTTACCGCGCATTGCCGAGCTGTATGCGGAAAAACAGGTCGAGCTCCGTGGCTGCGCCGAAACCCAGCGTATTTTAGGCGACAGCGTTCAAACGGCTACCGAAGACGACTGGTATACCGAATATCTTGGTCCGGTTCTGGCCATTAAAGTGGTGTCGGGTCTGGATGAAGCGATTACCCATATCAATAAATATGGCTCACACCATACCGATGCCATTATTACTGAAAACTTCAGTCTGGCGCGTCAGTTCCTGGCCCGTGTTGATTCCAGTTCAGTGATGATTAACGCCTCTACCCGCTTTGCCGATGGCTTTGAATACGGTTTAGGGGCTGAAATTGGTATTTCTACCGATAAAATCCACACCCGCGGCCCAGTCGGTCTGGAAGGTCTGACCTCGCAAAAATGGGTCGTGTTTGGAGATGGCCAGATTCGCCAATAACTCACTTTTCTAAAGATATGAATGTTCAGCCTTTGCGGAGGCTGAACATTTTTATGCTGTTTTCCCTGTCTATTCCACCGTACACTGTCTTAAGAATGAGAATAAGAGGTGGACAATGTTCTATTATTTAATTGTGACCACATTTGTTCTGGCACTGCTGGTGTCATTTGTGGTGATGCGTATTTTTTCCAGTTCCATTAACCGTATTCTGGCGCGTATTATTCATGATCCGATTCATGAAGCCTGGGCCAGATATACCAAATTTGCCGGCATGGTGGTCGGGACTTCCTCCGGAATCCGGATTTATGACATGGAAAAATACATTACCCCGCTCACCTATAGCGAAAACGACCAGAAAATTATTATTGAACTGACGCAGGAACGCTGGTTTCTGGAAATTTACCGCACCTTAATTGAAACCCTGCAAGGCTTGGCCTGGATGATGCTGGTATTTTTTATGGTGGCGCTATTTGCCTATGTGATTGTGCGCTGGTCGGAAATGAAGTATCAGAAACCTTAAATATGAAGGAATAAGAAATATTTTCAAACAGTTCTGTCACATGCTTTGATTCAAGGCGTGTTATGGTAAACAGAAGAACAACGCGACTGGACATGACTACTATTTTATTAATAAATGAAATCTATCAACCGATAAATTTTAGTTATTATTCCCAAAAGGGTCGATAGTGCTTAAGTCTAATCTCCTAAAGTCTATCTAGAAGCGATACCCATCCCATGATAAAAATTAGTTATTGATCAAGATTGCACCGTGTTGGAACAGGTGCAGATCAATACGGGATACAAATATTTCAATTAGAATTCGGGTAAAACAACGTGTCTACAACTGTATTAGTAATTAACTGCGGATCTTCTTCAATTAAATACGCGCTTGTTTCTGAACGTCGCGAAGACCGTATTTTTGGTTTGGCTGAAAATTTAGGATCTGCCGAGGCACGTATTAAAGGGATCACTGTCGGAGGTGAACCGCTCGAACTTTCTATTCCGCATGCAGATCATGAAAAAGCCTTAGAAACTATTTTATCGCGCTTGTCACAATACAATCCTCAAGCGATTGGCCACCGTGTGGTACATGGCGGCAGCTTGACCAAAGCCGAGCGCTTAACCCCAGAAATTATTCAACGCATTCGTGAAGCAACCCCACTGGCACCGTTACATAACCCGGCGCACCTGGTAGGCATTGAAGCGACCATGCGTTTATTCCCTGAATTACCTCAGGTTGCTGTATTTGATACCGCATTCCACCAGACCATGCCAGCACATGCTTATCGTTATGCTGTGCCAAAATTCCTGTACACCGATCATAACGTACGTCGTTACGGCTTCCACGGCACCAGCCATGCCTATGTTTCTGAACGTGGTTCAGAACTTGCCGGCAGCCTGAAACAAGGCGGCTGGTTAACAGCGCACCTGGGCAATGGTAGCTCGACCTGTGCCATCTGGAACGGTGAAAGTGTAGATACGTCTATGGGCCTTACCCCACTTGAAGGTCTGGTGATGGGTACCCGTAGTGGTGATGTAGATCCATCTTTACACACTTTCCTGGCCAGCAACCTGGGTTGGGATATCTACAAAATTGACAAGATGCTGAACAGCCAAAGCGGTCTACTCGGTTTATCTGGCCTCTCTAACGATATGCGTACCCTGATTGAAGCTTCTGAACAAGGCAATGAAGATGCAACCCTGGCCATTGAAGTATTCTGCTACCGTTTAGCGAAATCTTTAGCAGCCTTAAGCTGTGGCTTACCGCGTCTAGATGGCCTGTTCTTCACAGGTGGTATTGGTGAAAACTCGGCTTATATCCGTGAAAAAACCCTGTCTTACTTACCACACTTCGGCTTTAACTTTAGCAAAGAGAAGAATGACAGCCTGAAACGTGGCACCGAAGGTCGTATCGATAACGGTACCGGTCCACAAATCTGGGTAGTTCCAACCGATGAAGAAGGCCGTATCGCCAAAGAAACCAGCGCGGTGGTGGAGTCTGAGTTGGGAGCAACTCCGGCAAAAAAGTCTGAATTAGAAACTGCGATTGCTTAAGCAATCGCAGTTTTACCCTGTTTACTTTTGGCTGATTTGAATAATACCTTATGAAAACAATTCTACTTGTCCCAACTGGAGAAGGTGTTGGTCTAACATCTGCATGTTTAGGTCTGGTGTATGCTTTGGAATGCCAGGGCATTAAACCCGGTTTCGTCAAACCTTTCTCTCAAGAATTACAGCCTGAAAACGAACGGACGACAGCGCTGTTTGAGCATGTCTCTAAAACCAAAACGGTTCAACCCATTCCTTATGCACAGGTGGTGCATCAACTAAGCCATGACCAGCAAGATGAATTGCTGGAAGAAGCGGTTCGCTTACACCGCCAAGTGGCCAAACAGCATGACCTGATTATTGTCGAAGGCCTGTTACCGAATTTCCGTGACAGCTTCGCAGATGACCTGAATGCCCTGCTGGCTCAAGCCCTAGATGCACAGGTAGTGATTGTCAGCGGTGCCGACATCAACAATCCGCTTCGTTCTGCTGAACGAATTGAACACCAGATTCGTAACTTCGGTGGTGCAGAATCGAACCGTTTACGCGGTGTGCTGTTTATGCGTACCAAAGGTTTGCCAGAAGATTCTGCGCAAATTCCTGTGACGATTGATCCAAACCTGCGTTTACTGTCAGATACCAGCAAGTTTGTGGCCAGCATTCAGCAAACTTATAGCTACATTGGCACAGAAAAACTGCCAGTGATTGGTTTGGTACCATTTAGTAATACCCTGAGCGTGCCGCGCCTGTCTGATCTGGCGGCGCATATTTCTGCCCAGTGGATTCATGAAGGCGAAGCCAATACACGTCGTGTTTTACACAGCAGCCTGATTACTTCGAATATCGAGCATGAACTGCACAAATTTGTGGCCGGCGAACTGATTATTACCGCAGCTGACCGTACCGATGTGCTTCTAGCCAGCAGCCTGGCCAACAGCAACGGTATTCCTTTAGCAGGCTTAGTCTTAACCGAGCAGCATCAACCGAATGAGCAGGCCTTAAATTTCTGTCAAACTGCCATCAAGCAAGGTTTGCCAGTATTACATACCCCTTTAACCACCTTTGAAACGGCGCAACAGCTCTCGACTTTCGGTAACGAAATTCCGGTCGATGATATTGAACGCGCCGAACAGGTGACCCGTTTTGTGTCCAGCCATATTGATCCGCAATGGTTAAACTCGCTGATTAGCGGTGCGCATAGCCCACGTTTATCGCCTTCTGCCTTCCGTCATGAGCTTGTACAAAAATCAATTGCAGCGAAAAAACGCATTGTTTTACCTGAAGGTGATGAGCCACGTACAGTTCAGGCTGCGGCCATCTGCCAATCGCGTGGTATTGCGCACTGTATCTTGCTGGCCAAACCTGAAGCCGTAGTTGAAGTGGCCAAAGCCCGTGGTATTGAATTGCCGCATGACTTAGAAATTATTGATCCGGATCTGATTCGCGAAAACTATGTCGAGAAAATGGTTGAGCTGCGTAAAGGCAAACTTAACGAATTACAGGCACGCGAACAGCTTCAGGATACGGTGGTTTTAGGTACCATGATGCTGGCACTGGATCAGGTTGATGGCTTAGTTTCAGGTGCAGTACATACCACGGCCAATACCGTACGTCCGGCCTTCCAGCTGATTAAAACTGCACCTGAATATTCACTGGTATCTTCAGTGTTCTTTATGCTGCTGCCAGATGAAGTTTATGTGTATGGTGACTGTGCGATTAACCCGGACCCGGATGCAGAACAACTGGCTGAAATTGCCATTCAATCTGCTGACTCGGCCAAAGCCTTTGGTATTGACCCGCGTATTGCCATGATCTCTTACTCAACCGGAACTTCAGGTGCCGGTGCCGATGTAGAAAAAGTAGCGCAAGCGACTGAAATTGCCAGACAGCGCCGTCCAGACCTGCTGATTGATGGCCCGCTGCAATACGATGCTGCATCGGTTGAAAGCGTTGGTCGTTCTAAAGCGCCAAACTCTCAGGTGGCTGGTCGTGCCAATGTGTTTATTTTCCCTGATCTGAACACGGGTAATACCACTTATAAAGCAGTACAACGCTCTGCCAATGTGGTGAGTGTTGGCCCAATGTTGCAAGGTTTGAACAAGCCGGTAAATGACCTGTCACGCGGTGCATTGGTCGATGATATTGTGTTTACCATTGCACTCACTGCAATTCAGGCTGAACAGCAGTCTGCTTAAACAACTGTTTTTAACAAGCTCCGCTTCACCCACCCTGTCGAAAGATAGGGTGGTTTTTTAATTTAGACCAGACGTATCAAATACATCTCATTTTCCGTATAGGTTAGGTGGTAATCACATGCCTTTAACATTAAAAAATAACAACGAAGTTTTTAAACAGATCTTTGAAATCGCCAATCAATTTGACAAAGAGCAAGAAAATTATCTCATTGCGTATTCCCATTTTTTAAATTATTTCAAAAAAACAGATGTACTCACCCTGGATGACATTGTTATCGGCATCAGCTTTACCTATTCGTGGATGCCGACTATTTTGAAAAAAATTGATTTAACTGCAGCAGATGATCTGATCAAAATATTTAACAAAGCAAAACAAGGTCATCAATTAACAGTACCAGAACTTCAAACACTCAAAAGTGCATTCAATAACTCTCTTGTCGGTGTATCTAAATTGTTGCACTTTATTCATCCTGAACACTATGCGATTTGGGATAGCCGTGTATTTAGATTCTTAAGCGGCAACGAACCCCATAACTTCGCATTTAAACGTCCTGAAACTTATCTGGAATATCTAACGCTTCTGGACGAATTAAAAAATGAGGCGGTTTTTGAAAGTTTTTATCGTTTAATGCAAGACAAAGTGGGTTATCAGATTTCAGCATATCGAGCTTTAGAACTTGCCTTCTTTAAAGGAGGATAAAGCAAAGCTATAAACAAATTTTGAGAATTGAGAATTGAGAATTGAGAATTGAGAATTGAGAATTGAGAAAAATATTATTTTTATCAGCCTAAAATGAAAAAAGAAGATAAAGCTTAAGCTTGATCTTCTTTTTGGCCATACATCCAAGTTGCAGCGATATATACACAAAAGCCCGCAACCATCAAAATACCTGTTGTCATCTTTAAGGTCTCGTTTTTGGATGTGACAATTATGCGAAAGTTTTATGACAGTTATATGACAAAGTTGAAATATTTAAATTTTATTAAATAATTAAAATTCAACAACTTAATAAAATTTTATCTAAATTTAAGCTGTAATATGACATTAATTTCAGCTCAAATATGACAAAACCACCCGCCAAATACAGTAAAAATCACCCAAAATCCCGTGTAAAAGCACCACTATAAACTTTCGGCCAATCCACTTCTAAAACGCCCACAATGCCGTCATTTTGTCTTATAATTTAGCCCGCTAGCTATCAGCCCGCTCAAGAGAATTTTGATATGACAACTATTATCAAGCAAGATGACTTGATCACATCGGTTAAAGATGCGCTTCAGTTCATTTCTTACTATCACCCACAAGATTTCATCCAAGCGATGAGCCGTGCGTATGACCGTGAAGAAAACAAAGCTGCAAAAGATGCGATTGCACAAATCTTAATTAACTCTCGTATGTGTGCAGAGGGTCACCGCCCAATCTGTCAAGATACCGGTATCGTCAACGTATTCGTTGAAGTGGGCATGGATGTTAAATTTGATTTAACAATGAGCTTAGACGACGCGATTAATGAAGGTGTGCGTCAAGGTTACCTAGAAAACTCAAACGTCCTTCGTGCATCTGTACTTGCTGACCCTGCATTTGGTCGTAAGAACACCAAAGACAACACCCCTGCGGTGATCTACCACAAACTGGTTCCAGGCAACAAAGTCGACATTACTGTTGCAGCCAAAGGTGGCGGTTCAGAAAACAAATCTAAACTGGCAATGCTTAACCCATCTGACTCTATCGTAGACTGGGTACTGAAAACTGTTCCAACCATGGGTGCAGGCTGGTGTCCACCAGGTATGCTCGGTATCGGGATCGGTGGTACTGCCGAAAAAGCCATGATGCTGGCCAAAGAAGCACTCATGGAAGAGATCAACATGGACGAACTGCTTCGTCGTGGTCCACAAAATAAACTTGAAGAACTTCGTATTGAAATCTTCGAAAAAGTAAACGCGCTGGGTATTGGTGCACAAGGTCTGGGCGGTTTAACCACTGTACTTGACATCAAGATTAAAGATTACCCTTGTCACGCTGCGGGCAAACCAGTCGGTATGATTCCAAACTGTGCTGCAACGCGTCACGCACACTTCACTTTAAATGGTTCAGGCGTTGCCCATATTCAGGCACCACGTCTTGAAGATTATCCTGAAGTTACTTGGGACTCATCTTCGTCTAAACGTGTTGACCTCGACAACATCACCCAAGAAGAAATGAACTCTTGGCAGCCAGGCGATACACTGCTGCTAAACGGTACCATCTATACCGGCCGTGATGCTGCACACAAACGTATGGTTGACATGCTCAACAATGGTGAAGAATTACCGGTTGATTTAAAAGGCAAGTTCATCTACTACGTAGGTCCTGTTGATCCAGTGGGTGATGAAGTGGTTGGTCCTGCAGGTCCAACAACAGCGACTCGTATGGACAAGTTCACTCGTCAGGTGTTAGAAGCGACTGGCCTTTATGGCATGATTGGTAAAGCAGACCGTGGTCCTGCGGCTATTGAAGCGATTAAAGACAACAAAGCAACGTACCTGATGGCTGTCGGTGGTGCTGCGTACCTGGTATCTAAAGCAATCCGCGAAGCTGAAGTAGTTGCTTTTGAAGACTTGGGTATGGAAGCGATCTACAAGTTTGTAGTAAAAGACATGCCTGTATCTGTCGCAGTTGACGTAAACGGTACTTCTGTACACGCGACTGCACCAAAAATCTGGCAAGCTAAAATTGGCAAGATTCCAGTGGTTGATGCCGCTGCTGGCTAATGAATGCTGTTGAAGCGATTAAAAAAGCACCCAAATCTGGGTGCTTTTTTTTATTTCTCGATTCAAGCATTTTTACCAGGTGCGTGGGTCCCACAATTTAAATGGCTTAGTCAACTGCACATCGCTGGCCGGGTCATAATCGGCATGTTTGATTTTTTGTGCCTTAGAGCGAATTTTACCGGTGCTCTGGTCTTCAGCCACAAAATTATAACTGTGCGATTTCAATTGAGTAAAAGCAATTTCATTGAGGCCTACCGTTTCCGGCATCATGATTAAGGGACCAGAAATCGTGCGGCGGGTACTGCTATTTTCTTCATCATATTTAATAAAATAGGACTTGCCTGCTTCAACGGAAAAATCCAGATACTTCGGCTTTTGGAAATGCTGCACACCTAAAGGACGGCTGGTAGATAAACGATAATCCCCGGCAGGCAATTCAATCCAGTAATAATGATTATGCAGCAGGCTTGGAATGCGTTCGCTATTGATAAATAGGCTGGAGGCTACAATTTCCTGACGGTTCCAGCGTGAATCCGGACGATATAAATACACCACGGCGGCCTGATCATGCTGCGGCTGAATGGCTTGAAAGCGCTGGCCTAATTTCTGATTGACCCAACCGCCAATGGTAAACATGCCAAAGCGGTACTGTTCCAGCAAACTCAGCTTTTCGTTCTGATCAATAGCTTTTAACGTAGAGGTGGGCGGCAGTTGCGCCTCGGTTGACGACTTCCCATGACAGCCAGCCAATGCGACAGCCAGAAATACGATTGATATAGCACGCATGAACATCCCTCATTCCTTCGTTTTTATTTTTACACTTAACACTTTTTCAATATTTTTATTGGGTTGGGCATCCAGGCCCTGATGCAGAGATTAGCACTCTGTCTTATTTTTTCAAATAAAAAACGTGCGAAAACCGTTGATTTCCGCACGTTTCTGACGAATAGCGTCTTAAGCCGTTTTTGAATTCACGACTTTTAAATCGGCTTTCGGCTGTTCTACCACAGCTTCTTTGCTTTGACGTTCCGCTTTTAATTCTGGCTTGGCCTGACCATTAATCACTGCTTCAGTGATGATGACCGTGCCTACATCACTACGACTTGGCAAGTCATACATGATTTCAAGCAAGGCATTTTCCAGAATTGAACGCAGACCACGCGCACCTGTATTACGCTCCAAGGCTTTTTTCGCCACTGCACGTAATGCGGCATCATCAAAGATCAGGTCGACATTTTCCATCTCGAACAGATATTCGTATTGACGCGTCAAGGCATTCTTCGGCTCGGTCAGAATCTGCATTAATGCTTCTTCATCCAGCTCATCCAGCGTTGCAATGACTGGCAAACGGCCAATAAATTCCGGAATTAAACCGAATTTCACCAAATCTGTTGCTTCAACCTGACGGAACAGTTCAGACAGCTTTTTACTTTCATCCTTGTTACGTACTTCAGCGGTAAAGCCAATACCACCTTTTTCCTGACGTTGCTGCACAATTTTCTCTAGACCCGAGAATGCACCACCACAGATAAACAGGATGTTGGAAGTATCAATCTGGATAAATTCCTGCTGCGGATGCTTGCGGCCACCCTGCGGCGGAATAGACGCCACTGTGCCTTCAATCATTTTCAGCAAGGCCTGCTGCACACCCTCGCCCGATACATCACGGGTAATCGACGGGTTTTCAGACTTACGGGTAATCTTGTCGATTTCATCGATATAGATAATGCCTTTTTGCGCCTTTTCGACATCGTAATCGGCTTTTTGCAGCAGCTTCTGCACGATGTTTTCTACATCTTCCCCCACATAACCGGCTTCGGTTAAGGTGGTGGCATCGGCCATGGCAAATGGAACATCCAGCAAACGCGCTAAGGTCTGTGCCAATAAGGTTTTACCCGAACCGGTTGGACCCACCAGCAGGATATTACTTTTGGCAATTTCGACTGCATCATTGGTTTTCTGACCGTTATGCGTGACTTTCAAACGCTTATAGTGGTTATAAACTGCCACCGATAAGGTCTTTTTCGCCAGGTCCTGACCAATCACATATTGATCCAGTGCAGCGCGAATTTCATGCGGTTTTGGCAACGGACGGGCGGCCCAGTCACTCGACTCAACTTGTTGACTGGTCTGAACCAGATCCAGGCATACGTCCACACATTCATTACAGATATATGCGTCCTCGCCTGCAATCAGCTTCCCGACTTCAGACTGCGTTTTACCGCAAAATGAACAATGTTTTTGTCCTTGAGGATGTTCGGACATATTCTCTCCAATTTAAATCTTTAAAACTTATGGACGCTTAGATAACACTTCGTCCACTAAACCGTATTCTTTGGCCTGCTGTGCAGTCATAAAGTTATCACGGTCGGTATCTTTGGCCACTTTTTCATAGTCCTGGCCACTGTGCTCTGCCATCAAACGGTTCAAGCGCTCTTTAATGAGCAGGATTTCACGCGCATGAATTTCAATATCAGAAGCCTGACCACGGAAACCGCCTAAAGGCTGGTGAATCATGACCCGGGCATTTTCCAGGCAGTAACGTTTGCCTTTGGCACCGGCATTCAGCAGGAATGCACCCATGGACGCTGCCTGACCCATACAGTAAGTCACCACATCTGGCTTGATAAACTGCATGGTGTCATAAATCGCCATACCGGCTGTGACTGAGCCGCCTGGCGAGTTAATGTATAAATGAATATCCTTATCTGGGTTCTCTGCTTCTAAAAACAACATTTGCGCCACAATCAAGTTGGCCATGTTGTCTTCAACCTCACCCGTTAAAAAAATCACCCGTTCACGCAAAAGACGTGAATAAATATCAAAAGAACGCTCACCACGAGATGATTGCTCAACGACTACTGGAACCAATGCGTTATCAATTGATGGAACATACATACGTTTATTTATTCCTAAATTCTTGTGAGTTCACCCATGATCACAATATGAGGGATAATCATCTAAATTGCAAAATATTCACCCACAATTCATGGATATTTTTTGCATAAGCTTTGTAAACTTTAAAACCATCCAAGTTTTTATATTATATAAAAAAGGCGCCTTAGGCGCCTTTTTTACTTCAGCTGAAATTAGCCTTGTTGACGAGCTTGTTGCTCTTTCAATAAGTCTTCGTAGCTGACTTGTTTGTCAGTCACTTTTGCAGCTGCAAGAATGTGATCAACCACCTGGTCTTCTAACACAACTGCTTCAATTTGAGCACGTTGCTGTTTGTCATTTTTGAAGTATTCAATTACTTCGTTTGGATCTTCATAAGAAGATGCCATGTCTTCGATGTAAGCATCAACACGTGCAGCATCCACTTCAAGTTTCGCGTCTGCTAAAACTTTGCTCACCAATACGCCAAGTTTTACAGATTTTTCAGCTTGTTCTTTGAACAGTTCGTCTGGAAGCATGCTTGAGTCAAATGCTTTCGCACCTTGCGCACCAAACTGCTGCGTGAACTGTTGGATCATTTGTTGACGTTGACGGTCAATTTCTTGCTTAACCATAGATTCTGGAACTTCGATTTCGTTCGCAGCAACCAGCGCATCAAACGTTGCACCTTTCACCTGGTTACGAAGACCGTTTTTCACTTCACGTTCCATGTTTTTACGAACGTCAGCTTTTAACTTTTCAACGCCTTCTTCTTCAGTTAAACCGAAGATTTTTAAGAATTCAGCATCAACTTCTGGAAGCTTTTGTTTTTCAACCAGTTTTACATTGATTTTGAACTGAGCTGCTTTACCTGCCAGCTGTTCAGCTTGGTAGTCTTCCGGGAAAGTTACATCAATAACTTTCTCTTCACCTTTTTTCATGCCCACGATGCCGTCTTCAAAGCCCGGAATCATACGGCCAGAACCTAATACCAGTTTGAAGTCTTCAGCAGAACCGCCTTCAAATTTCTCGCCATCTACTGTGCCTTCGAAATCAAAAGTCACTTGCATGTCTTTTTTCGCCATGCCTTTGGTTTCAGCCCAAGTTGCGCGCTGCTTTTGCAGGTTTTCGATCATTTGATCTACATCTTTGTCGCTAACTTCAGATGCTTTACGCTCAACTTCCAGACCTTCGAATTTCACTTCAACTTCTGGATAAACTTCAACAGTCGCTTCATATACTAAAGCGTCGTCTTTCATTTCAGTTTTTTCAATATTTGGCATACCAACAGCATTGATTTTTTCTTGTTGGATTGCTTCAAATACGGTGTCACGAATGATGTCGTTTACAACTTCTTGATAGATACCCGCGCCATATTCACGACGTACAACGTTTACAGGCACTTTACCTGGACGGAAGCCGTTAATCTTCGCAGTTTTAGCTGTGCGTTTTAAGCGAGCTTCGAACTGCTCGTTAATACGGCTCGTCGGTACAGATACATTTAAACGACGGGCAACGCCCGAAACCGCTTCAGAAGTTACTTGCATGGCTTCCTCGATATTTAGTAATAACAGTTTTTAAAAAAGTGCCATATTATATGACAACATTTAAAGATATACAAAATAACAAGCGATCAGAACAATTTTTCGGCTTAAATTCTTCATATTCCCTTCGCTATTTTTATCTATTGTCTAATATTTGTTGCAAATGATAAGTACTATCATTAATATTCAATGGTTTTTAACTCATATTTTTAACTATTCTTCTTATATCCCAATACTGGAATTCGGTTATGCGCACCTTTAACCTTCGCCCGCTTTCGCTCGCGATTCTTGGAATTTCTGCTAGTTCCGCATTTGCAAATACAACCACTGAAACAACAGCCGACCCGACACATCAATTATCTACGATTGTGGTCTCTGCGGCGGGTTTTGAACAAGATATTAAAAATGCACCTGCTTCTATTAGTGTGGTCACAAAAGAAGATATTGAAAAGAAAAATGCCACCAGTATTGCTGATTTGTTAGTTGATGTACCTGGTATTGATATTCGTGATGGTGTAGGCAAAACCTCCGGCTTAAATATTAAAATGCGCGGTTTAGGTAACGAATATTCTTTGATTTTAATTGATGGACGTCGCCAAACCACCTCTTCTGATGTTGCGCCTAATGGTTTTGGTGAATCATCAAATGGTTACTTACCGCCTCTTTCATCAATTGAACGTATTGAGGTCATCCGTGGACCAATGGCAACCCGCTATGGCTCAGAAGCGATGGGTGGTGTAATCAACATCATCACCAAAAAAGTCAGTAATGAATGGAATGGCAATGTCACGGTTAGTGGCAATGCAATGGAACATAATGGTGAAGCTGATTCCTGGAAAACTAGCGTTGTTGTTAATGGTCCGATTATCAATGATCGACTTGGTATGCAACTACGTGGCTCATATTTAGACCGTCAACGTTCAGAGCGAGTACCTGGCTCAACAGGTCGTGATCCACGCCCAAGTAAAGCAGACAATTATGATGCAGGTGCTAAGCTTACTTACCAGTTAAATGATACAAATACTTTATGGATAGACGGCTTCCATTCCAGTCAAAAATATAAAAATGAAGACAACCGTTTAGGTAATATTGATAAACCTAACAAAGCAAATGGCTATAAAGATGAATTAGAGTTTAACCGTACACAAGTTTCTGTAGGACATGATGGTGACTATAGTTTTGGTCAATGGAAAACTTATGTTAGCCATACTGAAACAGAAACTATAGGCCGTACGATTCCTAATGGCACCTTCCCAAACAATGCATATGAAGGCCAAGATCGTACTTTAGAAAATACAGACTTAGTTGTTGACTCACACATTGTCATGCCTTTGGCAAATCACACCGTGACTGCAGGTGCTGAATATAAAGATGCAACAGTTGCTGATGATATTGCAGGTATTGGCCAAGAATTCTCTAAAGATTCTTGGTCGTTATACGCAGAAGATGAGTGGGCATTACGAGATAATCTCCGTTTTACCTTTGGGGGACGTTACGAAGATCACTCAGGTTTTGGTGGACAATTTAGTCCACGTGCTTACTTAGTTTGGAACACCAACGATATCTTCACTGTGAAAGGTGGTGTGAGTACAGGTTATAAAGTTCCATCTCCAAAAGCTTTACATGACGGAATTATTAACTACAGCGGACAAGGTGAAACTCCGACTTTAGGCAACTCAAACTTAAAGCCTGAAACTTCGATTAACTATGAATTAGGTTTTAATTTCCAACCTAGTGATCAATTAAATCTAACTGCAACAGCTTTCTTTAACCAAATTGAAGACAAAATTATATCTTCACGATTCAACTGCCCGGCCTCTCCTGAATGTGCCAATTTAGCTACAGGTGTGACCGAATACACACAAAGTGCCAATGCAGATGAAGCTGAAACAAAGGGTTTAGAAGTTAGCCTAAATTATTCAATATTGCCAGAATGGGATATTAAAACAGCCTATACGCTGATGGAAACTGAGATCACCAAAGGTAAAAATAAAGGCGCTTACTTCAGCAACGTACCAAAACACGCGCTGAATACGACCTCGACTTGGCATATTAACCCTGCTTTAGATATCTGGTTACAACACGAATATCGTTCAAGTAAAGACCGATTCCAGACCCAACCCAAAACACCAGCATCTGGACTTGGTTCTTCAGACTATCAAGAGTCTTTGATTTTTGGAGATAAATTTGCAGGCTATAACGTGTTTAACTTAGGTGCAAGTTATACAGTGAATGATCAGATCCGAATTAATATGGCGGTAAATAACTTATTAGACAAAGATTTTACTGAAGACAATCAAACCTACCAATATGATTCAACTGATAAGAACGGTAATCCAATTATCGCCAGCGCAACTGCTTACAAATACTTAGACATTGCCTCTGGTATGTCTGGTACTTACCTCCCAGGCCGCAACTACTGGTTATCTATCTCTTATGACTTCTAATCCAGATTTCACATAAGAACCCAAAACCCTGCCCCGGCAGGGTTTTTTAATTCTTAAAACCGATCAAATTAAATCAAAAATACGATTATTCAAATATTCTTATTGATTTATTTCATTAAATGCGAGCAATCCATAAATATTTTCTTGATTGTTTAGCTTGTTTTAACCAACTTCCATATTGTTACTGAGAATTATTATCACTAAAATTCGCATTACTTATTGAACGCATACAACATACAATAAGTCCATCATTACTCTGCATTTGAACTGCGCACTCAAATCATTGTGGTAAGGGAATTTTGTCATTCATATCAGGAAATACACCACCATGGCACAGATTAAGAGCCGTAAACATCAACGCACTGCATCATTCGTTGCCCTTGCAGCCACCCTGCCGCTCATGGCACATGCAACCACAGCAACCGAAGAAGTCACCCAGCTTCCTGAAATCACGGTGAAATCTCAGGCTGAAAATAAATATAAAACCAATCAGCTCAGCTCCGCGAAACAGACCCAGCCACTGGTCGATACCCCACAAACAGTTTCTGTTATTAATCAAACCTTATTAAAAGAACAAGGCGCGACGTCACTGGTCGAAGCGCTACGCAATACCCCGGGCATTACCTTACAAATGGGTGAGAACGGCAATACCAGCGCTGGTGATACCTTCCAGATGCGTGGTTTCTCTACCCAAACCTCTACCTATGTCGATGGCATCCGTGATTTGGGCGCAGTCAGCCGCGATGTATTTAACCTGGAACAGGTTGAAGTCGTGAAAGGCCCGGCCGGTGCCGAAGCCGGTCGTGGTTCGGCATCCGGTTATATCAACCTGGTCAGCAAACTGCCACATCTGCAAAACAGCAGCGAAGTCTCTGCCAGCTACAATACCGCAGAAAATGCCCGCCTCTCGGCCGATATCAACCAGGCCATCAATGACAATACCGCTTTTCGTCTCAATGTCATGGGACAAGAAGGCGGCGTGCAAGGCCGTGATGTGCTCGAAAACAACAGTTATGCCATTGCCCCATCTGTTGCCTTTGGCCTGAATACTCCGACCCGCCTGTATTTATATTCACAACACGTCCGTCAGCGTAATATTCCAGACGGCGGTATTCCAACCATTGGTATGGAAGGCTTCTGGAATGCCAATCCGGATATTGCCCAAGCTGGCAAGGTTAATCGTGAAAACTATTATGGCCATGTAAATGACTACGAAGATGTCGATGCCGACATGTTCACCGCGAAAATTGAAAGTGATCTGGCAGATAATCTAAAACTGACTAATATCACCCGTTTGGGTCAAACCCAGATGAACCGAGTCCTGACCGGGATTAACACCATTTCTGCACATGATTCGACCAATCCAGCCGACTGGACCATCAGCCGTTCACGTCAGGGGGTTGATCAGGAAAATAAAATTCTGGCCAACCAGACCACTTTAAATTTGAACCTGAAAACCGGTGCTATTGAACATGATGTGGTAGCTGGCCTGGAATTTTTAAAAGAGCAGCAATACACCCGCAATCTGGCCACCCAAATGCCGGATGAGCCTGCAGTATCCACCACTGAAGCCAACCTGTATAACCCAAACCCCAATGATCCAATGGCCGACCTGATCTATAACGGTGCTTATAGCGATGGTGAAACCCAGACGGCTGCGGCTTATCTGTTTGATACCTTAAAGTTTGGCGAACGCTTCCAGTTAAACGGTGGAGTACGGGTAGATTATTACGAAACCGACTATCAAGGCTTATCTTTACCTCGCGGCACAAATGCCCTTGTAGCTTCAGATATCAGCGCGCATGACACCCTGCTGAGCTGGAAACTTGGCGGTCTGTACAAACCAACTGCTTACAGCAGCGTTTATGCCTCTTATGGCAAATCCTTAACCCCACCGGGCAGCGCCAACTTTGTAATGTCTGAGTCGGGCATTAACAGTGCAGCGGCAGAACCGCAAGAAACCCATCATTATGAACTGGGTAGCAAATGGGATCTGCTTGATGGTCGTCTAGCCCTGAATGCCGCAGTCTATCGCACGGAAAATGAAAACCAGTTTACCCAGGATGCGATTACCCAGGAATCCATCCAGGAAGGTAAAACTATTGTCGATGGGGTTGAGCTGAGTGCAGTCGGCCAGATTACCGATGCCTGGAATATTTCTGCCGGTGTGGCGCATATGAAAACCAAACAGGAAGATCAGCAAAGTTTCCGTGACAATGTCATGACCCGTACCGATAGCGTGCGCTGGTCACCGGAATGGACCGCCTCATTATGGACCACCTATGACATTGCCGGCTTTAAACTGGGTCTGGGTGCACGTTATGTCGATGAGCAAAAACGTGTCGTCACCGACAGCACTGCTCCAGCCAATATGCCAAGCATTCCAAGCTATGTGGTATTTGATGCCATGGCCGGTTATCAGTTCAATGAAAATGCCTCACTGAACCTGAATGTCTATAACCTGGCAGATGAAGAATACATCAGCACCTTGAACAACGGCGGTTCGCGTATGACGCTTGGTCAGGAGCGCAGTGCCAGCCTGACCTTTAACTATAAGTTCTAAGTTTTATTTTGTTCTGTTGAAGCAGCATTTATCTGAAATGCTGCTTCATTTTTTATTTGGCTTTATGATGACAGACAGCGCTCTGCCTGAAGGATGATTCAAGTCTCATGATGCTGCATGTTCCTCAAGTTCTCAGTAAAGCGGCCGTGGCTGACATCCGTCAGCAGCTCGACCAGCACACCGCCTGGATTGATGGCCAGCACAGTGCCGGGCCACAGGCCAAGAAAAGCAAACACAATCTGCAATTTGACCCGCAGCATCCGGTGTATCCAGCGCTGGCTGAACAGATTGAACAGGCACTGAGACAGCATCCGCTGGTACAATCTGCGACCTTAGCCAAACATATTCTACGGCCGATGTTTAACTGCTATCAGCAGCAAGGGACGTATGGCAATCATGTCGACAGCGCCGTGCATTATTCGGCTGCACATCAGCAGCTGATTCGTACTGATGTTTCCATGACCTTATTTTTGTCTGAACCGGAAGAATATCAGGGCGGTGAACTGGTGATTGAAGACACTTACGGGGCTCATGAAGTCAAGCTGGATGCCGGTGATGTGATTCTCTATCCCGCCACCAGCCTGCACCGGGTAGAACCGGTCACTGCCGGGCGGCGCATTGCCGCCTTTACCTGGGCACAAAGCATGATTCGCGATGACTGGCAGCGCAGCATGCTGTTTAATCTGGATATGACCATTGGCCAACTGCGTCAGCAACTTGGCGATAATGAACAAGTGCTGCAACTGACCGCGCATTATCATAATCTGCTGCGTCAATGGGGCGAACTATGACATCTGCCCAGCCACTGCCGCCACTTACCCAGATTCCAGCCTATCTGCAAACCATTGCTGACTATGAAGCTCAGGCCAGCAAACATTTAACGCCGGCCACCTGGCACTATTTACAAGGCGGCGCCATGGATGAGCGCAGCCTGCAACAGAATCTGGACCAGTTTCAGCAGCTGCAACTGCTGCCCAGAATGCTGCGTGACCTAAGCCAAGGCCATACCCGCTGCGAACTGTTCGGGCAGGAATTTCCCCATCCAATTTTTCTCGCCCCGGTTGGCCATCAGCAACTGTTTCATCCACAGGGTGAACTAGCCACTGCCCTCGCAGCAGAAGCAGTGGGCAGTAATCTGGTCCTGAGTCATTTAAGTACTACCGATCTGCGTGAAGTTGCGCCAACAACCTCTCTTAAATGGTTTCAGCTGTATTGGCAAGGCAATCGCGAACAATCGCTGGCACTGGTGCAACTGGCAGAGCAACAACAGTTTAAAGCCATTGTGGTGACCGTCGATTCACCGCATAGCGGCGTTCGTGACCGTGAACGTCGGGCCGGTTTTCAAGTGCCGGCGCATCTGCCTCATCCGCATCTATCTTCCTTTACATCCCCCATCCTCAGGCCAGAGCAACATCCCCTGTTTGATGGTCTGATGCAACAGGCACCGACCTGGGAAGATATCGCCTGGCTGGTACAGCAAACGTCTTTACCGGTGCTGCTCAAAGGCATTGTGCATCCTGAAGATGCTCAACTGGCATTGCAATACGGTGTACAGGGACTGGTCATTTCCAATCATGGTGGCCGGGTGCTAGATGACTGCATTAGCCCACTGACAGCTCTACAGATGATACGCGCACAACTGCCGGCAAATTTTCCCTTAGTGCTGGATGGTGGCATCCGCCGCGGCTCCGATATTTTTAAGGCGCTGGCCTTGGGCGCATCCGCCGTGCTGATTGGCCGGCCGTATATTTATGGTCTGGCAGTAGCCGGTGCGTTAGGTGTGGCGCATGTGATTAAAATTTTGCGGGAAGAACTGGAAGTGACCATGGCTTTAATGGGAACGGCGCGCCTGCAAGAGATCAATAATCGCTATATTTTTCACAAAAACCAGATCCAGTGAAATTTTTTATCTCCACAACCTTTAATGATGCAGATTAAGAGAATAATTTCCACTTCAGTTGGCTTATATTTATCTTAGGAATTTGCAAGACCGCGAACGGTACCAGCCAGGTAGCAACTCTTTCTGAGAATGTGGACTGATCCTAATATTTTCCGGAAATACGCTTGTAAATTGATACCATAGATACCATCTATATAAGTAGTACGTTGCTTTTTTATAAGCTTAAGCAACCCATGCTTCACAAGGAGTTACCTCATGATGTTGGCTGATCCAAGTAAAAAATATCGTCGCATGTATCAACGTGTTGACTTGCCAGACCGTCAATGGCCGAATAACGAAATTACAAAAGCGCCTATCTGGATGAGCACCGACCTGCGTGATGGTAACCAGGCAATTTTCGAACCAATGAGCATTGAACAGAAGTTCAAAATGTTCCAGATGTTGGTGAAAATTGGCTTTAAGCATATTGAAATTGGCTTCCCGTCTGCTTCACAAATTGACTTCGATTTCACCCGTAAATTGATTGAAGAAAACCACATTCCAGATGATGTGTATATCGAGGTTTTGGTTCAGGCACGTGACCATTTGATTCAGCGTACCTTTGAAGCATTGGAAGGTGCAAAACGCGCGATTGTACATATCTATAACTCCAACTCGCCAACCTTCCGTCAAAAAGTCTTGAATGTTGATGTCGCGGGTGCCAAACAGTTGGCCATTAACGCTGCTGAAAAAGTGAAAGAATACGCAGCGCAATATCCTGAAACGGACTGGATTTTCCAGTACAGCCCGGAATGTTTCACCGCAACCGAATTGGAAGTGGCTAAAGATGTCTGTGACGCCGTGACTGAAATCTGGGAAGCTTCTCCTGAAAACAAAGTCATCTTAAACTTGCCTGCGACTGTAGAAGTTTCGACTCCAAACGTATATGCCGACCAGGTCGAGTGGATGCACCGCAACATCAAACGTCGTGACGGGGTGATCATCTCTGTTCACTGTCATAACGACCGTGGCTGTGGTATTGCTGCCTCTGAATTGGCGATTATGGCCGGTGCTGACCGTGTTGAAGGTTGTGTGTTTGGTAACGGCGAGCGTACCGGTAACGTTGACGTGGCAGCAATTGCCTTGAACATGTACACCCAGGGCGTGGCACCAGAATTGGATTTCTCTAACATCAACGAAATTATTGCGACCGTAGAAGAATGTACCGGTTTACCTGTGCATCCACGTCATCCATATGCCGGTGATTTGGTGTTCACGGCGTTCTCGGGTTCACACCAGGATGCGATTAAAAAAGGCTTTGAATACCAGAAAAACGAAGAAATCTGGGATATGCCTTACTTGCCAATCGATCCGAAAGACTTGGGCCGTGACTATGATGCCGTGATTCGGGTGAACTCGCAGTCAGGTAAAGGCGGGATTGCTTACTTGTTAGAATCGAACTACAACGTGGTGTTGCCGCGTCGTGTACAAATCGAGTTCTCGCAAGTGGTGCAGCAAGTGACCGATGAAGAAGGCACTGAAATTTCAGCACAGCAAATCTGGTCATTGTTCCAGCAAACCTATGTCGATGCCAAAGATTCACATTATTCTGCCAAGAGCTATAAATTGTCTGATGACAATGGCAAACAGGTAATTGAACTTGAAGTGGTGGTGAATGGCTCGACACAGCAGTTGCGCGGTGAAGGTAACGGTCCGATCTCGGCCATTTTGGATGCCTTGCAGTTACCAATTGATGTCTTGAACTATGAAGAACGCGGCATCAGCTCGGGTGCCAATGCCAAAGCCTTGGCCTTGGTTGAGTTGCAGGTGAAAGGTACCGGTAAATCTGCCTTTGGTGCCGGGGTGCATGACAACATTGTGACTTCATCCATTGAAGCCATTATTGCCAGCACTAACCGTCTGATTGATCAGGGCGTATTAAGCAAAGAACAATTGGTTGCTGCTGCCGTTTAAGCACATAAAGTACTTTAGAAAGGATACCCCAAGTGGTATCCTTTTTATTTATTCATTCTAAAGATTCTAAGGCGAATTATTCCTGTGTCTTTCCCTGCTAACTCTGTGGGTGTCGTAACGCCACAACAGTTTCAATTTGAAGAGCCGTTAGAGCTGGAATGTGGACGCATTCTGCCACGTTTTGAACTGATGGTTGAAACTTACGGAAGCTTGAATGCCGACAAATCCAATGCCATTTTAATCTGCCATGCCCTGTCCGGGCATCATCATGCGGCGGGCTATCATCATGAAGATGATAAAAAGTCTGGCTGGTGGGACAGCTGTATTGGTCCGGGCAAAGCCATTGATACCTCTAAATTCTTTGTGGTCGCACTGAATAATATTGGCGGCTGTCATGGCTCGACTGGCCCGACCTCACCCAACCCGGAAAATGAAAACCGCCCTTATGGTCCAGATTTCCCGCTGGTGACGGTGCGTGACTGGGTCAAAACCCAGGCCATGCTGTCAGACCGCTTAGGCATTCAAAAATGGTATGCAGTGATTGGTGGCTCTTTGGGGGGCATGCAGGCCTTGCAATGGTCGGTTGATTATCCCGACCGTCTGGAAAAATGTGTGATTATTGCCAGTGCGCCAAAACTGTCGGCACAGAATATTGCCTTTAATGAAGTCGCGCGTCAGTCGATTCTTTCTGATCCTGATTTTCATCATGGCCGTTATCTGGAACATGACAGCTATCCAAAACGTGGCCTGATTCTGGCGCGGATGGTCGGACACATCACCTATCTGTCTGAAGAAGCCATGAAGCAGAAATTTGGCCGTGACCTGAAACTGGGCAAATTCATGTACGGTTTCGATGTCGAGTTTCAGGTGGAAAGCTATTTGCGCTATCAAGGTGAACAGTTCAGCCGTAACTTTGATGCCAACACCTATTTAATTATGACCAAGGCGCTGGATTATTTTGATCCGTCGCGTGAATACGAACAGTCGCTGGTACAGGCCATGGCCCATACCCAATGCCAGTTCCTGGTGATTTCGTTTACCACCGACTGGCGTTTCTCGCCTTCGCGTTCGCAGGAAATTGTCGATGCGCTGATTAGCAACCATAAACCGGTCAGCTATTTAGATATTGATGCCGAACAGGGCCATGACTCCTTCCTGTTCCCGATTCCTTTATATGTCAAATCTTTAAGAGCATTTTTGGGAGGTGCAGAACACCTCAAGGCAACCCCGCAGGAGGCTGTGTAATGCGTATTGATCAGCAACTTGCCGAAAAGTGGATTAAGCCCGGTTCCCGCGTTTTAGACCTCGGTTGTGGTGATGGTGAACTGCTGGCCCACATGAGTAAAAAGCACAATATTCGTGCTTACGGCCTGGAAATTGACCAAGAAAAGATTGCAATTGCCGTCAGTCGGGGGTTAAATATCATCCAACAAGACTTAAACCTCGGTTTAAGCCGCTTTGCCGACCAGTCTTTTGACTATGTGGTCATGGCACAAGCCTTGCAAGCTGTAGATGCACCTGACGTATTATTGCGCGATATGGTGCGTGTCGGAAAACAGGCGATTATTACCTTTCCGAACTTTGCCCACTGGAGGACCCGTTCTTTCCTGGCACTGAAAGGAAAAATGCCGGTTTCAGAAGCTTTGCCGTATATGTGGTACAACACCCCGAACATCCACCTCTGTACTTTCCGTGATTTCGAAGCACTCTGTGCTGAAAACAATATCCGTATTATTAATCGACTCGCTGTGAATGGGGATCAACAAGTTAGTTTACTCAGTAAACATATCCCGAATCTGTTTGGTGAAGTCGCAATTTATCGAGTGAGCGCTCTATGAAAAAATTATTATTAAGCACGACGCTACTGGTTGGACTTTTTAGCCTGCAGGCGCATGCAGATTACGTGGCGCCAGGCAGCTCGGTGTCGAGCCAGGCCGCCCAGTATTCGGTGATGGACATTCAGGGTCTGATTAAAGCCGCCAAAGCCGGTCAGGCCGGTGCGCAGTTCTATCTAGCAACCAAATATCTGCATGGCCAAGATGTCGCTAAAGATGAACGTCAGGCTTTTGCCTGGTATAAAGCCGCTGCCGATCAGGGACTGTCTTCAGCCCAATTGAACGTGGGTCGTATGCTGGCTGATGGCATTGGCACCAAAAAAGATGAAGTCCTGGCCCGTCAGTATTTTGAAAAAGCGGCCAGCCGCGGTGATAACCGTGCCAGCTTTAACCTGGCGATGATGGAAGAGAAAAAGAAAAACTATATGGGCGCTTATCAGTGGTATGAGCTGTCTACCCGTGATGGCATGCTCGACAATAAAGTGATTTCTTTATCTGAAGGCAAAAAAACGGCCTTGGCCGCCAACCTGACCCAGGAACAGATTCGTCAGGCACGTGACCGTGCCGACAAATGGATTCAGGCACAATAAGCCAGGTTCAAAAACACTAGCACCTTCGGGTGCTTTTTTCATGCCTGCTGTCTAGCGGTTTTCGGTTAAACTAGCCCGCATATTTTCAATCATGAGTAATTCGAGATGACTGCACCTGCTTGGCTCTCTCAAGGCACCCTGGTTCTGGCCAGCAATAACAAAGGCAAAATTGCGGAATTTGAAAAACTATTTGCAGAACTGAATTTACCGGTTGATGTCATCCCGCAAGGCCAGCTCAATATTGAAGATGCCATTGAAGATGGTCTGAGCTTTGTTGAAAATGCGATTATTAAAGCGCGTCATGCCTCTAAAATTTCTGGCAAGCCTGCGATTGCTGATGATTCCGGGATTTGCGTACCGGCACTGGACGGCGCACCGGGAATTTACTCTGCCCGTTATGCTGGCGCACATGGCAATGATGCCGCCAATAATGAAAAACTGCTGGCAGACTTACAGCCTTTACGCAAAGATGGAACAGCGATTGAAGGCATGTTTGTTTGTGTGCTGGCCCTGGTGCAGCATGCCGAAGATCCTTTACCACAAATTTTCCAGGGCATCTGGCAAGGTGAAATTCTGGATGCACCACGTGGTGAAAATGGTTTTGGTTATGATCCACTGTTCTGGTTACCGGAGCTGGGTATTTCCAGCGCCGAGATGAGCAAGGAAGAAAAAAATAAGATCAGCCATCGAGGTCAGGCGATGCAGCTGTTTAAAGCGAGTTTGGAGAAGTAACATCCTTTTAAAACTCCTCCCTTTGAAAAAGGGAGGCTGGGAGAGATTCTTCTATACATCTTTCTTCTGACGCTAAAATATTGCTCATTTCTACAAAGGGTTTCCGTAAATCCCCCTCTTTAATAAAGAGGGACTTTCAAAAACTTTTATACCCTCTCTCTAACTCTCTCCCAAAGGGAGAGAGAACTTTTTGATTTATAAACCCGGCACCACCGCATGCACCACCACGCCATATACGCCAATCAAAATCGCACTGGCAATCGTTCCTGAGGCAATATATTTGGCAGAATCACCGGTGCCCTGATAATGGGTTTCTAGTGCCACAATATTGGCAGCCGGTGGCAGCAGGAAAAACATCAGCATGACGGCATAAATCAAGGTCTGCTGCGGAATGGGTAAACACCAGTACGCCACAGCACATAGCAACAAGGCCAGCGGAATACGTGCGACCAGTAAACCCAGGCTACGCTTTAAGTCAGCCCAGCCAATCCGAACTTTACTCAGCCACATCCCCAGCACGCACATGCCGGCAAAGGTCACCAGTACTTTATTGCTTTGGTAAATCACTTGTACCCAGGTCTGATGTTCAAACTTGCTCACATCCCAAAAAGATAGAATACCCGCCAGACTCAGGGCAATCACCGGCGGTGAAAGCAGCACATTTTTAACAATAAACTTTAATTCTTGCCGGGTTTGGCTCACCGCCATCACCGCACAGACATTGCCAAATAAGGATCCGCCAATATACAGCGCCACAATAATACTGCTGGCCGCAGGTCCAAACAGGGCCAAGGCAAAGGGAAAACCCAGCCAGGCCCCATTTAAATAACTGAAGCACAGTGCGATCAGTTTATCTTTTTGCAAGACATAAAAGACTGCAAAGAAAAGGATGGAACTGACCAGACTAAAACCAATCAGCCACAAGCTGCCGTCCTGATAAAACACCATGTTGTAGATAATCAGTAACGGAATAAACAGCCGGGCCAGTAACATCGCTAGCACCGGACGCAACGGCTTTAAATACGCGACCCCGAAGTATCCAATCAGAAATGAAATTAACGGAAGCAGCAGCGCCATGCGGGTACACAGGAAGGCAGAAAAGTGGTGATTATCCTAACATAATTGATGGCACAACATGCTTTTAGCCCATCTGCTGTCTTTGAATCGCAATATTCCTGTCACCTCGCTGTCATCTAGACCTGTTGAGATATGTCTTGAATTAAAAAGAGGTAAATATTATGGCTGGTTTATCGATCTGGCACGTTCTGATTTTTGCAATTGTGGTGATTCTTCTGTTTGGTACATCTAAACTGAAAAACTTAGGCAAAGATGTGGGCGGTGCGGTTAAAGACTTTAAAAAATCAATTAAAGATGATGAAACGACCACTGCGGCCCTAAACGAGCCACGTACCATTGAACATCAAGCGACATCATCTGATGTTAACACGACTGTAAAACAATAATTTTTCAGGTAATTTTGTTATGCTCAATATTGGAATGACGGAACTGCTGTTTTTCGGCATCATTGCATTATTGGTGCTGGGTCCAGAAAAGCTGCCTGAAGCTGCACGTTTTGTTGGAAAGTGGTACGGCAAAATTAAACGTACCATCAGCAATGTGCAAAATGATATTGATCGGGAACTTCGACTTTCTGAACTGCGTGAACAGATGCAACAGGAAATGGCACGTATTCAGGAACTTGAGCAAAAAATGCAATCTCAGATGCATGAGCTAAAACAACAAAAAATATTCGCGGAAGAACAACCGAACCAGACCGCTGCAACGGATAATAAAAATTTGCCGATGCGCTATACCTTTATTGCCCCGCAACCTTCGCTGTTGCTGCGTCCTCAGCATCAACCGCTAAATTCGGCTGAAGCTATTCCTCCGACCACGTCACAATTTACCGATTATAAGGTGGCTGTATGAGTCAAAGTTCTCCTTCTCAATTGCCAGCGGCGACAGTGGGCGAGCAGGCTGCTTTAGAAGAAATGCCGATCACCAAACATCTGGTGATTCTACGCAAGCATCTATTTAAAATTGTGGGTTTGGTTATTGCACTGTTTTTCTGCTTATTGCCTTTTGCCAATCGCACCTATCAGATTTTATCTGAGCCGCTGCGTGCGCAGTTGCCGACCTCATCGACCATGATTGCTACCGATGTCACGGCCACCTTTATGGCACCGTTTAAGCTAAATTTTTTTGTGGCATTGATGATTGCGATGCCGTTTATTATTTATCAGCTGTGGGCTTTCGTAAAACCGGCCTTATATGAAAAAGAGAAAAGTCTGGCGCTGCCATTGCTCATAAGCAGTATTGCCCTGTTCTATATTGGGATTTCATTTGCTTACTTTATTGCACTGCCGTCAATTTTGCACTTTTTCATCAGTGTGTCGCCGGAAACGGTTGCCCCGATGACGGATATTAATAGCTATCTGACCTTTTGTTTGAAGCTGTTTTTGGTGTTCGGGTTTACCTTTGAAATTCCAATTATTACCCTATTGCTGATTTTAATTGGTGTGGTTAGTACCCAGCAGCTGGTCGAAAAACGTCGCTTTATTATTGTCGGCTGTTTCTTTGTTTCGATGTTTGTTACCCCACCGGATGCGCTGTCGATGATTATGCTGGCCATTCCAATGTGGATGTTATTCGAATTGGGCTTATTTGCAGGCAAGCTGATTGAGAAGCGTCGGCTGACTGCAGAATAAGTTTTTACAAACCCGATTAAAAAAGAGCAGCTCCGGCTGCTCTTTTTTATTTTAGTAAACCATTGTTATTATTTAACTTTTTTGAAATATTTTCTTCAAGGTACTGTCATATTGACTCGCTAAGTTGTTAGCAACTTTAAAACAACTCAGCTAATTTTGCTAGGGAACAACATGACTGATCAACATTACCTTGATGAAAATTATGATATGAACGATTCGGGGAACCCAGAATTCTTTGAATTATTAAACAAACAAATGAATCGTCGCGATTTAATTAAAAAGACTGCAGGTGGGGCTGTCGCAATGACACTGGCTGCAAGCTTAACAGGTTGTGGTAGTGATGATAACGATAATAACAATAGTGTACCTCCAGCGACAGAAACACCGAATCCGGATGTAGATTTAACGACGCGTCCTTCATCACTTTCGTTTACGCCAGTTGAAAAACATACTCGCAGTGAATTTACAGTACCTGATGGGTATGATTTTAAAATTCTTCATGCGGTAGGCGATCCACTGAATTCACGTCTTCCAGTCTGGGATGAAAACAGAATTCCAAGCGGGATCTCTTATGACCGCCGTGTAGGTGATAACCATGACGGTATGACCTTCTTTGGTATGAATCCATCTACCTTAAAATATGATGCCAATGAATCAAACCAAGGTTTATTGGTTATGAATCATGAGTATATCCAGCGTTCTGACCTTCACCCTCGCGGTTCAAGCTTCAGTGCTTCAAGCATTACTGAAGATGAAGTATTCCGTGAAGTGAATGCGCATGGTGTATCTATTGTTGCAATCAATAAAAACCCGGTAACCCAAGCAATTAGTGTAGATTTAGACTCACCATTTAACCGCCGTATTACTGCCGCAACTGTAATTGATTTTGCCGGTCCAGTACGTGGTACTGATCTGGTAAAAACTGCATTTAGTACTGATGGTACATCGACACGCGGTACAATTAATAACTGTGGTAATGGTTATACACCTTGGGGAACTTACCTGACCACAGAAGAAAACTTCAACCAATATATCGCTCGTCAAGGCGATGTACGTGATGCTGAAACTGAATATGCAATTGGTACCCGTTACCGTATGGGTTCAAATGCTTCAGGTTATAACTGGCAAAGTATTACTGATCCGCTGACCGCAGACAAAACGTTATTCAGTCGCTGGAACAGTATCGTCAGTGGCACCAGTGCAACACGTGACTTCCGTAACACAGTCAATACTTTTGGCTGGATTGTAGAAATCGATCCATTTGACAACCGTCAACGTCCAGTAAAACGTACTGCTTTAGGTCGTTTTGCGCATGAAGACTGCCGTGTCAGCCGCGCGATTCCTGGCCAGCCACTTGCTTTCTATATGGGTGATGACTCTACTGGCGAATATATCTATAAATTCGTATCAGATGAAGTATGGGATCCTAAAGATGTCAACCGTGGTTATGAAGCTGGCGACAAATATATGAACAGGGGTAAATTCTACGTTGCTAAATTTGACTTTAATGAAGCAACGGGGGAAGCCACGGGTGAATGGTTAGAACTTTCTATGTCTAACCCAAGTATCACGGCTTATGACCGTTATAAGTTTAAAGACCAAGCTGACATTTTAGTTCACGCACGTATTGCTGCCGATGCTGCTGGTGCAACCAAAATGGACCGTCCGGAATGGGTTGCAGTAAATCCAGAAAATGGCGAAGTTTATGTTACTCTGACCAATAACTCTTCACGTGGCAGCAGCTATCCAACAGATGCAGCAAACCCACGCCGTTATGCCGATGATGATGATGCATCAGGTCGCTTACGTGGCAATATCAATGGTCACATCATTCGTTTCCGTGAACCGGATGCTGATGTTACCGCAACAACATTCACTTGGGATATCTACCTGTTCGGTGCAGAGTCTGACTCTATCGAAGGCGTTAACCTTTCTGGCTTAACTGATGCCAATGACTTCTCTAGTCCGGATGGTATGTGGTTTGACCCACGTGGTGTGCTTTGGATTCAGACTGATGATGGTGCTTATACAGATACTACAAACTGTATGATGCTGGCATCGTTACCAGGTGCTGTGGGTGATGGTTCTGTACAGAATGCCAAGTCTGGAGATGGAACTCAAAAAACACCTACAGGTGCCATTTTAGATGATTCAAAATTACGCCGCTTCCTGGTTGGGCCTAAAGGCTGTGAAATTACCGGGGTAACCATGACACCTGACTACAAAGCGATCTTTGTCAACGTACAGCACCCAGGCGGTACTTGGCCTGCAAACCAGCCGGGTCATCTGATCAGTACCGGCCGAGGTTCACGACCACGTTCTGCAACAGTTGTAATCACACGTAAAGATGGTGGTGTCATTGCAGGTGAAACTTTAGAACCATCTAAAGCTTAATCCTTCTTACACTTAAAAATACCGGCTTGATGCCGGTATTTTTTATTTATGTAATGGAATATTCAGCTCCACGATCTGTCCGGCGGTTTCACCCTGCTGGCTTTTCTCTAACCAGTGCCATTGCTGAGCATTTAATCTTAAAATATTGGAACAGCGTGTACCATACGCCGGACTCTGAATAAAGGTCGACGACAATAACTCTTCCAGCTCGACAGGAATGCCGGTTTCTGGCAATAAATCTGCAATCACCTTGCGTTCATCTTCCAGAATATCCCAGGCAGCATGCTGCAGATCTGCTTCTGGCATCTGGGCTTGCTGTAACATCGGTAAAAATTCCTGGGTAAAGCGTTTACGCAAATGGCCAGTTTTTTCCCAGTGCTCGCCCATTAAGCCATTGGACACTACATATACCCCTTTGGCCAGCACTTGCGGCGCCTCCCCTCGGTTGCTCATATACACCGCCTGTTCCCGGTCGCCGACAAATAAATTAAAGCCGGCATAATCGCACTGGCGCGGCTCCAATGCTTGTGCAAAGCGAATTGGACTTAATTCAGATTCCAGAAAATCCTGAATCAGATGGCCGCGTGAGGTCGGATAATTGTGCTGATCCTGTCCATTACGAAAATTGGTAACAATGGCCCAGCGGCCTCTGGCGGTCACGCCCATCCAGGTGCCACCCGACTGCAAGTCCTGTCCGGCATAAATCGGGCTATTTTCCCAGGCATGCAACGCCGCAGTCGGACGCTGATAAAACTCATCACGGTTTGAAATTAAACATAAAGGCAGCTCATCCAGAACCTGCCAGGCAAAGGCCACAATACACATAATTTCCTGCTCGCTATCTTTACACATTGAATGTACAACATTTTTCATCTTATTCAGCTAAAATCTGTGCAAAACAGAATGACAAGGAACAGGAATGCTGACCTATCCAAATATTGATCCGGTGGCGATATCGCTGGGTCCCTTACAAGTCCACTGGTATGGACTGATGTATTTACTGGCCTTTTTATTTGCCTGGGGTCTGGCCACCTATCGCGCCAAGCAACGTGGCTGGACGCCGGACATGGTTTCGGACCTGATCTTTTACGGCGCGCTGGGTGTAGTCATTGGCGGCCGTGTCGGTTATGTGTTCTTTTATGGCTTTGAGCAGTTTCTGGCCAACCCGGTGTGGCTGTTTCAGGTCTGGACCGGGGGCATGAGTTTCCACGGTGGTTTCCTGGGGGTCATGCTGGCCATGCTGTTCTGGTGCAAAAAATACCAGATGACCTGGTTCCAAACCCTGGACTTTATTGCACCTTGTGTCCCGACCGGGCTGATGTTTGGACGCATCGGCAACTTTATTGGTGGCGAGTTATATGGCCGTCCGGTCAGTGATCCAAACTTTGCACTGGGCATGATTTTCCCGACCGATCCACTACAGCTGGTACGTCATCCATCACAGTTGTATCAGGCGCTGTTTGAAGGGCTGCTGTTATTTATTCTGCTGTGGTGGTTCAGTTCCAAACCGCGTCCACGTATGGCGGTTTCGGCACTGTTCCTGATTGGTTATGGTCTGGCGCGTTTTGTGGTGGAATTCTTCCGCGAACCGGACAATGGTCAGCTATTTATTGCCTGGATGAGTAAAGGCCAATTCCTGAGTCTGCCAATGATTCTGGTCGGTCTCTGGATGATGTGGTACGCCTACCAGAAAAAAATCTATGACTGGGGCCCACAGAAAAATAGTTAAACCGGAGCGAGGCATTGGCCTCGCTTTTTTTATACCATTTTTGCTAAAGTGCATGCACCCTTGCACAATTCATCTGGTGGGCTATGCTCGAATTCTGGTTTAATCCCAACGTATCCGTACTGCAAAAACTCATGCTGTTTATTCTGATTGCAGTGGTCACCGGCGTTTTATACTGGATGCAACCGCTGGCCTATGATGCCATCCTGATGTTTATGGGCACCGGAATTATTTTTCTGATTTGCCGTTACTGCAAAATTCATTTTGCGGCACAACGTCCCACCGGTTTACTGTATCGCCTGCTGACCTGGATTCCGATTGCCCTGCTGTTGGCACTAATTTTCATGAATATGCAACAGGGTGAAATTTTATTACCGGGCGCACAAGGACTTGGCTTTATGGCTCTGGCAATTTGTCTGTTCTCGCCACTGTCATTGCTGCATCAACATCAGGATCAGGCATAAATGCTCAGTTTCTGGTATTCCGCGCGTTGTCATCGTCAGCTCAAACTGATGATCTGTATTGGTACCTGTCTGCTGATTTATCTGGCCTCGACGCAGGCACAGCTGCCACCGTTTTGGGTCATCCTCAGTCTGATTCTGGGCATGGGCTTACATCTGCTGTATCAATGGAGCAATCGTCGTTCCTGGCCAGAACATCAGCGCAGACTGATGTACGGGGGATTGAATCTGGCACCGCTGCTCCTGCTGGCCGTATTGCTGCTGTTTCTACCGAAAATGCAACTTTGGGCCATGGCCTTGCAAGCACTCGGCTTTATCTTTGTAGGCCTGTTTATGGTGTCGATCTACCAGCAACGTGCCAAACGGTTTGACTCCTAAGCTTTATTTTCCTGTCCAATTTTTTGCATTTTAATAACCTGTGTAGCAGTTGCTGCACAGAAAACCGGGCTGAATTTACACTGCATACATGCCGAAACAGGAGCGCTAACAACAATAACCCGAATCCCGTTCAGCCTGCTTAGAATAACTGCAGTCTTTATGAAAATAATTCAGGAAGTTGTTTATGAATTCAGAACTGAACACCATTTCCGGTTTTAACCTGCAACGTTATTTGGGCACCTGGTACGAAATTGCCCGTTTGCCAATGCGCCATGAACCCGAAGACAGTACCGATATTTCCGCCACCTACAGCCTGAATGAAGATAGCAAAGTGCGTGTGCAAAACCGCCGTCTGGATGGTCAGGGCCAACTAGATGAATCGATTGGTGAAGCCACCCCGGTCGATGCTGAACATGGCAAGCTGGAAGTCAGCTTCTTGCCAGAAGGCCTGCGCTGGATTCCGTTTACCAAAGGTGATTACTGGATTTTAAAACTTGATCCGGAGTATCAGACCGCACTGGTCGGTGACCCGAGCCGCAAATACTTATGGTTGCTGCATCGTCATCCACAGCTGGATGAAGCCACACAAAATGAATATCTGGCGCAGGCCAAAAGTCTGGGTTATGACCTGAGTGATCTGATTTACACCCCGCACACCGGCCGGCCAACCGCATAAGCTGCCACTATTTTGCTGAGGCATCTTTTTTAAGATGCCTTTTTTAATGATGATGAATATTCATCTCGGCCCGGCATCAATGTTATGATGGCTGCACTTTTATGTGCTCATTTAAAGCCAAGATCTTCAACACAGCCAGCCTTTTGCGCTGCAATGAAGGTCGACACAGGAGCCACATCACTATTTGATTGAGAGAATTTCATGCGCCAATATCTTGACCTGTTACAACATATCCTTGACCACGGCGGCGACAAAGGCGACCGTACCGGCACGGGAACCCGTTCTGTATTCGGTCATCAGATGCGCTTTGATCTGTCTCAGGGTTTTCCGCTGTTAACCACCAAAAAAGTGCATTTCCGTTCAATTGTGATTGAACTGTTATGGTTCCTGAAAGGTGATACCAACGTTCAGTATCTGCAGGACAACAAAGTTACGATTTGGGATGAATGGTCAACGGCAGAACAGACGGCGCGTTTCGGCCGTCCTGAAGGCGAGCTTGGTCCGGTATATGGCCATCAGTGGCGTAACTTTGGCGCCAGCAAAAATGCCGATAACAGCTATAATCAGGATGGTTTTGACCAGATTTCCTGGCTAATCAACGAGATTAAAACCAACCCGAATTCACGCCGTTTAATTGTATCGGGCTGGAATCCGCAGGAAGCCGGTCAGGTGGCATTACCACCTTGTCATACCCTGTTCCAGTTTTTTGTTCATAACGGCAAACTCTCTTGCCAGCTGTATCAGCGTAGTGCCGATGTCTTCCTGGGTGTACCATTCAATATTGCTAGCTATGCGCTGCTGACCCATATGATTGCCCAGGTATGTGATCTAGAGGTTGGTGATTTTGTCTGGACCGGCGGCGATACCCATTTATATGCCAACCATTTTGAACAGGCACAACTGCAACTCAGTCGTGAACCGCTGGGGCTGTGCCAGCTGAAACTGAACCCGGACGTCAAAGATCTGTTCGCGTTTAAATTTGAAGATATTGAAATTGTCGGTTATGAGTCACATCCGGCAATTAAGGCCCCGGTAGCGGTTTAAAGCCAATTAATTCCGGACAAATGCCCCATCCCCCTTTCATCGAGGGGGATTTTACATTTTAATAGGGTTAATTTTTCGCATGAGATATGGATGAAACAGCATGGCATTTCAAGGTTTAGAAGTTGTACACGTGGTGGCCATGGATCAGCAGCGCTGTATTGGAAAAGCCAATGATTTGCCATGGCATATTTCTGCCGACTTAAAACATTTTAAGGAAATTACCCAGGGCGGCGTGGTAGTGATGGGCCGTAAAACCCTGGAATCAATGGGTCGTGCCTTACCGAAACGTGTCAATTGGGTGATTACCCGAGATCCAAATTGGGCCTTTGAGGGCACCAAAGTCGCCTATTCAATTGAAGAAGCTTTAACTCAGGCCGTGGCTGATGTGCAGGCTTCAGAAAAGCCGGACAGTATTTTTATTATTGGCGGTGGTGAAATCTTTAAACAGACCATGGATATTGCCGACCGTCTGGAACTGACCCATGTCGAGCTGGATGTGCAGGGCGATGCACATTATCCGGAAATTCCGGCAGCGTTCCAGAAAGTCAGTGCCGAGCAACATTTGGATGACAAAACTGGCATTGCATTTGAGTTTGCCAGCTACCGAAAATAAATCTTATTTTTCTGAATGAATTCATCAGCATGCAGACACCCCAACAGCCCGAACTGGCACAGCGTTTGATTCAAGGCAGTTTGCATGGCCTGTTTAGCCTGTTTGTAATTGGCAGCTCGATCTGGCTGGTGCTGATCCTGTGGTTTCAGCAGCCGTTTGGACTGCTGTTTAGCCGGATCCTGATTGGCCTGTGGATTGCCTTTGCCATGAGCATTCTGGGCATCTATATCAGCCGGCATCTGATTAGCCGTAAACTGGATGTGCTGATTTATCTGCTGGTGTTTCTGTGCAGCCAGCTCTGGTATTTTGGCCTGCCACCTCGCCAGGACCGCGACTGGAATCCCGAAGTGGCGCAGCTGTTACATTCCGAGCGTCACGGCGATCAGGTCATTCTGCACAATGTGCGTAACTTTAACTGGCACAGCGATGGTTCCTACGAGCAGCGCTGGGAAAGTCGCCATTATGACCTGAACCAGATTCGGGGCGTCAACATCATCACTTCCTACTGGATGGGACCACAAATTGCCCACACCCTGGTCAGTTTCGATTTTGCCAATGCCGCACCGCTGACTTTTTCGATTGAAATCCGCAAAGAACGCCATGAAGAATTTTCTTCGCTGGGCGGATTCTTCCGCAAATATGAACTGAGTCTGGTGGCGGCGGATGAAAAAGATATTATCTATACCCGCAGTAATATTCGCGGTGAACAGGTCTATTTTTTCCCGCTGAAGATGCCGCAAGAAATGCAAAAAGCCCTGTTTCTGGAATATCTGACCAAAGCCGATGAACTGGCACAACAGCCCAAATGGTATAACACCCTGACCAGTAACTGCACTACCCTGGTCTTTGACATGGTGCAGGCAGTATCCAACCAGACCTTGCCCACCGATTATCGCCTGCTAGCTTCGGGTTATTTACCCAATTATTTGTATGATTTACAGGCGCTTGATCAGAGCTTGAGCATTGAAAGCTGGTATCAGCGCGCTTATATCAATCCGCGTGTGGAACAGCCGGGCCAGCTGGATAGTGCACAATTTTCAGCACTAATCCGGCAGGGTTTGCCCGCGCCATCCGCTCCTGGCGCTCCGTCAAATCAATGATACAATTTTAACTGGCGATCAAATTTAAAATTGGTTTAGATACATCCATCAGCTTTAAAATAAAGAGAAATCCATATGCTTAAACATCTTGCTGCCGTTGCCCTTTTAGGTTCAGCCCTAGTTTTTAGCGGCTGTGAAACTTTACCAACCCCGGGTGCTACCGTTGAAACTGCCAATCTTGTCCAGCTGCAAAACCGCACTTGGATTGTGACCCAGATTGGCAATACCGCGGTTCGCACCGAACCGACTGCCCACAATATTCCAAGCCTGCAATTTGATAGCGCCACCCAACGCGTTAGCGGTGCCGATGGCTGTAACCGGATTATGGGCAGCTACAGCGCCGGCCGTGACACGCTAACGCTAAGCCAAATGGCTGGCACCCGTATGGCCTGCCTCAACAGCAATGGCATTGATCAGAAATTCAATGAAGCACTGGCCAAAGTGACCCATTATCAGGTCTTTGGTAAAACCCTGAAACTGCTGGATCGTTATGGCAATTTGCTGATTCAGCTGGAAAGTGCCGTACAACCGCGTTAATACCGCACCGGCCTGCACCTTTGCAGGCCTTTTTTATGAACGATTGAAAACAGAAGGCTGACCCTATGCAACAGGCAATTTTTGGTGGTGGATGTTTCTGGTGTACCGAAGCGGTATTTCTCCAACTGCGCGGTGTGGCCAAAGTGGTGAGTGGCTATGCCGGCGGCCAGATGGACAATCCAAATTATGAAGCGGTGTGCAATGGTGATACCGGCCATGCTGAAGTCATTCTGATTGATTTCGATGACAGTCAAATCAGCTATACCCAGCTGTTAAATGTGTTCTTTGCCACCCATGACCCGACCACGCTTAACCGTCAGGGCAATGATGTCGGCAGCCAGTATCGTTCGGTGATTTATTATTTAAATCCGGAGCAGCAGCAACAGGCCGAACAGATGATCCAGCAGCTCAAAGCCGAGGGCATTGCTGTGGTCACCGAAGTGACCGCTGCACCGCGTTTTTATCCGGCAGAGGCCTATCATCAGAACTTCTTTGCCAATAACCCGACGCAAGGCTATTGCAACTTTGTAATTCCACCCAAACTGATGAAGCTGCATAGCAAGTTTCAGGATTTACTCAAAGACTGAAACCAGGAAGGCTCGAAAAGCGCCATAAAAAAGGACTGCAATTGCAGTCCTCGTCGTCTGGGGAGTCGGTTAAGCCTGAACAAAAGTGCTCCAGACAAATTCCCGGGTTTTGCCCTGCAAACGCATACTTAACTGGTCATTGGCCTTTAAGGCACCCACCCCGGCCGGAGTACCGGTCATTACCACATCGCCCGGCTCCAAACTAAAACTGTGGCTAATTTCAGCCAGTAGCGCACCAATTTCAAAAATCAGCAGCGCGGTATGCCCCTGCTGACGCAGTTCGTCATTAATATGCAGCGTATAGTGCACATCTTTCCAGTCATTAATTTCTGCAACATCGACCCAGTCTGCCAGTACACAAGCCCCATCAAAGGCTTTGGCTCGTTCCCATGGATGGCCTTTCTGTTTCAGTTCATCCTGCAAGTCACGCAAAGTGAGGTCCAGCCCCAAAGTCACCGCCCCCACGGCCTGCAAGGCTTTTTGCGGATCGGTTTCTGCCTTTAAGGGCTGGTCAATACGCAGGCTGAGTTCACATTCATAATGACAGCTGCCCCAGGCCGGATTCCAGGCAATCCCGGCAGATAACGGACGCAGGCTGCTCGGCGGTTTGATAAACAGCACCGGACGATCAGGAACCGCATTGCCCAGTTCTTTGGCATGATCCGCATAACTGCGACCCACACAGACAATTTTCGATGGACGTGTATTCATGATCTTCCCTCTTATGATGTGATGGTTTTAACAGGCTTATTTTTTAAAGGTATTTTCAAACAGGGTCTGATCGGCTGTGCTTTCAAACACGCGTTTTGGCACAATAATCACCATGCGGTTTTTCAGCTCAATCATATAGGTCAGCTTGCCTGAAGCAAAATTCTGCACTTCGTTATAATGCACCACTTTGTCACGGCCATTGGCAGAAATCTCGGCATAATCCTGATACAGCGCAATGCCCTGTTCGCTTTTTCCAAACTGGTATTTGACAAACTGACGCTTAAACATCATCGGCAGGAACCAGTAGCGCATCAGCATCTGTAGCACCAGAAAAAATACCCCCAGCGCCAGATAGTAACGACCTACACCATCGAGGCCCAAATAAATGCCCCAGGCAATAATCCCGACACTGATTAACGGGGTAATAAAACGGGTAAACTGTTTTTTACCAAAGGTGGCCAGAGCAAAGCCATCCTGAGATTCTTCCAGATTTAAAAAATAACGTAGCGACAAGGCAGGCTTGAGTTCCGACATCGGCTCATCATCAAATCAGTTAAATTACGCTAAATATTACACCAGAATAGGTGATTTCCTTATTCTTTTTCTCGCCAGTGCTGTCATGATGCTGCTGCAACCACCATTCAAAAAATACCCCTATTCAAAACGGGATGATTCGCTCACCTCCACAGCAAAAACAGGATGTTTTATGCCACAGACGCACACCCGATTGATCGCCCTGCTTTGCAGTCTGCTGCTGCCGGTTTCTGCCTGGGCCAGTTTAGTTCGCTGGACAGGAAAAATGCCAGGCAGTTTACAAGGCTATGGCAGCAGTGCCGAGCAGCTGGCCGCGCTGACCGGAGATGGAATTCTGATTTATGCGCATGCCGCGCAACCGATTCAGCTGCCAACTTTCGCATCCACAAAACGGGGTAAATTTTATAGTGCTGCGGTGGTGCTGCCAGTGCCCAGTCACAAAGTTGCGGCGCTGCTCAGTGATTATTCAGGCTATGCCCAGCTGTTTCCGACCTTAAAAAGCGCCAAGATGCTGGAGCAGCGCCAGCACATCAGTCAGGTCAAATACCGGATTCATATTCCCACGCCCATTCCGGTGCTGAACTTTAAAGACGATGTGATTCTGCAACATCAGCGCACCGACAACAGTATTGAAACCCTGGTGATTGACGCACCCATTCCGTATGGCGCCGGAAAAATAGAATGGTTTGCCTTGTCGGCCCATCAGACGCTGGTCACGGTCACGCACTGGGGAGATTTGGCGCAGCCCAAAGGCTTTTTATTTCGTACCATCCTGAATGCCCTGCCCGATGCCAAACTGGGCCTGCCGGCCGGCACCAATGCCTTTATTCTGGAAGCACTGCAACGTAAATTTAAAAGCACCACACCCCGAGCCTTACCCGCCGGCGACGTACCAGCCCCTGAATTAAGTGTCAGCCAGATGAACAAAATCCGGCAGATCAGCCAGAAATCACAAGAACCCGTATCCTTTATTTTACCGGCCTATCAGGTGTCCTATGGTGCAAAGCAGGAAATCATGCGTTTTAGCAGCAGCTATCAGTACTATGCCCAGCCGGCCAGCAAGCTAAAACCCTGGCTTGAACCGCAGGCCTACCAGCACCTGTTTCCACGGCAAATTAAAAAAGTTCATATTCAGCAGCCCTCTGCCCGGCAGCTGGATGCCGACTATACAATTTCGGTCGGACTGGGCGTGATTCAGATTCCGTTTGATTTTAAACTGCGTTTTCAGGCACAAGGCGCTCTGGAGCAGCAGTTTCAGGCGGTGGGTGGAGATTTACGCTATGTGCAAGGCGGCATGCAGATTTTGCCGCAAGCCGAGGGCAGTTTACTGAATGTGACCAGCGCCATGAACATTGATGCGCAGGCACCGTTTTTATTACGCGCCATGCGCAGTATGCCGTATCACGAGCTGCTGCCGGCATTGGGTGGCAATACCGTGCTGACCTTAAAGATTCAACAGAAGATCAAATAATGCGGGAATGTTTTAGTAAATTATAGACACAAAAAAAACCGCAACATGTGCGGTTTTTTCAGAATTCTTTATCAAGATTGGTGCGCTCAGAGAGATTCGAACTCCCGACCCCTTAGTTCGTAGCCAAGTGCTCTATCCAGCTGAGCTATGAGCGCGACGTCTTGATGGGGTGCATTATACGGGCTTTTCGGTATTTGTTAAGTCTTATTTCATAAAAATGCAACCAAATGGATAGATATTGGACAAATCATGTATTTGTACGCTGATTTTATACAAATTTTAAATTGCAGTTGAAATTGTAACAAATAAGGAAGCCGGCTGATGCAGCTGAGTAGCCAAATTGCAGGCACAAAAAAACCGCAACATGTGCGGTTAATTGTTCAAGTTGGTGCGCTCAGAGAGATTCGAACTCCCGACCCCTTAGTTCGTAGCCAAGTGCTCTATCCAGCTGAGCTATGAGCGCGTCACTTGTGTCGTCTATATTAGACTACGTTATTTCCCAGTTTACTTATTGGTGCGCTCAGAGAGATTCGAACTCCCGACCCCTTAGTTCGTAGCCAAGTGCTCTATCCAGCTGAGCTATGAGCGCGACATAAGTAAAGTGGCGGTGAGAGAGGGATTCGAACCCTCGATACAGTTGCCCGTATGCGTCCTTAGCAGGGACGTGGTTTCAGCCACTCACCCATCTCACCGTAACGTGCCGCCATAATACAAATTTAACTGTAGCACTGCAAGCGCAGTCACTCTATTTTTTGCAGTTTTTTGCTCAATTAAATATTTTTTAAACAATTTATTGCTTCTAGCCTGGCATTTTCTGCAAATTTATGGGGAATGTGATTTTATCTACTCGCAATCATCTTAAAATAAAGACTTAAAAACACATTATTGCAATCATTTACGTGCAGTCTGACGCTGCATGACTTATGCTAAACCTATCTTCTGACTTGAAGCCAAAGACATGATGAAAAACTGGGTCGATCCTGAAGCAAAAGCTGAAGCCGAACGTTACGATAATCCAATTCCAAGTCGCACACTGATTCTTGAAAGTATTGAAAAACTGCAACAGGCCCAGTCGCATGCCGACTTGGTTGAATATTTTGAAATTGCCGATCAGAAAAGTATTGATGCCCTGAGCCACCGCTTAATTGCCATGGTGCGTGATGGCCAGCTCATGAAAGACGGATTCAAGTTCCAGCTTGCCGCCGAGCAGCCTACCCATGAAGCCACGGTCTACATTAATAGCAAGGGTCTGGGTTCTGCCCATATTGACGGACAAAATGACATCCTGCTACCCGAGCGTGAATTGCGTCTGGTGTTTAATGGCGACCGCGTCAAAGTGCGCCAGACCTCGGTCGATCGCAAAGGCAAAGCCTGGGGCTTTATTACCGAAGTCCAGCAGCGCCGTGTGAAACAGATCATTGGCAAACTGTCGATGTATGACGGTGAATATTTTATTCAGCCGGGCAATCCGAACAGCCATCAGCCGGTGACTTTAGAAAAAGAACTGGTTGAACATGCCAAACTGAACCTGGGCGATTCAGTGCGCGTCGCCATTGATGACTATCCAAGCCGTGAAGAATTTGCCACCGGCCATGTGGTGCAGTCGATGGCCGATAAAGCCGACACCGAAATCATCATTCCCCAAACCATTTTAGAGTTTGGTTTGCCGTATGAATTTCCGGACAATGTCTTAAAAGATGCCGACAGTTTTAAAGAACCGTCAGCCAAAGACCGTGAAGGCCGGGTCGATTTACGTGATTTAGCTCTGGTCACCATTGACGGTGAAGATGCCCGCGACTTTGATGATGCAGTGTATGCAGAAAAACGTCCAGGTGGCGGCTACCGTGTAGTGGTCGCGATTGCTGATGTCAGCCACTATGTCCGCACGGGCAAACCACTGGATGATGAAGCCCAGGCACGCGGCACTTCGGTCTATTTCCCGCATTTTGTCTTGCCGATGTTGCCTGAAGCCTTATCAAATGGCTTATGTTCGCTAAATCCGCAGGTAGATCGTCTGTGTATGGTCTGTGACCTGAACCTGTCCCGTGCCGGCCGGGTAACCAAATTCGAATTCTATCCCGCGGTAATGCATTCCAAAGCCCGTCTGACCTATACCCAGGTGGCGCAATATTTTGATGGTGACAGCGCTGCCATTCCGGAAGACCGGGATGTACGCAAATCGCTGAATACCCTGTTCCAGCTGTATCAGGTACTTAAAGGTTTACGTGCCCAGCGTCATGCCATGGAATTTGAAACCGTCGAAACCTATATGACCTTCGACGAACTCGGCGGAATTCAGGAAATCCTGCCACGAACCCGTAATGATGCGCATAAACTGATTGAAGAGTGCATGTTGCTGGCCAACGTGGCGGCGGCAGAATTTGCGCTCAAAAATGATATTCCGATGCTGTACCGTGTGCATGAACCACCTGAGTTTTCACGGATTCAGAAAGTTCGTGAATTTGTAAAACTGCTGGGACTGAATTTCCCGGAACAGCCAACCCAGGCCGATTATCAGGCCGTGATTGATGCCACCAAAGACCGCATTGATGCGCCAAGTATTCATGCGGTGCTATTACGCTCGATGATGCAGGCCTATTACGGCGCGGCCAATGCCGGCCACTATGGTCTGGCCTATGAAGCCTATACTCACTTCACCTCGCCAATTCGCCGTTATCCGGATCTACTCTTGCACCGTGCCATTAAAGCGCATCTGGCCCAGAAACCATATCCGATTTCGGGTGCCGCGCTGGATGATGCCGGTGAGCATTTCTCGCAAACCGAACGTCGTGCCGATGAAGCTTCCCGCTCTGTGACCATGTGGCTGAAATGTCATTATATGCAGCAGCATTTAGGCGAAGAATTTGTCGGGGTGATTTCTGCCGTGACCGAATTTGGTCTGTTTGTCACGCTGAAAGATCTGTATGTCGATGGCATGATTCACGTCAGCCAGCTGGGCGATGACTTCTTTATGTTTGATCAGGCCAGCCAGTCACTGGTCGGTCAGTCACGCGGTCAGACCTTTAGTCTGGGCGATGAAGTCAAAGTCAAGGTGGCCGGAGTCAACCTGGAAGAACGCAAGATTGATTTCGAGCTGGTCAAACAATTGACCCATGCCGGTCGTGCGATCCGCAGCCGTGCACCACGCGTGGCCAAAGCCGCGCCGCGTGCTGAAGCCACCGAAGAAATCTTTCATGATCGTCCAGTCAAGCTTGCCGTGAGTGAAGATGGCGAACAGCCGTTGAAGAAGAAAAAGGCCAAATCCAAGCCGAGTTCTTATGGCAAAAAGCCGGCGAAAAAAGTCACCACCAAGGCCGAAAGCAAAGACAAAGTCAAGAAAAAAGCCAAAGTGAAAAAGAAAAAGTCCAATGCCAAGTCCAAGCTGGACTAAGCAACCCGATCAGAAACAGAGCGCCACGGCGCTCTTTTTTGTATGAAGTTGAGCAATTCTGTATAGACTGCTTGATTTCCCACGCTGGAGGCCCTACATCTATTGCTAAGACAGGACTTCAACATGGAAAAAGAAATGACATTAGAACAGGCAACCCTGCCAGTACCCCAGTTTGACCAGATTACGCTGCCCCAATTAAAACAACAGGTTGAACAGACCATCACCCAAGGGCAGGCCTTTTTACAGCAACTCCAAGACATTCCGGCCAGTAGCGATGCACAGTTGCAGGTTCTGGCGCAGGTCGATCATCTGGAAAACCAGATGAGCGAAAGCTGGGGCGTACTCTCGCACCTGAATGCGGTGATGAACAATGCCGAAACCCGTGAAGTCTATCAGGCACTGTTACCTGGCCTGAGCGAATACTATACCCAGCTCGGTCAGCACACGGTGCTGTATCAGACCTATCAGCAGGTTCATGATGCAGTGACGTTTAATGACTTACCCGCAGCGCAACAAAGCGCAATTAAACTGGCGCTGCGTGACTTTAAATTGTCAGGTGTGGCCTTGGAAGGTGAAGCGAAAAAACGCTATGCGGAAATTTCAGCGCGCCTGTCGCAGCTGTCCTCTGACTTTTCCAACCATGTACTGGATGCAACACAGGCTTACTTTAAACCGCTCACAGAAGCACAACTAGCCGGCCTGCCTGCCAGCAGTGTGGAATTACTCAAGCAGTATGGCCAGCAACGTGAGCTGGAGCAGCCGGTTGCGACGCTGGATTTCCCTTCTTATCTGGCCATTATGACCTATGCTGAAGATCGCAGCCTGCGTGAAGAATTATATAAAGCCTACACCACCCGTGCTTCCGACCAGTCTGCCGATCAGGCCTTTGACAATACCGCGGTGATGGAAGAAATTTTAAGCCTGCGTCAGGAAATGGCCCAGCTGCTCGGCTTTAACCACTATGTCGAACTGTCATTAGCCAGCAAAATGGCACCAAGTGTCGAAGCAGTTGAGCAGTTTCTGGTTGAGCTGGCCGAACATGCCCGTCAGCCGGCTGAACAGGAAATTGCCGAACTGAAAGCCATTGCCGCAGCAGATGGTATTCAGCAGCTGCAACCGTGGGATACCAGTTTCTATTCAGAAAAGCTGAAACTAGCCCAGTTCAATCTGTCTCAGGAAGCACTGAAACCGTATTTCCCGGCGCCAAAAGTGGTTGATGGCTTATTTAGCATCGTTAAACGTCTATACGATGTGGATATTATCGAGCGTGAAGCACCAGTCTGGCATCCAGACGCCCGTTATTTTGAACTGCAAGATCAGGGTCAGGTAATTGGCGGTTTCTATTTTGACCTGTATGCCCGTCAGGGCAAACGCGGCGGCGCCTGGATGAGCGGTTTCCGTTCGCGCATGCAGCAAAGCCAGGGCCTGCAACAGCCAATTTGCTATATGGTCTGTAACTTCACCCCGCCCGTGGGGGATCAGCCGGCCTTACTGACCCATGATGAAGTACTGACCTTATTCCATGAATTTGGGCATGGCCTGCATCATATGCTGACGGAAGTCGACAACATTGCGGTGGCCGGCACTCACGGCGTAGCCTGGGATGCTGTGGAACTGCCAAGCCAGTTTATGGAATTCTGGGCTTGGGACAAAGAAAGCCTGGATGTACTCAGTCAGCATATCGACACACAGGCCACCCTGCCGGATGATTTACTGCAGGCGCTGCTGAATGCGCGCTTCTTCCAGTCCGGCATGCAGACCTTACGCCAGCTGGAATTTGCCCTGTTTGACCTGAATATTCACTGCATGACTCCGGCCTTGACCGCCAGCCAGATTCAGGATGTGCTGAATGAAATCCGGTATAAATATGCGGTGGTGCCAACCACCGATTACAACCGCTTCCAGCATAGCTTCAGTCACATCTTCGCCGGGGGCTATGCGGCCGGTTATTATTCCTATAAATGGGCCGAAGTTTTGGCCAGCGATGCCTTCGATCGCTTCGAAAATGAAGGGGTATTTAACACCGAGACCGGAAAGCAGTTCAGGCAGTTTATTCTAGCAGTTGGCGGAAAAGATTCAGCACTTGACGCGTTTATCAATTTCCGAGGACGCGAGCCAAAAATAGATGCATTATTGCGTCATCAAGGTTGGACGAAGCCAATTAAAAACGCTTAAACTAGGGCCTTAATTTGAACACAGGATCAGTATGATGACCATCAAACGTCGTTTCATTGCAGGCGCAAAATGTCCAAAATGCCAGGCTATGGATCGGGTGGTCATGCTGACCTCAGGTGATGATGAATGGATTGAATGTATCGACTGTGGCTATAGCGAAAATCGCCCAACCCATGTCGATGAACCTCAGCCACCGGCAGCGCCTGATGAAGTGGGTGTGATTCAATTTAAACCACGTCATCCTAAGTAAAAAAATTAAGGTTCATTTATTCATGACGCTTGATCAGAGAAATAGCTCAAAACTATTATGGGCCATTATTGGGGGCCTGATCGTAATCGTACTTGTGGTGCTGTCTTATCAATGGATGAGCCAAAACCAGAGTGCAGAGGTAACACCTGAAGCCGAGCTGCTAAGTCAGCCGGCCGCACCTGCGGCTAAAGCCAAAGCAGAACCAGCGGTGCAGCTGGAAGAAGTACCACAGCAACTGGTGAGTGAAGATATTCTGAAACAGCCGGTTGCTACCAACGCGACCCTGGCCAAAGAAGAAATGGCCAAACTGGAAGATCTGCAGGCACAGCTAGATGATCAGGCCGCGCTGCTCAATGCCCAGCACGCCGATGCTGATGAACTGATTCGCCTGAAAGAAGAACAGATTCAGCTGCTCGAAGCCCAGCTCAAACAGCAATAATTATGACCGGCAGTCTGCGTTAAATCGGCTAGAATACATCCTTATTCCTCGCCCGGGTTGATGATGACTGCCTCCACGCCTCAGCATGATCTGATCAAAGCCATTGGCTTACTCACCCTCTCTGCTTTTCTGTTTTCGCTGATGGGCGTGTGTATCCGCTACGCCTCGTATACAGTCGACAATGCCACTATTGTGTTCTTCCGTAATTTTATTGGCCTGTTTATTTTTCTGCCGCTGCTGTTCAATAAAGGCCTCGGCTTTTTTTAAAACCCGGCGTCTGTGGATGCATACCTGGCGTAGTGTGGTCGGTCTGCTGGCGATGTATGGCTTTTTCTATGCCATTGCCCAGCTTAAACTGTCCAATGCGATGGTGTTTACCTATTCTTCCCCGATCTTTATTCCGCTCATTGCCTGGTTATTCCTGAAAGAAAAAGTCAGTGCAGCCATGCTGATCGCCGCCCTGTTTGGTCTAATGGGCGTACTCTGTGTGGCCAAACCAGATGCCGGCCTGTTCAATCATCTGTCGATCATTGGTCTGGGCGCCAGTTTTCTGGCCGCAATGGCCTTTGTCACTGTGCGCGCCCTGACGCAAACCGAACCACCAGAACGGATTGTGTTTTATTTCTGCCTGATTGGCACCCTGATTTCAGTCATTCCAATGTTCTGGCTATGGCGAAGCTATCAATGGAGTGAACTGGGCCTGCTGATCAGTGCCGGGGTGCTGGCCAATATCAGCCAGATTTTTATGTCGCGGGCCTATAGTCTGGCACCTGCTGGTCAGATTGGGCCGGTAAATTATATTGCGATTATTTTTGCCGGCATCTGGGGCTTTTTGTTCTGGCAGGAATTGCCAGATCTGTCTAGCCTGCTCGGCTTTGGCCTGATTTTAATTGCGATTTTACTGTGCAGCCCGCTGTTTAAAAAAGCCAGTCCTACACAGGCGCCATAAAAATACCCTGACCTTTCGCAAAAGATCAGGGTATGGTCATCATCACGGTTGAACGGCTGGCTTACTGATACCAGCCAAACAGTTTAAAGAAGTATGGTACATAGGCAATGATCAGCATCGCTGGCAGCATCACCAGAATCGGCAGAATCCAGCGCTCAAAACGATAGTAGAAGGATTTGTGGCGCACTTCGGCATCTGCCGCCGCCACTTCTTCATCGCCAATCGACTGCCTCGCCAGCAAGTGGTTCAGCGCGACCGGCGGGGTGATATAGCCCATTTCAAAGCCAATCAGGGTAATCATCCAGAAATGCACCGGTTCAATCCCATACTGGTAGGCCACCGGTGCCACCGTGGCAGAAATCAGGATGACCGCACCAAACGGGTCCATAATCATGCCGACCAGTACCATCACCAGTACAATCAGGCTAATCACAATAAAGGTACTACTGATATCAGTCGGGAAAGCCTCCATGATTTCAATCCGTTCCAGGAAGCCGCCGACACTGACCGATAAGGCCATCAGAATCACCAGCGCGCCAATATGCCCCACGGTTTCACTAATGGAAATGTGCATCGACTTCCAGAAGCCAACCTCACGCTCCGGCTCGGACACCGCCACGCTATGATCCGCCGACATGCCAGTATCCTCAGTTGCAGTATGTACGCCATCGCGGTATTCCACACCACTGACTGCACTGGCGGTCGCCAGCGCCGGTTGCGATGAATCGGTATATTTTGCTGTCAGGCTTTCATCCCAATGACCTACTGGTGGAATTGGCGCCGGTTCATGCCGCAATTTATCAAACAGGACAATTAACAGCAGAATCACAGGCATCATCACCGGCGCGGTAAATTCGTTCAGGTTGGTGTCCAGCGCATATTTGTAGAACATCCAGATCAGCACGAAAATAATCACATACGGCACCACCGCACCCATGGCACGTAAAGATCGTGGTGCAGCCACAGTTGGTGAAGCAATCCGGAACTTACTTTCAGCAAAGAACAGCGATACCACCAGGAAAATTGTTGTAGTCAGCAGGAATACATACACGCCATAGTGGTACAGCACATCGGTGGTGACTTCCTTGTTTAAAGAGGCAACAACCACAATCAGCAGACATGGACGTAAGACTACCCCCATCGAACCAGATAAAGCCGTTGCTGCCAGGGCAAACTGACGGCGCCCGCCGGCATTCCAGACTTCTTTATAAATGATGGCACCGGCCGCGATCACAAAAATCCCCGAGGCACCGGTATAGGCTGTCGGTAATGCCGCACCAATCAGGATTAACCAGGTCAGGGTTTCGGGTGCCAGATTCCATGGCCGCATGATGTTCAGGAATTTATCCACCACACGGGTCTGTTTCAGCAGCATACCGGCCCAGATAAACAACGCCAGATTCAGGAAGATGCTGGAGAATTCCACCAGCTGGCCCAGGTAAATCCCCTGCCCCATTGGATAATCCATGAAGAAGGTAAAGGCAATACCGGTAATAATGGCCATATAGGCATACAGCGGTACACTCAGGAAAGCCAGACCTAGACTGCCGCCTTCTCGCGTTGGTGCAGGCGGACGAACAAACTGCCATAAACTGATGAGGGTCAGCGCACTAAACAGGATCATCCACAACCAGTAAATGATCTGCATTTCACCGGTCATCGGCACCCCGGAATTCAGCACCGAACGATACTGGCTATAGGCCGAGAACGCCAGAAAGGCATTGGCCACGGTCATGCAGGTGGTATATATCCGATAATCAATTCGTGTGGCAGGCCCACGCAAACCAATATGATGGGTTTTTAAAGTGGCACTAATCGCGGCAAACACCACCATCAACACCAGCAGCAAGGCACGGTTTTCAGTACCAAATTTAAAGATGCCAAAGAAGGTGGTTTCTACACTGCGATAGGTGCGTAAACTTGGATGCGCCTGCATATGCTGCACAGCCTGATCATAAAACACATATTTTTCTTCACAGACCTGCTGCGCGGCCATAATTGAGGCACGCACATCCGATTCAGACGGGGTTCCAAAAATATCAGCAAATTCATCGGCCGCATTGGCTTTCATTTGTGCCTGCACCTGGCCGTCAATATCCGGGTTGCGGTCACAGTCAGGGGCACTTGGTTCAGCGCGCAAGAATGAATACTGCATACCGGTGGCAGGATCACCGTATAGACGTTCGCCCATACGCAACAGCTGGCCGTGAATCATCTCACCGGTTCCAATGATCAGCGTCAGCAGCAGCAGCACCAGAATCACAAAGGCAGAAATCCATTCTGTCCATATATATCTGAGCAGATCCAGTCCGGATCTGCGTTGTCCTTGATTTGACATATTTTTTCCTGTTTTTTTATTTTCGGAAACGGCAACAGGGCCGTATTTCGCGCATCCTGTAGCAAGCAGCCATCCTGCTGCTATTCAAATCTTGTTGTCATTCTTTTCGAATGTGCATCAAAGTACATTCATTTAAAATGACAATATTCATTTTCTTTTTGGTAGAAATGGTCAACCGGATCACTTTTTCAAGCTGTAGGTATAGATCAGGTAGACCATCGCCAATCCCGCACCCCAGATCACGCCCAGCAAATGTGCCTCGACCAGTACCGGGCTACCAATCAGCTCGGCCGTTTCCTTACTGCCAAAGGTATTTTCCCACAGCAGTTTGGCCAGAATCAGCAGCAATACCAGCGCAGCAAACCGGCGTTCTTGAGCATCAAGCAGATGCACTACTGCCACCGCCATATAGGCTCCATGCAGCACCCCAGACAGGCCGGCATAGGCTTCAATATGTGGAAACAGGACATAGAAACTGAAACTGATGGCCGGAGGTAATAGTAATAACAGGCTGACAAAATGCCAGGTTTTGACCCGCGGAAAAATAAAAGGCAAACAGGCAAAGGCCAGAATATTCAGCAGATAATGCACCCAGCCCACATGCACCCAATGCGCTGTCCACAAGCGCCAGAATTCTTGTAACAGAGCAGGACGCCAATAAATAAAATGATCCGCAAACACCTGCAAACAGGCCGCCAGCGACATAAACACGGCAATAAAAATAATTTTCTTACTGAAAAAATGAAGTGTCATGTCGTTGTCCCTGTTGAATCTTTTAAGTATAAAGCGTCCTCCTCGTAGCGACTATTTACAGATTGTTGAGTTCCGTATCTGGATCAGCGCTTGTATCTTCACCAAATAAATCATCCAGTTCAGACGCATTGTCCTGCTCATCCCAGAAACGGCTCATGCCATCATCGGCAGTACGTACCCCGGTATTTTCAGTCCAGTAACGGTCAGAAATCCCCTGCACCATGGTGGCGGCCATACTGTCAATTAACTTGAATTGCGGGTTAATTGGTTTTTCTTCGGTGCGTGCAGCCGCAAATGATTTTAGCGCATCACGAATTTTGGCATCATCGCCGCTGGCCTGCGCGGCCACTGCATACAGAGCATGCGACAGGCGCACGCCTTTCTGCTCGCCAATTTGCATCGACTGTTTCAGGGTCTGATACGGCTCCGGTTTGCCCTCTCCCGCACCTGGCAACAAGGTCCAGATCACGGCACGGGTGGCTTGTGGTGCACCCCAGAACTTTTCGTTGTTCAGACAGGTCATGCCACGCTCGACCACGGCAGCAATATCTTTGGGCACATGCACCGCACCGCCCGAGTTAATGTCATTGGTCATGGCCTGTAAACCACTGATCATGCCAAGCAAATATACGGTCTGATCAATATCGCTATTCATTTTCGGGCAGCCTTCACCCAGTGGTTTTCTGTATTTCTTTTCCCAGCGATTCTGGAATAACTGATAACCGGTATATTGGCGCTGTGCCGCAATGGCCGCCCAGCGTTTCTGTTCAATCCGGGCATCTTGCGCTTCACTGACCTGTCCGGCTTTTGAAGCACGCAAATAACGCAGCTCGGCATCCAGGGCACGGTTTTCCGCACAGATACCGGCGGCTGAATACATTAGCACCGCAACCCGGGTCGGGTCTGCACCCATATCTTTGGTGGCCATAATTGCAGGAGTCAGGGAATTACCACTGCTACAGACCATTTCGGCATCATCCATGGCCAGAATGGGAGGAACAATATGTTTTTCTGTAAAACCTAAAGCCACATTGGCACCGGTTTTCACCACTTGTGAACAGCCGGAAAGAAGTGTTGTTGTGAATGCAATAACCGCCACACCCTGGCAGATTTTTTGGACTTGCGACATTTTCCTGTCCTCTATAATTGTGTTTATGTCCATGGCAACAAACATATCAGATGCATTATCTGAATAAAAGAGCATTTACTCTAATCTGAGAGCTGTACTTTGACATGAAAAGCGGGCAAGAAAATTGACTGAATTTGCAGGAAAGCCAAATTTTAGGCAAAAAAAAGTAGCATTGCGACGGTTCAGCACATGCTACTTATTAACTGGAACCCAATTACGGGCATTTTATTGGTGCAATTCGTTCCTTCAGCAAGCTTCCTCATCATCCAGCCACAATTGAACACAATTGCGATGACCAGAAACATTCACGTGGCGATCACCCTGGCGATTTCCCTGTTTGCTGTTGGTGTCTTTAATATATCTGGATAATTTTCAAACACAAGAGGCTTTTGTCCAACAATCGGTATTTTTTGCCAATTTACCGTGACTGTGTAGGACAAATAAAATGATAGACTTTATAAATTTATTTAAAATCAATACCTTATTTTTATATTAAAATATACAACTGTCTGACAATTAGATGGTTTTTGCCAATGTTTTTAAGGCTTTCCACTCTGCAAACGAAACTTGGTCACGCCAGATGACTGCAGATTTGACCGGTGCATGATGAAAATACAGCACCAGATACAGCTGATGATCCAGAATATGCTCGAGCAGACCGCGTTGAATCTTGGAGCCAGAATTAAACTGCAGACTCCACTCTGCCCCATCTAAATGCGCCAAGGCGGTTAATTGGGAGCGTCGCTGAAACCCGTAATAACTGACAGCCGCCAGGAGCAGACCTAGCAGCCAAAGCAGCGGATGTAATAATTGAAAACTTAAAACAGAAAATAGAATCAGCAGGCTCAGCTGAAACAGCAGCGCCAGACGGCTCGGTTTCAGCTGAAAGTCGCGCTTAGCCGTGGACATAGTGTTTTAATTTACGGATCAGCTCGCGCATTTCCGGGCGTGGCGGTTCAGACACTTCCATAAACCAGTCCAGTAAATCCGGATCTTCCTGTTCAACCAGCGCCGCAAACGTGGCTTTTTCTTCCGGATCAGCGGTTAAATAATAGTTTTTCACATAAGGATCAAAGTAGACATCAATTTCCTTTAAACCGCGACGGGCACGATAAATCACTTTACGCTCTTCTAAGCTAATGTCTTCACTCATGGTTTGGTCCACATCATATTGATATCGCAATTAGTTTAACCCAGCCCAGAAAAAGTTTCGATGAATTTATCGGACTGACCAAAACCGCCAGCAAAAAGCCAGAAATGATGTTTCTGCACATTGTACTGCCGGCTCTGTTTGCTTTAGTTTCAAGGCATAAAAATAAGTGAAGGAACTCTAACCATGCAATCTGCTGCAATTCGCCCACTCAACAACATGTTGCCACGAAAATTATTTCAGAGTGAGCATGAGGCATTCCGTGATACAGTGCGCAAGTTTTATGAAAAGGAAGTTTTGCCGAATACGGAAAAATATGAACAGCAACAGCATGTAGACCGCGATTTATGGAACAAGGCCGGTGAACTGGGACTGCTGTGTACCACCATGCCAGAGCAGTATGGTGGCTCTGGAGTAGATCGCCTCTACAGCATGATCCTGATTGAAGAACAGGCCTATGCCGGCGACTCGGCCACCGGCTTCTCGCTGCATTCCGATATTGTCGCCAACTATATTCATAATTTTGGCAACGAACAGCAAAAACAGCACTGGTTGCCGAAAATGGCGACAGGTGAAGTGGTCACCGCCATTGCCATGACCGAACCGGGCACAGGCTCAGATTTACAGGCAGTACGCACCACGGCAGTTTTAGAGGGCGATGAATACGTCATTAACGGCTCTAAAATTTTTATTACCAATGGCTATTTATGCGATATGGCGATTGTGGTGTGTAAAACTGGCAATAGTGACAAAGGTTCTGCCAACCTGTCGCTGATTATGGTCGAGGCAGATCGTGCCGGTTTTAGCAAAGGTAAACCGCTGAATAAAATTGGCATGAAAGGTCAGGACACCTGCGAGCTGTTTTTTGACAATGTCCGGGTACCCAAAGAAAACCTGCTCGGCATGGAAGGCATGGGCTTTATCATGCTGATGAAAGAGCTGGCCTGGGAACGCATGATTGTGGCGATTATCTGCCAGGCTGGTGCCGAAGCAGCCTTTGCGCATACCCTGCAATACACCAAAGAACGTAAAGCCTTTGGCAAACCGATTGGCGCCTTTCAGAATACCCGCTTTAAACTGGCGGAAATGCGCACTGAAATTGATTTCTGCCGCGCCTATCTGGACCGGTGTATGGAACTGCAGCTCGAAGATCAGCTAAGTGTTGATGCAGCAGCGGCGGCCAAATACAAAATCTCGGAGCTGTTTTCCAAAGTGGTGGATGAATGTCTGCAATTGCATGGCGGCTATGGCTATATGCTGGAATATCCGATTGCCCGTGCGTATTTAGACAATCGCGCCAACCGGATTTATGCCGGTACCAATGAAATTATGAAAGAGCTGATTTCCCGCTCCCTATAACGCATTACAAGCGTAGAACCCGATATAAACAACAAGGAAGCTCAATTGAGCTTCCTTTGTTCATTGCACGATCATGATGATGTGTGCTTAAGACACCAGTTTAGGTTTACGTGCAGACTCACTGACTGCTTTACGGAACTTCAGCACCGGATCAGCAAATGAAGCCTGTTTTAAATCCTTACGGTCTTTCAGGTAATTATTGCTCACCCGCCAAGGCGCATGTTTACCCTGCTTTGGCATCACATTCGCGGCACGGGCAATATAACCCGAAGTTAAACTACCCATCACAGTGTCTTCCATCAACTCTGAAGGATCACCTTCCGCAATCACTTCGGTATAGCCTTGCTGATCCATATGATTAATCAGACGGCAGATATAATCCGCAGCAATATCAACTTTTAAAGTCCAGGAGGCATTGATATAGCCAATAATCATGGCCATATTCGGCACATCGCTGACCATCACACCCTGATACAGCATATGTTTCGAGGTATCCAAAGGCTGATGATCAATGGTGGCTTTAACCCCGCCTAAAATCTGAATTTGCAGACCGGTAGCCGACACAATCACATCTGCGTCGAGATGTTTGCCAGATTTTAACTGGATGCCCTGTTCGGTAAAGGCTTCAATCTGGTCGGTTTCAACACTGGCCTGCCCTTCACGCAGCACTTTAAACAAATCTCCATCTGGCACCACACACAGACGCTGATCCCATGGATTATAGCTCGGGCTAAAGTGTTTCATATCCACTTTGCCTTTCAGCTGCATCTCAATTGACTTTAATAAAAATTTACGCAGCAGCTTCGGCTGTTTCTGTGCCAGCGCATACACACCGCGTTGCATACCAATATTTCGTGCCCGCGTCAGCTTATAAGCCAGCTCCTCCGGCAACACCTTGCGCATATTGTTATAGATAAAATCTACCGATGGAATGGAAGCAATATAGGTCGGTGAGCGCTGCAGCATGGTGACATGCGCTGCACCGCCTTTGACCATTGCAGGCACCAAGGTAATAGCGGTAGCACCACTGCCAATAATCACCACTTTTTTACCAGAATAATCGAAGTTTTCCGGCCAATGCTGTGGATGAATAAAAGTACCTTTAAATGCCGACTGATTCGGGAAATCCGGCTGGAAGCCCTGATCATAATTGTAATAACCGGTACACCCCAGAACAAAATTGGCGATCCAGGTCTGTTTTTTGCCCTGTGCATTTTCAATCACGACAGACCATTTCTGGGTCTGGCTATCATAATTGGCAGACAGCACCCGATGCTGGAAATGAATTTTGGATTTCAGTTGATACTCTGCAATCACTTCTGACAGATAGTTCTTAATTGAAGCGCCATCAGCCAGAATGCTGTCTTGCGTCCAGGGCTTAAAATTAAAGCCAAAGGTCGACATATCCGAATCGGAACGAATACCCGGATATTTAAATAAATCCCAAGTGCCCCCAAAGCTCTCACGACGCTCGATAATTTCAAAGGTGCGCTGCGGGCAGTGTTTGGAAAGATGCGCGGCCAGACCAATACCAGAGATGCCCGCACCCACAATCAGAATATCAACATGCTTGTCCATTTTGTTTTTATACCTGTTCAACGTTCTGTTTTTATTAAAGCACAGATTTGACAATACTCAATGTCAAGTTTGATAAAAAGCGATAAAATTTATATCAATTCGGGACACAACAGAAAAATTGTCTGACAACTAGCCATAAAAAAAAGGCCGGTTTAAAAAACCGACCTTTTTTAGAACAACTGAACTGCTCTTGCGAAATTATTTAACTTCGCGATCTACAAGTTCAACGTAAGCCATCGGTGCAGCATCACCTGCACGGAAGCCCGCTTTAAGAACACGTAGATAACCGCCGTTACGTTCTTTGTAACGAGGGCCAAGAACGGTAAATAATTTACCAACAGTTGCTGCATTACGAGTACGAGCAAACGCCAAACGACGGTTTGCAACTGTATCGTTTTTAGCTAAAGTGATTAAAGGCTCAGCAACGCGGCGAAGTTCTTTCGCTTTAGGCAAAGTTGTTTTAATTAACTCGTGCTCAACTAAAGCATTGGTTAAGTTTTGGAACAACGCCTTACGGTGGCTGCTGGTACGGCCTAATTTCACACCACTATTACGATGACGCATGGTGAATAGTCCTACTTAATTAACGGCTACGATAAGCGAAGCGGTCGTCCATGCGGAGACTAGCTGGTGGCCAGTTCTCTAAACGCATGCCGAGCTGCAAGCCTTTCGATGCCAGAACATCTTTGATCTCAGTAAGCGATTTTTTACCCAGGTTAGGTGTTTTAAGTAACTCAACCTCGGTGCGCTGTACAAGATCACCAATGTAGTAAATATTTTCTGCTTTCAAACAGTTAGCAGAACGAACAGTAAGCTCTAGATCATCTACTGGACGAAGCAAAATTGGGTCAACTTCTTCACGAGGTTCTTGAGCCACAGGTGCCTGATCTTTCTGAAGGTCAACAAAGATTGCAATTTGTTGTTGCAAGATTGTTGCCGCTTTGCGGATTGCTTCTTCAGGATCAACAGTACCGTTGGTTTCAAGATCAATGATCAGCTTGTCAAGGTCAGTACGTTGTTCTACACGCGCATTTTCTACGATGTAAGACACACGTTTGATCGGGCTATAAGAAGCATCTAACTGTAAACGACCCACTGGGCGAGTTTCGCCTTCTGGGAAACGTGAGTCAGATGTTTCATAACCACGGCCTTGAGCCACTTTCAAACGCATTTTTAACGCGCCTGATGCACTTAGAGTGCCGATCAAGTGTTCAGGGTTAACCACTTCAACATTGTGCGGTAAACGAAGGTCAGCTGCAGTAACGTCACCTGGACCTTGTTTTTCCAATGTCAAATAAGCTTCATTTTGATCGAATAGCTTAATAGACAATCCTTTCAGGTTCAGCAAGAGCTCGACGATGTCCTGCTGCAAGCCTTCTAAGGTACTGTACTCGTGCTCAACACCCTCAATTTCAACTTCAACCACAGCTGCGCCAGGTAAAGAAGAAAGAAGGATGCGACGTAAAGCATTACCAAGAGTATGACCAAAGCCACGCTCTAATGGTTCCAGAATAACTTTTGCCGAGGTCCCGCTAACCGCTTCGACCTTGATCGCTTGCGGAGTTAGAAACTCATTTGCAGTACGCGTCATTATTGCTACCTCAAGGATTATTTAGAATACAATTCTACAATCAAGCTTTCGTTGATTTCAGCAGGTAAATCAGAACGATCTGGTGCAGCTTTGAACGTACCTTCTAATTTAGCGTGATCAACTTCCATCCAAGAAGGGATACCACGTTGAGCAGCTAATTCAATTGCGTTTTTGATACGTAATTGTTGTTTAGCACCTTCGTGAACTGCGATCACGTCACCAGCTTTAACTTGGATAGACGCGATGTTAACACGACGGCCATTCAAAGTAATGCTACGGTGAGATACAAGCTGACGAGCTTCTGCACGTGTAGAACCAAAACCCATGCGATAAACGACGTTATCAAGACGGCTTTCAAGCAATTTCAACAAGTTTTCACCTGTTGCGCCTTTAACACGAGCTGCTTCTTTATAGTAATTACTAAATTGACGCTCTAAAACACCGTACATACGACGTACTTTTTGTTTTTCACGTAATTGTAGTGAATACTCAGATTGTTTGCCGCGCGCTTGGCCATGTTGACCAGGAGCTTTAGCGTGTTTTTTAGTTTTGACGTCAAATGGTTTAACGCCAGATTTTAGTTGCAGGTCTGTCCCTTCGCGGCGAGAGAGTTTGCATTTTGGACCAATATAACGAGCCATGAATGTTTCTCCTTACACGCGACGTTTTTTAGGTGGACGGCAACCGTTGTGAGGAATTGGAGTCACATCGGTAATGCTGTTAATTTTATAACCCACTGCACCTAATGCACGAACCGCAGACTCACGACCTGGACCAGGACCTTTTACAAGGACGTCCAAGTTTTTCAAACCGTAATCTAAAGCAGCTTTACCAGCAACTTCAGCAGCTACCTGAGCAGCAAACGGAGTTGATTTACGTGATCCACGGAAGCCTTGTCCACCTGAAGTGGCCCAAGCCAGTGCATTACCTTGACGATCGGTAATAGTCACAATGGTGTTATTAAAAGAAGCGTGAATGTGTGCAACACCTTCAGAGACGGTACGGGTGACCTTCTTGCGTGTGCGAGTATCTTTAGCCATCTTTTAGCTTCCAGAAATCTTATTTCTTAATTGGTTTGCGCGGACCTTTACGGGTACGTGCGTTAGTTTTGGTGCGTTGACCACGGACAGGCAAGCTGCGACGATGACGAAGACCGCGGTAGCAGCCTAAATCCATTAAACGTTTAATGTTCATGGAAATTTCGCGACGTAAGTCACCTTCGGTCGGAACCTTAGCAACTTCTGCACGAATCGCATCAAGCTGAGCGTCATCTAATTCACGGATCTTAGTGGTAGTAGCGATACCAGCAGCAGCTAAGATGTTCTTAGCAGTGTGGCGACCAATACCAAAGATGTACGTTAGAGAGATAACAGCATGCTTGTTATCCGGAATGTTTACACCGGCAATACGAGCCATTCAATTTTCTCCAAAAAGGCAGTTAAGATAATCAACCGCCCCACAAAAATCTTGAGGGGCGGATAATAACCTAATTAGCCTACTGAAATCAACAGGTCTTGATCAGATTAACCTTGACGCTGCTTATGACGAGGTTCTGCGCTGCAAATTACGCGGATAACCCCATTACGACGGATAACTTTACAGCTACCACAAATTTTCTTTACAGAAGCTTGTACTTTCATGATGAAACCTCTAAGTGCGCTTATCCCTTAGGATGAGCAGTCGTTTTTCTCATTAACGTTTGATTATCGTACTGGTGCGAGGTGAGATGTGCTTGAAGCTGAGCCATAAAGTCCATCACGACTACCACAACGATCAATAATGAGGTACCACCCAAATAGAATGGAATACCAAACGAGCTCTGCAATACCATCGGCATCAAGCAGACCACTGTGATATAAATCGAACCAATAAAGGTCAAACGATTGAGAATATGATCTAAGTAACGAGCAGTTTGCTCACCTGGGCGAATACCAGGCACATAAGCTCCGCTGCGTTTCAAGTTCTCTGACACTTCTTTCGGACTAAAAACTAGCGCGGTATAGAAATAACAGAAAAAGATAATTAACGCACCAAAGAGCACCAAATACAATGGCTGTCCAGGCGATAATACGAGTGCCAGATCTTGCAAGCTACGCTTGATAATCCCTGCATCAGGATCCGCACTTCCTACCCATTGACCCAGACTGGCCGGGAACAACAGCAGAGAGCTGGCAAAAATTGCCGGAATCACACCTGCCATATTAATTTTTAATGGCAAATGGGTTTGCTGTGCAGTAAATACACGACGACCTTGCTGTTTTTGAGCATAGTTTACCGGAATACGACGTTGCGCTTTCTCGATAAACACAATGGCTGCCAGTACCGCCAGTGACAACAGACCAAAAATCACCAGACCAATCAGGCTGGTTTGACCATTATCGACTGAAGATAGCGATTGCAAAATCAGATTTGGCAATCCGGCAACGATACCGGCGAAGATGATCATGGAAATACCATTGCCCACCCCACGTTCGGTAATCTGTTCACCCAACCACATCAGGAACATTGTACCCGCCACCAGCGAGGTGACTGCCGGAACGTAAAACGCAAGACCTGACGTTAAGGTAATCCCTTGACTGATCAGACCTGCACACATCCCGATTGCCTGTACTAAGGCAAGGAACAAGGTACCTTGGCGCGTATATTGATTAATCTTACGCTTGCCCTGCTCGCCTTCTTTCTTTAAAGCTTCCAGCGAAGGAACCACGGTTGACATCAGCTGCACGATAATCGACGCAGAGATGTAGGGCATGATCCCGAGAGCAAGAATCGACATTCGCTCTAATGCACCACCCGAAAACATGTTAAACAAACCCAGGATAGTACCTGAGTTTGCATTAAAAAGATTTTCAAGTGCGGCATTATTAATGCCTGGTACTGGAATATGCGCTCCTAGTCGAAATACCAATAACGCACCAATGAGAAACATCATTCGGCGAATAATTTCACGATATTTCACGTGAAATGGTTGGCCTTTCATCATATGTACATGACCTGAAGAACTAGGAGACATAGACACTGGAGATTACTCCTCGACTTTACCGCCAGCAGCTTCAACAGCAGCTTTAGCGCCTTTAGTCAATGCAACACCTTGAACAGTGAAAGCACGAGTAATTTCACCAGAAAGTACGATACGCGCACGGATCATGTCTTTACGCACAACGTTCGCCGCTTTTAAAGTTTCTAGGCTAACGATGTCGCCTTCAACTTTAGCAAGCTCAGATAAACGTACTTCAGCAGTTTTTAAAGCGATTTGGCTAGTGAAACCGAATTTAGGTAAACGACGATATAACGCAGTTTGACCACCTTCGAAACCTGGACGTACGCCACCGCTCTTACGTGATTTTTGACCTTTGACACCACGGCCACCAGTCTTACCTACGCCAGAACCGATACCACGGCCCAGACGACGGTTTTCACGTTTAGCACCTTCTGCAGGTGCAAGTTCATTTAAACGCAGAGTCATGGCTTATTCCTCTACACTAACCATATAGTAGACTTGGTTGATCATACCACGGTTAGAAGGCGTATCTTGCACTTCTACAGTATGACCAATACGACGCAGACCTAAACCTTTCAGGCAAAGCTTGTGATTTTTCAAGCGGTGCGATGCAGATTTAGTCTGGGTAACTTTAATCGTTTTCATGATTGATTACCCTTGAATTTGTTCTACAGTCAGACCACGTTTCGCAGCGACTTTCTCAGGAGAAGTCATATCACGCAGACCGTTGAAAGTCGCGTTTACTACGTTCGCAGCATTTGTAGAGCCATAACATTTTGTTAATACGTTACGCACGCCAACAGCCTCTAGAACTGCACGCATAGCGCCACCAGCAATTACACCAGTACCTTCAGAAGCAGGTTGCATGTAAACGCGGCTTGCACCGTGACGAGCATGAATAGGATGCTGAACAGTACCGTCAACAAGGTCAACAGTAATCATGTTGCGACGAGCAGCTTCAAGTGCTTTAGAAATAGCAGCTGGAACTTCACGCGCTTTACCACGACCAAAACCTACGCGACCATTACCGTCACCCACAACAGTTAATGCTGTGAAAGAGAAGATACGACCACCCTTAACAACTTTGGCAACACGATCAACGGCTACCAGCTTTTCAACAAGACCTTCGTTTTGTTCAACTTTAGCCATGATTAGAACTCCAAGCCGTTTTCACGAGCAGCATCAGCCAAGGCTTTGATACGACCATGATATTTAAAACCAGAACGGTCAAATGCAACTTTAGTTACACCAGCTGCTTTCGCACGTTCTGCGATTAAAGCACCAACTTTCTTGGCAGCTTCAACGTTACCAGTTGTACCAGCACGTAAAGTAGCATCTAAAGTAGAAGCTTGCGCTAAAACTTTGCCACCATCTGCTGAGATAACTTGAGCATAGATGTGACGCGGAGTGCGGTTTACACACAAACGAGTCGCACCCAATGCACGGATGTGCAAGCGTGTGCTTTTCGCACGACGCAAACGGGATTGTTTCTTTTCGTTCATAAGAACCTCGCGCCTTATTTCTTCTTAGCTTCTTTACGAAGTACAACTTCGTCAGAATAACGAACACCTTTACCTTTATATGGCTCTGGTGGACGGTAACCACGGATCTCAGCTGCTACCTGACCTAATAATTGCTTGTTAGCAGATTTCAGGATGATTTCAGTTGCAGTAGGAGTTTCTGCAGTTACACCTTCAGGAAGGCTGTAATCGATTGGATGAGAGAAACCAAGGTTAAGGTTAACAACAGTACCTTTAACCGCAGCTTTATAACCAACACCGATCAGTTGTAACTTACGTTCGAAACCTTCGTTCACACCTTTTACAAGGTTGTTTAATACAGCGCGAGCAGTACCAGCTTGCATCCAAGCGTCTTTCGACTCTTTTACTGGAGCAACTTGAAGAGTACCATCTTCCTGTTTTAGCTCGACCAGCGCATGCAGGTTGAAAGACAATGTACCTTTGCTGCCTTTCACTTCGACCTGCCGGCCGTTCTGAGTAACTGTTACACCGTTAGGTACAGTTACTGGGGCTTTAGCCACACGAGACATGAGGAATCACCTATTAAGAAACAAAAGCAATAACTTCACCACCAACGCCCGCAGCACGTGCAGCGCGATCAGTCATGATGCCTTTGCTTGTAGAAACAATTGCAATACCTAAACCTTGCTTAACGCTTGGAAGTGCATCTTTACCGCGATACTGACGTAGACCAGGACGGCTTACGCGTTTCACAGTTTCGATAACTGGTTTGCCTTCGAAATACTTTAATGTCAAAGTAAGAGTTGCTTTGCCTTCAACGTCAGCAACTTCTACATTGGCAATGTAACCTTCTTGTTGAAGTACGTTTGCAATCGCAACTTTCAACTTAGAGTTAGGCATAGAAACAGTTTGTTTCTTCGCCATTTGTGCGTTACGAACACGAGTTAACATGTCGGCAACGGTATCTTGCATACTCATTCTAGTCGCTCCTTACCAGCTTGCCTTAACAACGCCAGGTACATCACCTTGCATTACTGTGTCACGTAATTTGTTACGGCTTAAACCGAACTTACGGAAGTAACCATGAGGACGACCAGTTAAACCACAACGGTTACGAAGACGCACTGGAGACGCATTACGTGGTAATGCTTGTAACTTCATCATCGCTTCGAAACGCTCTTCGTCGCTTGCATTTACGTTTGCAATAACAGCTTTTAATTCAGCACGTTTTGCAGCGTATTTAGCAACAGTAGCTTCGCGTTTCAATTCGCGATTAATCATACTTTTCTTAGCCATATCGACCTCTTATTTGAACGGGAAGCCGAATGCACGCATAAGCGCACGGCCTTCGTCATCGGTGCGAGCAGTCGTAGTGATGGTAATATCCATACCACGAATACGATCAATCTTATCGAAATCGATTTCAGGGAAAACGATTTGTTCTTTAAGACCCATAGAGTAGTTACCACGACCATCAAATGATTTCGCAGAGAAACCACGGAAGTCACGGATACGAGGGATCGCGATAGAGATCAAACGGTCTAAGAATTCGTACATGCGTTCGCCGCGTAAAGTAACTTTACAACCAATCGGCCAACCATCACGGATTTTAAAACCTGCGATAGATTTACGAGCTAACGTAAGAACTGGTTTTTGACCAGCGATAGCTTGCATATCAGAAAGAGCACCATCAAGGAGTTTCTTGTCAGCTGCAGCTGCACCGACACCCATGTTGATAGTGATTTTAGTGATGCGAGGGATCTCCATCACATTCTTAATGCCCAATTGTTCTTGTAATTGAGCTTTAAGTTCGTCGTTGTAACGTGTTTTAAGTCTGGCCATTGCCTATTTCAACCTATTACTTCGCTACCGCCACTGATTCACCATTTGATTTGTAAACGCGAGTTTTCACGCCGTCAATCGTTTGGTAACCAACACGGTCAGCCTTTTGGGTTGTAGCATTAAAAATTGCCACGTTTGAAATATGAAGCGAAGCTTCCTGAGTTACGATGCCGCCTTCAGCGCCAGTAACACGGTTCGGCTTTTGATGCTTCTTAACCAGGTTAAGGCCTTCAACCTTAACGCGGTCATTAGAAACTGACAAAACAGTACCCTGTTTGCCTTTTTCTTTACCTGCGATCACGATTACTTGATCGCCTTTTTTAATCTTAGCCATGATTGCCTCTTATAGAACTTCAGGAGCCAATGAAATAATTTTCATGAACTGTTCAGTACGAAGTTCACGAGTCACTGGTCCGAAAATACGAGTAGCAATCGGCGCTTTGTTGTTGTTCAAAATAACGGCTGCGTTATCGTCGAAACGAATCACAGAACCATCTGGACGACGGATACCGAATTTTGTACGTACAACTACAGCATTCATCACGTCACCTTTTTTAACACGTGCGCGTGGAATTGCTTCTTTTACAGTAACTTTAATAATGTCGCCAACAGAAGCATAACGACGATGTGAACCACCAAGTACTTTAATACATTGTACGCGGCGAGCACCACTGTTGTCTGCTACGTCGAGCATCGTTTCGGTTTGAATCATTGCCCTACTCCAAAACCGAGCATCACCGGTCACAATTTCGAAAGGCTCAAAGAGTACTCGAAATTGACCGATGATGCAACAAGAACGTTAATTACTCAGCAGCTGCTTCAACAACTTCAACTAGAGTCCAAGACTTAGTTTTAGAAATTGGGCGGCTTTCTTTGATGGTTACAACATCACCGATTTTAGCGGTATTGTTCTCATCATGAGCATGTAATTTTGTTGAACGGCGGATTGATTTGCCATACAACGGGTGTTGAACACGACGTTCAATAAGCACAACAATAGACTTGTCCATTTTGTCGCTTACGACTTTGCCGGTTAACGTGCGGACTGTTTTATCACTCATTGTCCGTTCCCCTGTTTTTCGGTAAGGAGTGTCTTAATACGAGCAATAGTTTTACGAGCGACTTGCACTTCGTGCGATTTGCCCAATTGACCAGTTGCTTTCGCCATACGAAGACGGAATTGGTTAAGCTGTTGCTCATCAAGCAAAGCTTTCAACTCTTCTACCGACTTTTCACGTAGATCTTTAGTTTTCATTACATTACCGTCCGAGTCACGATAGTGGTTTTAAACGGAAGTTTAGCAGCAGCAAGCTTGAATGCTTCAGTTGCTAATTCATCGTTCACACCTTCCATTTCGTACAGGATCTTACCTGGTTTGATTTCGCAAACCCAGTATTCCACGTTACCTTTACCGTTACCCATACGAACTTCTAATGGTTTTTCAGTAATTGGTTTGTCCGGGAATACACGGATAAAGATCTTACCACCACGTTTAACACGACGGCTGATTGTACGACGCGCAGCTTCGATCTGACGCGCAGTCATACGACCACGTTCAGTCGCTTTAAGTGCGATAGAACCGAAAGATACAGTGCTACCACGGTGCGCTAGACCAGTGTTACGGCCTTTTTGAACCTTACGGAACTTAGTACGTTTAGGTTGCAACATGGATTATTCTCCTTTTTCAGCAGAACGATCATTGCGACGACCACGACGCTCTTGACCTTCACCACGACCGCGACCGCGTTTAGCTGGACGTTCTTCAGCTGGAGCTGGGTTCATGACTTGTTTCATGCCGCCCAAGATCTCACCACGGAAGATCCAAACTTTAACACCAATCGTACCGTAAGTCGTTTCAGCACGCATAGTCGCGTAGTCGATGTCCGCACGAAGTGTATGTAGAGGTACACGACCTTCACGATACCATTCTGTACGAGCGATCTCAGCACCGCCTAAACGGCCAGAAACTTCAACTTTGATACCTTTGGCACCAGCACGCATAGTGTTTTGAACCGCACGCTTCATAGCACGACGGAACATTACACGCTTTTCTAATTGAGAAGCGATTGCTTCAGCAACCAGACGTGCGTCTAAGTCTGGACGATCGATTTCGTTGATGCTTACTTGCGCTGGAACACCCATAATGTTGGTAAGTTCGCGCTGTAATTTCTCAATGTCTTCGCCTTTTTTACCGATAACGATACCAGGACGAGCAGTGCTAATAGTTACTTTAGCAGCGCCTGTCGGACGTTCGATAAGAATATTGCTTACCATTGCGTTCTTAAGTTTTTTAGTTAAAAACTCACGAACTTGAAGGTCTTTAAGCAAGTATTCAGCGTATTGTTTCGGATTCGCATACCAGTTAGCGTTATGACGTTTCACAACACCTAGGCGGATACCGATTGGATGAACCTTCTGACCCATATCAAACCCCTACCTTAACGGTGATGTGACAAGTACGCTTAGTAATACGATCTGCACGGCCTTTAGCACGTGGCATAATACGTTTCAGGCTCATGCCTTCATCAACGTAGATCGTAGAAACTTTAAGGTCGTCTACATCTAAACTGTTATTGTGTTCAGCATTTGCAATTGCAGATTCCAACGCTTTTTTAACCAGTACAGCAGCTTTTTTGTTGCTGAAGTTCAGGATGTTAAGCGCATGCGCAACAGATTTGCCGCGAATAAGGTCTGCAACCAAACGTGCCTTTTGTGCCGAGATAGCGGCACCGCGTAATTTAGCAGTTACTTCCATCATAGCACCTATTAACGTTTAGACTTCTTGTCAACACCGTGACCACGATAGGTACGAGTTGGCGCGAATTCACCTAGTTTATGGCCAACCATGTGTTCAGTAACGATTACTGGAACGTGGTTACGACCATTGTGTACAGAAATTGTTAGACCAACAAAATCCGGAAGAATCATCGAACGACGCGACCAAGTTTTGATCGGCTTACGAGAGTTGCTCGCAACAGCCGCTTCAACCTTAGCGAACAAGTGCGCATCGACGAATGGGCCTTTTTTCAATGAACGAGGCATTAGTCAGATTCCTTTACTTGTTACTTAACGCGACGGTCGCGAATAATCATCTTAGTCGTACGCTTGTTGGTACGTGTCTTGTACCCTTTAGCTTTTTGACCCCATGGGCTTACAGGTTGAATACCTTTGTTACGCCCTTCACCACCACCGTGTGGGTGGTCAACCGGGTTCATCGCCATACCACGTACGGTAGGACGAACGCCACGCCAGCGTGAAGCACCTGCTTTACCAAGTGAACGCAAGTTGCTTTCTGAGTTAGAAACTTCACCCAATACAGCACGACATTCAACGTGTACTTTACGCATTTCACCAGAACGTAAACGAACGATAGCGTAAGAACCGTCACGACCCAACAACTGAACTGAAGTACCAGCTGAACGAGCTAACTGCGCGCCTTTACCGATTTTAAGTTCGATGTTATGAAGTGTAGAACCGATAGGCATGTTGCGAAGTGGCAAGCAGTTACCTGGACGAATTGGAGCATCGTTACCAGACTGTACTTTATCACCAGCACGTAAGCCTTTAGGCGCAATAATATAACGACGCTCACCGTCAGCATACTTCAGCAGTGCGATGTGTGCAGTACGGTTAGGATCGTATTCAATACGCTCAACTACAGCAGGAACGCCGTCTTTGTTACGTTTGAAGTCAACGATACGGTAGTGCTGTTTGTGGCCACCACCAACGTGACGAGTCGTAATGTGACCGTTGTTGTTACGACCACCAGTACGTTTTTTAGCTTCTACCAACGGAGCATATGGCGCGCCTTTGTGAAGGTGATCATGAACCACTTTCTCTACAAAGCGACGTCCTGGAGACGTTGGCTTACATTTTTGAATAGGCATAATTTTCGTCCTTATTCCGCTGCGGTTTCAGCGGTATCGCCCAAGTCAGCCATTTCAACATCTTGGCCAGCTTTCAGGGTGACGTATGCTTTTTTAACATCAGAACGACGTCCGATAGTTTTACCAAAGCGTTTAGTCTTACCTTTAGTGATAGTCGTGTTAACTTTAACAACTTCTACACCAAATAATTGTTCCACTGCTTTTTTGATTTCAAGCTTGTTTGCATTTAATGCAACCTTGAACACTTGAACACCAGCAGTTTCACCTAAAACTTGTGCTTTTTCTGAGAATACAGGTCCTTGTAGGACTTGATATAAACGTTCGTTGTTCATCCGAGTTCTACCTCAATTTTCTTAGCAGCAGCAACAGACATTACAACTTTATCGAACGCGATCAAGCTAACAGGATCGATTGCAGTAGCGTCAACCACATCAACGTGTGGAAGGTTGCGAGCTGCAAGGTATAGATTCTCATCTACAGCTTCAGTAACGATCAATGCGCGAGTTGCATTCAAGTCGTTCAGTTTTGCAAGCAATGCTTTAGTTTTAGGCGCTTCAACAGCAAACTCTTCAACTAATACAAGACGATCTTGGCGAACAAGTTCAGCTAAGATACATTGCATTGCACCGCGGTACATCTTACGGTTCACTTTTTGAGACCAGTCTTGTGGACGAGCAGCAAAAGTTTTACCACCGCCAACCCAGATTGGGCTACGAATAGAACCAGCACGAGCGCGGCCAGTACCTTTTTGACGGAATGGTTTTTTACCACCGCCAGAAACGTCTGCACGTGACTTCTGAGCTTTAGAACCTTGACGACCACCAGCTAAGTAAGCTGTAACAACTTGGTGTACAAGCGCTTCGTTAAATTCACGGCCGAAAGCTACTTCAGACAATTCAACAGCAGAGCCGGAAACAGTTTTTAAATTCACGTTATTTCCCCTCAGGCCTTGATAGTAGGACGAACAGTTACGTCGCCACCAGTAGCACCAGGAACCGCGCCTTTAACAACTAGAACTGAACGCTCTGTGTCGATTGCAACGATTTCAAGACCCTGTGTAGTTACGCGTTCAGCACCTAAATGGCCAGCCATTTTTTTGCCTTTGAATACGCGACCAGGAGTCTGGTTTTGACCTGTAGAACCTAGAACACGGTGAGAAACAGAGTTACCGTGAGTAGCGTCTTGAGTACGGAAGTTCCAACGCTTAACACCACCTTGGAAACCTTTACCTTTAGATGTGCCAGTTACGTCAACGATTTGACCAACTGTGAACAAATCTACAGTAAGCGTACCACCAACTTCACGACCTTCAAGCTCAGCTTCTGTAACGCGGAATTCTTGAACCAGACGACCAGCAGCAACACCCGCTTTCGCAAAGTGACCTTTCTGAGCGTTAGTTACGCGAGATTCGCGACGTTCACCAGTAGTGATTTGAATCGCTTGATAACCATCAGTTTCAAGCGTTTTGATTTGTGTGATGCGGTTAGGATCAACCTCAATCACTGTAACAGGTACAGAAACACCAGCATCTGTAAAGATACGGGTCATACCGCACTTGCGACCGACTAAACCAATAGCCATGTGCATAAACCTCTAAAAAAGCGGCTTAATTAACTTAGAGCGTTAATTAACCGAAAGCCTTAACCCAATGCGATCTGAACATCAACACCAGCTGCAAGATCTAATTTCATCAATGCATCTACAGTTTTGTCTGTAGGTTGAACGATATCGATCAAACGTTTGTAAGTGCGGATCTCATATTGGTCACGCGCATCTTTGTAAACGTGCGGTGATGTAAGAACGTTGAAGCGTTCGATGCGAGTAGGCATCGGGATTGGACCACACACTTGTGCGCCAGTACGCTTAGCGGTTTCTACGATCTCTTGAGCAGATTGATCAATTAAACGGTGATCAAAAGACTTAAGACGGATACGAATTCTCTGGTTAGACATACCAGTTAACTCCAAGCCAAAATATATAAAGAATCACTCTTGACGCATCTCACCCCACTAATAAAGGCAAGTGTCAAGAGCAGTGAAATATCACTAAGGTCGTGATCGATGCCACGACTGTAACGATAGTTAACCACTTTCTTTGCGGTTAACCCCCTTAATATCAAAGGGTCGCCCATTATAACGATTGTTTAATGCATAAGCAAATCCTTTTGTGGCTTTTTACATCATTTTTCAAATATTTCGACAAATCAATTGTTTAATAATTATACAGCCCGCCGCTGCGCTGCAGTTTGCTGTAACACATAATCTATCGCCTGATTTAATATCTGATTTCCTTGAATAAATTTATTTTTATTGGCGCGCTGCAGCTGCTCTACCGATTGCACATAAGGTCCCTGAAACAGGGCCAGCTCTTCTTCATCTTCCAGGAATAACTGCAGGCTTTCTGGCGTGGTTTCCGGGTGAAACTGAAAGCCCAGTACATTTTTGCCAATCTGATACATCTGATTGCGACAGGCATCATTTTCGGCCAGATGCACAGCCCCTTTGGGAATCTCGAAGCTTTCACTGTGCCACTGCATGACATTAAACTGCTCCGGCAACTGAAAATAGTCTGCTGGCACATGCCTGACCTTGCGTACCTCGTGCCAGCCCAGCTCCTGTACAGGATTGCGACTGACGGCCGCGCCCAGCGCATTGGCGATCAGTTGCCCACCCAGACACAGACCAATGGCCGGTTTTCCCATGGCCAAATAACGCCTGAGCCAGCGTTTTTCCATTTTTAACCAGGGGAAATTGGCTTCATCATTAACGCTCATGGTGCCGCCCATGACAATTAACAAATCAACCTCCTCAATCTGCGGTAGCGCTTCAATATCCAGTGCTGAATCAACCGGCAAGGCAAAAAATTCTGTGGCACTGATCTCTGCATTTAACCGTTTTAAATGCGTATAACAACTTCCAAATCCTTCACCAGCAATATGCTGAAAATAATGTACTTTTAAATGCGACGCCATGCGCTGAAACCTGTTGTTGTAGCTATGCTTTTAGGTTTTGCAAAAATGAAGCCAACTTTAGCGCCGAGTGTTCAAAGTCAAATAAATACAGCCAGATATGGCACAACTGATCCTTTTCTCTTAAGCTAAATTCAATTAATTGTCCTGATTTGAGCGAAGTCGTGAAAAAAAATCCGCAAACCGAACTGATTCATGCACCACGAAAAGCCCCTCAACTGATTTCTACGGTTCAACCTCCCCTCTATCGTGCATCGACGATTATTTTTAACAACACCGATGCACTGTTTAATCGCCACTGGACCGATGTCTATGACTATAGTTATGGCACGCACGGCACGCCGACGACCTTTACGTTAGGTGATCACATCGCGCAGATCGAAGGCGGTCTGTATCACCTGCTGGCGCCGAGCGGCCTCTCTGCGATTAATCTGGTCAATTCCTGCTTGTTAAGCCAGGGTGATGAGGTCTGGGTTCCGGATAATATTTATGGCCCGAATATGGAGCATCTGCGTAATCTGCAGCAGCGTTATGGCATTGCCGTCAAGGTCTATAACCCGGTGGAGGTAGAAAGCTTTAACCCAAGCGATAAAGCCAAACTGTTATGGCTCGAAGCGGCTGGTTCGGTGACACTGGAGTTTCCGGACTTAATTGGTCTGGTAAAAAAAGCCCAAGCCCATAATATTTTGACTGCGCTGGACAATACCTGGGGCGCAGGACTGGCCTTTAATGCCTTTGATTTTGGCGAGGACCACTTAAGCGTAGATCTGACCGTGCATGCGCTAACCAAATATCCAAGCGGGGGTGGCGATATTTTAATGGGCTCGGTGGTGACGCGTGACCAGAAGCTCCATCATCAATTATTCCGGATGCATGCCATTCAGGGGATTTGTGTCAGCGGAGATGATACGGCGCAAATCCAGCGCAGTCTGGCCTCCATGCAGCTGCGTTACCAGCAACAGTCACAATCAGCACTGACCTTGCTGAACTGGCTAAAACAGCAAAAAGAGCTGGTTCAGGTCCTGCATCCGGCTGATCCGGACAGTGCCGGTCATGCATATTGGAAGGACATCTGCAAAGACGGTCACAGCGCCGGACTGGTTAGTGTGATTTTTGATGCGCAATACAATTTAAACGATATTCGGGCATTCTGTGATGCATTAACCCTGTTCAAGCTGGGCTTTAGCTGGGGCGGGCCGGTCAGCCTGGTAATGCTGTATAACCTTAAAGAGATGCGTGTGCTTGAGCATCAACACCTAAAACAAGGTTTGCTGGTGCGTTTCTGTATAGGACTGGAACATCCGGATGATTTAATTCAAGATATAGCGCAAGCACTACAACATTTAAAGCAGCATAAAAACGAATAACAACGAGGATCAGTACAGTATGGGTACACCAATTACCATTGCCAAAAAAACCCATGATACCACACAAGCGATAGTCTTACATTCCCAGTTTGCCAACCGGCATGGCCTGATTGCCGGTGCAACCGGTACCGGTAAAACCGTGACCTTAAAAGTCTTGGCAGAAAGTTTTTCCCGCATTGGTGTCCCAGTCTTTCTGGCCGATGCCAAAGGCGATGTTTCCAGTCTGGCGCAGGCTGGTTCCAGCAATCCCAAATTTGATGAACGGATTAAAAGCCTGGGTATTGACAGTATTCCCTTTGCTGCCTCGCCGGTGGTGTTCTGGGATTTATTTGGTGAACAGGGCCATCCAATTCGCACCACCATCTCCGAAATCGGACCGCTACTGCTAGCCCGGATGCTGAATTTAAATGACACCCAGGAAGGTGTACTGTCGGCAGTGTTTCGGATTGCCGATGATCAGGGCCTCCTGCTGATTGACTTTAAAGACCTGAAAGCCATGCTCAGCTATGTCAGCGAACATGCGGCAGAGTTAAAGGCCGACTATGGCAATTTATCTCCAGCCAGTCTGGGCGCGATTCAGCGCAATTTACTGGCACTGGCCGATCAGGGCGGTGATCTGTTTTTTGGCGAGCCCAGCCTGAATATTCTGGATTTCATGCAGACCGATGCCCAGGGACACGGCAACATCAACCTGCTGGCTGCAGACAAGTTGATGCACACCCCGAAACTGTATGCGACCTTTTTATTGTGGATGCTATCAGAGCTGTTTGAACAGTTGCCGGAAGTTGGTGATATGGACAAACCCAAGCTGGTGTTCTTCTTTGATGAAGCGCATTTACTGTTTGACAATGCCAGCCCGGCCCTGCAGGAGAAAATTGAGCAGGTAGTCCGCCTGATTCGCTCCAAAGGTGTCGGAATTTATTTTGTCACCCAGAATCCGCTGGATTTGCCTGAAAGTGTACTGGGACAGCTCGGCAACCGGGTGCAACATGCCTTACGCGCCTTTACCCCGAAAGATCAGAAAGCGGTCAAAACCGCTGCCGAGACCTTCCGTGCCAATCCGGAGTTTCAGGTAGAACAGGCCATTACCGAACTGGCCGTCGGTGAAGCCCTAATTAGCTGTCTGGATGAACAAGGCACGCCGCAGATTGTAGAGCGCGGCTGGGTGATGCCGCCCTACTCCTCGTTTAGCCCGATTAGCCCTGAACAGCGCAAGGCACTGATGAGCCAGAGTATTGTCGCCGATGTATATGAGCAGAGTCTGGACCGGGACAGTGCCTATGAAATGCTGCAACAGAAAGTAGCGGAACGCCAGCAACAGGCTGAACAGGCCGCGCTAGAACAGCAACGCGCCAAAGAACAGGAAGCTTTAGCCAAGCAGCAAGCCAAAGAACAGGCTGCTTTGGCCAAACAGCAGGCGCGGGAACAGGAACGTCTGGCCCGCGAACAGCAAAAAGAAGCTGAACGCGCTGCACGACAGCGTGAAAAGCTGACTCAGGATATTGTCGGCACCTTTGCCAAGAGTGCAGCCCGCACCTTAGGCGGCAGCACCGGACAGAAAATTGTCCGCGGATTATTAGGCTCCCTGTTTGGCCGAAAATAATCAAAAAACCGATAGGAACAGCTTTCATTATGGGATATTTTTATATCCCATAATTTTTTTATGGTTTTTTAAAAACAGTGCTTGCACTGGCGTTTTATAAAATGTATTTTAAATGCATCTTATAAATAACCAGCCATGAGAGATCAGCCATGACTCCACAGCAAATTGACCTTGTAAAAGCAACTGTTCCTGTTCTACGTGAAAATGGTGTGGCCCTGACCAGCTATTTCTATAACCGCATGTTGGGGAATAATCCGGACCTTAAAGAAACCTTTAACCTGGGTCATCAACGCAGTGGTGCGCAGGCGCAGGCACTGGCAGGTGCGGTACTGGCCTATGCAGAAAATATTGAAGATCCATCAGTACTGGCGCCAGTAATTGAACTGGTCGCACACAAGCATGTCAGTCTGAATATTCAAGCTCCGGACTATAATATTGTCGGTGAAAACCTGCTGCACTCCATCAGCGAAGTGCTGAATATTTCCATGGATGATCCACTGATTGATGCCTGGGCCGCCGCGTATGGCCAGCTTGCAGAAGTGTTTATTAATACCGAACGTGCCATTTACGAGCAGCATCAGCAAACTCAAGGCAGCTGGTTAGGCTGGCGTAATTTCAAAATCGCCAAGAAAGTGGTAGAAAGCGACGAAATTACCTCGTTCTACTTTGAACCGGTCGATGGTGGTGCCTTACCAAAATATGAAGCCGGCCAATACATTTCAGTACGTGTCTTTGTCCCTGAGCTGGACCTGAAACAACCACGTCAATACACGCTGTCAACCAGCCCGCAGCAAGACTACTTACGTATTTCAGTGAAACGCGAACCGGGTAATGGCGCCGACAAGATTGCAGGCTGGGTATCTAATGCGCTGCATCAGCTGCCAGAAGGTGCAGAACTTGAAATTTCAGCGCCAACCGGAAACTTCTACCTGATCGACAGCAACAAACGTAATGTGTTCATTAGTGGTGGTGTTGGCTTAACCCCAATGATTGCGATGCTGAACCAGCTGGTCACTTTAGATGTGCCACAACCGGTGACCTTCATTCATGCCTGCCGCAGCAAACAGGTACATGCCATGAAACAGCATATTCAGGACATCAAGGCGAAGTATCCACGTATTCATACCTTTACAGCCTATGAATTCCCGAATACCGAAGATGTGTTAGGTCAGGATTATGATGTGGCCGGTCGTCTGGACCTGAGCACCATGGATGCTGCCTTATTACCGGAAAATGCTGATTACTACCTGTGTGGCCCAATGCCATTCATGGCCGAGCAGCAAAAAGCCTTACTGGCACGTGGTATTAAAGCCGAACAGATTCACAGTGAAGCGTTTGGTACGGGTGGTGTACGTCACTAAAACCCCACACGTGTAAAACATAGGAGGGCTAGTCTGCTTATGGTAGACTAGCCTTCTTGTATTTCAACTTTGAAAAAAATATTTGTGCGATCATGCAATTAAATAAATTCACCGACTATGCATTACGTATTCTGCTGTATATCTCCCCACCGCGAGATCTGCCGTATACGATTGCGGAAATTGCGCAGGATTTGCATGTTTCCCAAAACCATCTGGTTAAAATTGTGCATTTCATGGGCAAACAGGAATGGCTGATTACCACCCGCGGTAAAGGGGGCGGCCTGCGTTTAAATCCGGATGCACGGGCACTGAAGCTGGGCCAGATCGTGCGTATTTTGCAACGTGAAACCCAGATTGTGGAATGTAATACCCCGCCGTGCGTGCTGCGCAGTCGCTGTGGTTTAAAGGGCATTTTAGATCAGGCACTGGAACAGTTTTATCAGAGTCTGGACCAGTACACCCTGTCCGACGTGTTAGATACTCCTGCACCGGCACAGTGGAGCACACAATCGCCAATTCAGCTGATCAATCTCTGAGTCAGATAACTTTTGCACACGGCTACAGCAAAGTTCGCGTGTCTGCGCGAGTTGATCTATAATACCGCTTTGTAAAAGCAGTGATGAAGTTAAGTTATGCACCATAGCAGAGGAAAATCGAAAAACACTAAGGCCGCTAATGCGCCGAAGCAAAAGATTAGCTATGAGAAAAAGGCTGATCCTGCGATTACCGAATATGCCGTTCGTGCCCTGAACTGGCTACGTAAAGCCGAATTCCTGATGAGTGCACCAAAGCTGAATCTCTGTGTAGAAGATAGCGGCTATGAGGTGGCCTTTGCCGGACGTTCCAATGCTGGCAAATCCAGTGCGATTAACGCCCTAACCAACCAGAAACAGCTGGCACGTGCCTCGAAAAAACCTGGCCGTACCCAGATGATCAACTTCTTTAGTCTGGGCAATCCGGAGCAGCGTCTGGTCGATTTACCGGGTTATGGTTATGCTGCGGTACCCGAATCGATGAAAATTGTCTGGCAAAAAGAACTGGAAAACTACCTGATTCATCGCAAGAGCTTACAGGGTCTGGTCTTGCTAATGGATATTCGCCATCCACTGCAGCATTTTGATGTGATGATGCTGGAATGGGCTTATTCCCGTCATCTGTTTGTACATGTTCTGCTAACCAAATCCGACAAGCTGAATCGTGGCCCGGCCAATAAAGTTCTGCTGGAAGTGAAACAACAGCTGAAAAAGATGAAGCTGGATTTCTCGATTCAACTGTTCTCCTCACTCAATCGTCAGGGTCTGGAAGAACTGGCCAGTGTAATGGCCGGTCGTCTGAACTTTACCCTGGAACAATCGCAGCAGTTTGATCTGGCCAGCATTCCGGAAGCCACGGCAGATGAACTGGAAGCAGAAGAGCTGCCGGATACAGAAGCTGTTGAACAGCTGACTGAAACGGCCGCCAAAGAGCCATAAGCTTTGCAACAACTCAAAACTGTCTGACAATAATTTACATCTATTGATATTGGAATGTCCCCTATTGCTAGTTTCAATGGGGGATATTTTTTTCATACTCATGCTGAGCATAATTTGAACCGCATCACATTTTAGAGGTGCAATACAGCATGAAAAAACTCCTCGCACGTTTTCGCCGTGCTGCCCGTGGCTCATCCATTGGCTACTTTATTCAACCGCGTAAAGTCCGCTTTGAATGGCAGGACACTCCCATCGACTGGATTCCGCAGCAGCCTTTTGCCAGTTATTTTATTAACGAAATTAACATGATTCTGCCGGCCGGCGAGTTCTGGTTTTGCCGGCTGTACAACAAGGTTTTGCCGCAGATTCAGGATGAAAAACTAAAACAGGATGTGCAGGCCTTTATCCGCCAGGAAGCCATGCACGCCCAGGCGCATAACTCGGCCAACAAGGATTATTTAAGCGAACGCCAGATTGATATTCAGCGCAATATCAGCCTGATGAACGGACTGTTTAACCAGTTACTGGCCGATCGGCCTTTAGGTCTGCAATTGCCACAATGGAGCGAACGGCACTGGGATCTGTTCCGTTTAGGTATTGTTGCTACGGTAGAACACATGACCTGCGTGCTGGGTAAATATGCGCTGTATAACCGCGAATGGCAGCGTCAGGGCGCCGACCCGGCCATGCTGGATCTGGTCAAATGGCACGGCGCAGAAGAAATCGAGCATCGCACCGTAGCCTTTGACCTGTACCGGCATTTGGGTGGCAGTTATCTGGCCCGTTATTATCTGAGCCTGCTGGTGATTGCCGGGGTAATTGGCCTCTGGATTGATGGCGCGGCGCATATTATGCGGCAGGACCCGCGTTATGCATCAATCCGGCCGGCTCTGTATAAACCGTGGATCTGGCGGGAATGGTACCGCACTGCACAGGCCAATAACGGCTTATTGCCCTCACCGTTCTGGCTGGTATCGCAGCAGTTGGGCTATTTAATGCCGTGGTATGACCCGCTGCATGAAGCCAAAACCGAAGATGCGCTGGCCTATCTGCAAGCCTCCCCGGCGGCACAGCGCGCCCAGCTTAAAGTCGCGTAAAGCATCCACCTGGTGCAGAATTGCAGAGATACAATTGCCCGACACAGGCAGCACTGTGTCGAGCCAGATTTCCGCTAAGATAAAAATCAGACTTGAATGAAAAGGCAGGAACAATGCGCGCATCTTTGAGTGTGATCACGCTGGCTGTGCAGGATTTAGACGCAGCTTTGCGCTTTTATCAGCAAGGTTTGGGCTGGCAGAGTGAAGGTATCGTCGGGCAGGAATTTGAACAGGGCGCAGTGGCGTTTATCACGCTGGATTCAGGCCTGACACTGGCACTGTGGCCGCAGGCTGCCTTGGCGCAAGATTCAGGCCTGCCCCTGAGCCGTTTTTGCCCGACCCAAATCAGTCTGGGGCATAATGTGCATAGTCCGCTGGACGTAGATCAGGTGATGCAGCAGGCCGAGCGTGCCGGTGCCACCATTGTCAAACCGGCACAAGCCACCTTTTATGGCGGTTATGCCGGTTATTTTCAGGACCCCGATGGCCATCTTTGGGAAGTGGTCTGGAATCCGTGCTGGGAAGATACTCAGGATTGAGTTGCGATCTGATCGTCGCGGGTATAACGGTCAACCACCACACTAATCATCATATCACCCTGGACATTGACTACGGTACGTACGGTATCCAGCAAACGGTCAATCGGCAGTAAAATGGCAATTGCTTCTGCCGGCAGACCGACCGATTGCAGCACCATAATCATGGTGACCATGCCGGCACTTGGAATTCCCGGCGCGCCCAAGGAGGCAATCATGGCGGTGGCACAGACCACCAACTGCTGGCCCAAGGTCAAATCCAGTCCCATTAAATTGGCAATAAACAGCGCCGCAGCGGCTTCATATAAGGCCGTGCCATCCATATTCAGCTGTGTACCGAGCGGAATTACAAAGCCAGCTGTTTGCGGACGCACCTTCAGATTTTCCTGGGCGCATTTCATCGAAAGTGGCATGGTGGCCGAACTGGAACTGGTGGCAAATGCAGTAATTAAAGCAGCGCGGGTTCCTTTAAAGAAGGTCACCGGATTCATTTTTCCAAATAGCCATAGCAGTAGCGGCAGTACCACCAGACCATGAAAAATCGTGGTGCCGGTTACCACTACGGCAAACTCAGCCAGACGGCTGAGCACGGTCACATCTTCGGTGGCAATCAGCTTGGCCAATAGCGCAAAAATCCCCAGCGGTGCCAGTTTCATCACCCAGCCGATCATCAGCATCATGATGTCAAAAAACTGATGACTAAGCCGGCGCACAGTCCGGAACTGCTCACCGCCTTTGACCAGCGCCACCCCGACAAATAAGGCAAACACCACCACCGCCAGCACATTGCCCTCGGCAAAGGCCTTAAACGGATTAATCAGGGTGTTTTGAATAAAATTGGTGAAGAAAGACGACGGCGTTAAGGTATCTGGCGTCTGATGCTGGCTCATCGCGTCCTGGAATAAACGCACATCTACACCTTTGCCGACTTCAAACAGATGCGCACAGGCCAGACCTAAAATGAGTGCCAATGTGGTGGTGGTCACACAGCACAGCAAGGTAATTTTCCAGACCCGGCTCAGCTGGCCAGAAGCCTGCAGGTTGGATACCCCGACTACAATCGAACTGAAAATCAGGGGAATCAGCAGCATTTTCAGCAGGCCGATAAAAATACTGCTGGCAATACTCAGGCCATATAAGCTGCCGTCATAAAATGCGCTGCCCGGCAACAGGTTCAACAAAAACCCGAATAGAACCCCTAAAATTGCGGCCACCAGAATTTGTGTATTTAAGCTCATGGGTGCATATATTGTGATGTCATCTTGCTTGGCACTATGCCATGCGAGCTGCGCTGAATCGAGCATTATTTTGTCAAAAGCAAATCCAGCTCAGCAAAAAAGCCCGGTGCCAGAAAAACTGGCATAAGATGTGCTTTATCAGTGCATTACCTTGTTTTTAAGACTAAAAGAGTAACCTCATGAAAAAACTCGCCCTTATTCTTGCACTCATTTGTAGCACTACGCAGGTTTTTGCCCATTCTTCGGGCAACAGCAAGGCACAAGGCTGCCATAAACATGCACCAAGTGAGCTGCCGCATTGCCATTGACGGCAGGATAAAAAAAGCCGAATCGGTTGATTCAGCTTTTTTATTGAGGTGAGCTTATTGGGTTTCAATTTCGCGTAAGCGAATTAAACCTTCCTGCGTGGTGCTACAGACCAGCTCGCCGTTTTGCCACATACGGCCAAAGTTCAGGCCACGCGAACTGTTGCTGATGGTGGCTTCCATGTCATACAGCATCCAGTCATCGACCCGGAATGGCTTATGGAAATACATGGCATGGTCGATACTGGCACATTGCAGACTTGGCGACAGATAACTCAGGCCATGCGGACGCAGCGCGGTGGTCATCAGGGTAAAGTCTGAATAAAAGGCAGCAATGGCCTGATGCAGGGCAATTTCATCCTGCTCCGCTGCAATCGGGCTATGTGTACGGATATAATGCGCATAAGACGGCGCTTCCGGCTGCGGCTGAAACGGATTGCTTGGATTCACCGGGCGGATTTCCACATGACGGTCACGGGTAAAGCTGGCGCGAACGTTTTCTGGAATAAATTCGACAATGCTCTGTACCAGTTCTGCTTCATTTTTTAACTGTTCCGGTGCCGGATATTCAGGCTCGGAAATCTGGTAATTCAGCCCTTCTTCTGGCGCAGCAAAAGACACCATACACATAAAGATGGTCCGGCCATGCTGGATGGCTCGCACCTGACGACTAACAAAGCTCTTGCCTTCACGAATCCGGTCCACTTCATAAATAATCGGTGCGTTGACATCGCCGCCAAACAGGAAGTAGGCATGTAAGGAATGCGCCGGACGGTCGGTGGTATACGAGGCTGCACGCAGTGCCTGGCCCAGTACCTGTCCACCGAACACGCGCTTACCGACCAGATTGCGGCTGATGCCTCGGTAGATATTTTCTTCAAGTTTTTCCAGGCTAAGCAGTTCAACCAGTTCCTGAGTCAGTGCATTCATGCGGGGAAACCTATGTCGGGATATTTAAAAATCAAAACAAGCAAAATAGAAACAGCTCAATCTTGCCTATTTTGCCATATTTGTCGACTAAAACACTAAAGTTTAACTGACTGCCCTGTCACGGCTCCCGTATAATGCGCCGCACTAAAAATACGATTTTTAACGATAAAATTGAGCACTAAAGATAGAATTTGTCAGAAAATGTCAGGCTATTTTTCGCTACAATTAGATTCATTATTTTTCCCTCAGATAATCTGCGGTACTGGTCATTGATTTAGGAGTTGGTATGTCCAAGAGTGGTTTTGGTCAAATTTATCGTCAGCTTTCAAGCAAACTGCTTGATCTGGTGGTAAGCCCGCATGTACTGGGCGAGGTTCCTGCCGAAGCAGCAGCGACAGACCATTCAGAACAGCCGACCCAGAAAATTGTCTGCTATGTGTTGCAGAACCATTCCCGCAGCAATGCCCTGGTCCTTGATGGTGAAACACGCCGCTTAAAGCTGCCGCCAGCATTAGACCCGATGCAGATTGGCCAGCACAAGGAAAAAGCTTCGATTCTGTTTTTACAGCACTATGATGAAAACAATCTGCTAAATCCGCCGCCGCACGCCTTTCCGCCGCGTTTGCTGCGTCTGATTGAGCTGCTGGAACAGCACCCGGAACTGGATATTGAGCTGATTCCGGTCACGGTCCTCTGGGGCCGCGCGCCAGATAAAGAAGATTCCTGGCTCAAACTGCTCCTGACCGATACCTGGGCTACGCCGGGTACCGTCAAGCAGCTGGTCAATATTGGCCTGCATGGTCGCCAGTCCTATCTGGAGTTTCATGAGGCACAGTCTTTAAGAGCGATGGTGCAGACCGCCAAGATTCAGGCCCCGAACCTGTCGCCAGCGACCTGTATTATTAATACCTTAAATAATTATTTAGACAGCCAGCGCGAAGTGGTATTAGGTCCCGATTTATCGGACCGCCGTAACGTCATGCATAGCCTGATTAAAGCGCCGGATGTACAAGAAGCCATTCGCCGCGAAAGCATCCGCAGTAAAATCAGCATGATTGAAGCCGAGCGCCGTGCCATTGGCTATTTAAATGAAATCGTGTCGGACTATTCCTATGCCGCCATCCGCTTTGCTGAAACGGCGCTAACCCGTTTATGGACCCAGCTCTATGATGGCGTCGAGGTGCATAATTTCAGCACCGTGCGTGAACTGGCCAAAGACTACGAAATTATTTATACCCCGTGCCATCGCAGTCATATCGACTATTTATTGCTGTCTTATGTGATTTATAAACGCGGCATGATGGTGCCGTATATTGCGGCTGGCGATAACCTGAACATGCCCTTTGTCGGTCAGTTATTACGCGGTGGCGGGGCCTTCTTTATTCGCCGGACTTTCCGTGGCAATGGCCTGTACACCACCGTATTTAAGGAATATCTGTACAGCATTCTGTCGCGTAACACGCCGCTGGAATACTTTATTGAAGGCGGCCGTTCGCGTACCGGCCGCTTGTTGCCACCAAAAACCGGCATGCTGGCCATGACCGTACATGGACATTTACGTGGCCGCGCCAAACCAATTGCCTTTGTGCCAACCTATATTGGCTATGAACGCCTGATGGAAGGTTCGACCTATGTCGGTGAAATGCAGGGTAAACCGAAAGAAGCCGAATCCATTGTCGGCATTCTGAAAACCTTGAGAAAAATCGAGCGTATTTTTGGCAAGGTGCATGTGAATTTCGGCGAGCCAGTCTTTTTAGATGACATGCTGAAACAGCATGGCGCCGAGCAGATCAGTATCGAAAAAAATGATGACCCGATTCCGCAGGAAGTCTCCGATGCGGTAAACAGCTCAGCCTATGCGATTCTGGAAAATATTAACCGCGCTGTGGTGATTAATCCGGTATCGTTGTTATCGCTGATTTTGCTGGCCACGCCAAAACACACCCTGGATGAAGCGATCTGTATCAAGCAGCTGGATACCTATCGTGACCTGCTCACTGCCCTGCCTTACGATGAGCGCACCCACATTACCCCGCTTTCAGGCAAGGAAATTATTGCCTACGGTCTGAAGCTGAAACTGATTAAACGTGTGCAGCACGTTCTGGGCGATATTATTGCCATTGAAGACAATCAGGCGGTGTTGCTAACCTATTTCCGTAACAATATTCTGCATGCCTTTGTCCTGCCATCTCTGGTGGCGGCACTGGTGGAGCACAATGGTTCAATCAAGCGTGGCGATCTGATTAATGTAATTCGTACGCTGTATCCGTTCCTGAAAGCCGAGCTGTTCCTGAAATGGAATGAAGCAGAACTGAAACAGCAGATCTGTGCCTATGCTGATGGGCTAATTCAGGCCAAGCTGATTAGTGAAGATGCTGAAGGGAATCTGCTTTCTCCGGCACCGAACAGTGAAGATCATAACCAGTTGGTAGTATTGGCTGCGCCGGTAATGCAAAGTCTGGAACGCTACTACATGACCCTGGCGCTGATTACCCAGCGTGGTTCGGGCAATATTTCCGCCCGTCAGGTTGAAGAACTGAGCCATCTGGTGGGTCAGCGTTTATCGGTGCTGTATGAGTTCAACTCACCGGAATTCTTCGATAAGGCCCTGTTCCAGAGCTTTATTAAAGTGCTGACCCAGCAAGGCTATATCAGCACCAACAGCGACAATGCCATTGTCTTTGATGAGAACTTTAGCAATGTGGCGCAGTATGCCAATCTGGTGCTGGATGATGTAACCCTGCAAATGCTGCAACACATCACCACCTTTAGCGATGAAGAACTGAAAGATGCACTAGATGCACTAGCCGCACAGCAAGCCAAACGTCGCTTAAAACGTAAAAAGAAATAAAAAAACCGTCCATAACCCGTATCTTTGCCTTCGTGCAAAGGTGCGGGAAATATCAGCCATCCTCAATAAAATTAAAAATTCTTAGTTCACATCCGCTTGCTGTAACAGGGCCAGATAATCCTGAAAACAGTCATCATGCTGTAACTTAAAACCACTGTCCTGCATCCGTTTCGGTCGAATCCGCTTGCCGGTTTCGTACTCGCTGGTCAGGGTTAATAACGGCCGATGTAGCTGCTGCTGAAACCATTGCACCACTTCATGCAGCAGTTGCGGCTGACCATTACTGACAATATAACTCTCCTGCAGATGTTCCACGTGAATCATCTGTGCCAGAAAACGCGCCAGATCATCAATATGAATCCGGTTAGACCAGTGCCGGTTTGGATATTCAGTGAGCGTGTGCGCCAGCTTGACCATCCTTGCGATTGAGGTGCCATAAATACCGCTGGGCCGGATAATGGTGCAACGCTCCGGATAAGCGCTTAAATAGGCCTGCTCCATCTTGAGCAGAATGTCTGCCTGCGTATCTGGCGGCTGAAGCAGTGTGGTATCCTCAATCCATTCCCCGGCATTTTGTCCATACACCCGGGTCGATGACACCACCACCATGCGCCGCACCGGATGCGCTGCCAGCGCCGTTACAATTGGTTGCACCGAATCCAGATAGGTCTGCTGATAGGCCTCCGGCGTACTCTGCCCCGGACTGAGCAGCACATAGACCCAGTCAATGGGCGCCAGCTGGCTTAAATCCAGCTGCTGCACATCCTGAATCAGATGCGTTGCATGCACATCACTTTTCCGGCTGCGGCTAATTGTGGTAATTTGGTGGCCGGCTTGAAATAGTTGTTTAGCCACACGTGCAGATGTTTTACCATAACCGATAAATAAAATATGCATAACCCACTTGCTCATTACCATTGTTGAGGGGACATGGCCGCAGTCCATCAATTACAAGGCGTTGGCGCTGCTGCTGCCGCGTTACTGGAAAAACTGAATATTTTCACCACAGATGACCTACTGTTTCATCTGCCGCGTGATTATGAAGATCGTAGCACGATCATTCCGATGAACCAATTGAACGTCGGCCGCAGCTATTTACTGGAAGGCATTGTCAAAGGGGTCGATTTCCCACCCGGCAAACGCAAGTCGATGGCAATTCTGCTGGATGATGACAGCGCCAAAGTCACCTTACGTTTTTATCATATTTATAAAGGCCTAACCGACCGTGCCAAAGTCGGCAACCGCCTGCGCGTGTTTGGTGAAGTCCGGGTCGGCGCACGTGGTCTGGAAATGTATCATCCGGAAATCCAGCTGATCAGCGAGCATACTCCGCTACCGAAAACCCAGCTCACGGCGATTTACCCAAGCACCGAAGGGCTGACCCAGCCCAAACTGCGCGACTATGTCAAACAGGCGCTGAAACAGCACAGTGATGATCTGCCGGAACTGTTGCCGGAAAAATTTACCAACGGCTATGCACTGAAACAGGCGCTAGAATATATCCATGAGCCGCCAACCAGTGCCAATATGCTGCAGCTTGGTCAGGGTTCGCATCCGGCCCAGCAGCGGCTGATTTTTGAGGAACTGGTGGCACATCAGGTCAGTTTATTGACCCGCCGCGCTTATATCCAGCAGATTGAAGCGCCAGCTTTTGCGCCCAGCCAACGTCTGGCCAAGCAGTTACTGGCCGGTTTACCGTTTAGCATGACCGGCGCACAAAAACGGGTGTCCAAGGAAATTATCCAGGACCTGAAACAAAACAAGCCGATGCTGCGACTGGTACAAGGCGATGTCGGCGCCGGCAAAACGCTGGTGGCGGCGGTGGCGGCCTGTCATGCACTGGAAGAAGGCTGGCAGGTGGCGCTGATGGCACCGACTGAGATTCTGGCTGAACAACATTATTTAAACTTTAAACGCTGGTTTGAACCTTTGGGACTGACCGTATCCTGGCTCTCTGGCAAACAGAAAGGCAAGGCCCGCGCCAGCGCCGAACAGATTATTCAGGATGGCAGCGCCCAGCTGGTGGTCGGCACCCATGCGCTGTTTCAGGACAATGTCGAATTTGCCAAGCTGGGACTGGTGATTATTGATGAGCAGCACCGCTTTGGGGTCGATCAGCGGCTGGCCTTAAGAAACAAGGGCCTGAATCACATGACTCCGCATCAGCTGGTGATGACCGCCACCCCAATTCCACGTACGCTGGCGATGTCCGCCTATGGCGATCTGGACACTTCCATTATTGATGAGCTGCCGCCGGGCCGTACCCCGATTCAGACCGTGACCATTCCACTGGACCGGCGCGAACAGGTACTACAGCGTATTGCCAGCAACTGTGCCGAAGGCAAACAGGCCTATTGGGTCTGCACCCTGGTCGAACAGTCAGAAACGTTGGATGCGCAAGCTGCCGAAGCGACTTTTGCTGAAATCAAGGAACGCTTTCCGGAACTGAATATTGGTCTGGTGCATGGCAAAATGAAGGCTGATGACAAACAGGCGGTGATGCAGCAGTTTAAAGACAACCAGCTACAATTGCTGATTGCCACCACCGTGATTGAAGTCGGCGTCGATGTCCCGAATGCTTCAATTATGGTGATTGAAAATGCCGAGCGTTTAGGGCTGTCGCAATTGCATCAGCTGCGTGGCCGGGTCGGTCGGGGCGCCAAAGCCAGTTTCTGTGCCCTGCTGTATAAGCATCCGCTGTCGCAAAACGGCCAGGAACGGCTGCGGATTTTAAGAGAAAGCAATGATGGCTTTGTGATTGCCGAAAAAGATCTGGAACTGCGCGGCCCCGGGGAGTTGCTGGGCACCAAACAAACCGGCGATATGGGCTTTCGGGTGGCCAAGCTGGAACGCGATGATCATCTACTGAATCAGGCACATTATGTGGCCCAGCAGATGCTGAAAGATTATCCCGAGCAGGCCGAGGCCCTGCTCAAACGCTGGCTGCCGGAAGCACCACGTTATGCCTATGTTTAAGCTGCTGGCGCATAGCCGTACGCTATTACAAAAATTACTGCCCTGCCAGCTCTGTGGCAGTGCGGCCCAGCAGCAGTACCGGGTCTGTGCAGATTGCTTGCAGCAACTGCCATGGTTAAAAGCAAACGTCTACCGGCAGGAAACCGAGATTCAGGTGGCCTGTCATTATCGTTATCCAGTCGACCGGATGATTCAGCAATTCAAATATGAGCAGCAATTGCATTATCAGCCTTTACTGGCGGGCAGCCTGTGTGAATTGGCCTATCCACGGGTACAGGCCATTGTCCCGATGCCGGTGGCAACCGAGCGACTGGCAGAGCGTGGCTATCATCATACCCTGCTGCTGGCTCAGGTGCTGGCACGCCATTTACAGCTACCAATCTGGCAACCGGTTGTACGGCGCCATCAACACAGTCAAAAAGGCTTAAGCCGCTTGGAACGACTGGAAAATCTGGACCAGCAATTCCAGCTGCGACCCGATGCCGGCCGGCCCTATCGCCGGGTATTAATTGTTGATGATGTGGTCACCACCGGCAGCTCAATTCGTGCACTGAAACAGCAGCTGGAGCAACTTGGCTGTCACAAGGTCTATGCGGTGTGTATTGCCAGTGCCGACGGATAAATCATTTCAAAAAGACAGCCAGCCTTAAGCCGACTGTAACAGCTGCTGTTTCACCCAGGGAATCACCACTTCTGTGGTTAACGGTGCCAGACGTGTCGTCTTATCCTCCAGTTCAATCCATTTCATTTCCGCAATTTCCGCCTGAACCTGCGGGTCCTGATCGAGCTGCACATAATAAACATAACTGACCAGACGATGATCCGGCTCATTGGCCGTAGCGGTTTCAAAACGGCCAACAAACTGTTTAATCTGGGCCTGACAGCCAATTTCCTCCGCAATTTCCCGGCAGATGGTCTGCTCCGGTGGCTCATTGCTTTCCAGCTTGCCACCGACCTGCATAAAGCATTCGGTGTGCTGTTTGCGTACCAGCAGCAATTGCTGCTGCTCATTCAGAATAATGGCCGCAGCTACGGTAATGGTGTTCATATTTATTTCACCAAGGCTTGACGGTCAGCCATGCCCCATTTCGGTTCAGGCGCCTGAAAACGTTCAAACTGGCTTAAAATCTCATCCATAGAATCGGACACAATTAATGCCTCGGTAAAACGTGCATGGGTAAAGCCCTTGTCAGTGGTCATGCGAATAAAGCGCAGCAGATCATCATAAAAACCTTCAACATTTAAAAAGGCATTCGGTTTTAAATGAATTCCCAGCTGGGCCCAGGTCCACTGCTCAAAAATTTCTTCCAGCGTACCGGCACCGCCCGGCATGGCAATAAAGGCATCGGACAGTTCTGACATTTTGGTTTTACGCTCATGCATATTTTTTACCACATGCAGCTCGGTTAAACCGGGATGGGCCAGCTCGCGATCAACCAGCGGCTCCGGAATCACGCCAATTACGGCACCACCGGCCTGCAAGGCACTGTCTGCGACCACGCCCATTAACCCGGAGCGACCACCACCATAGACCAGGGTTTTGCCCTGTTTTGCAATCGTTTGCCCGACCAGCTGCGCCGTGTCCACAAAAACCGCATCGGAACCTAAAGCCGAGCCACAGAAGACTGCAATTGAATTTGTCATTTTTTCACCATGTTCAGCGGCTATGATGCCGCAAATATACCCTTGAGCTGGTTTTTTAAATAAATTAGCACTTCAAACAGTGTTTTTAATCAAATCCTTGTCTAAAATACACCCATCAATAAAACCCATACTGCGCAAGGGAGAAAAGACTAATGCTTGAAGCCTTTTACGCCACAGAGCGCGGTAGTCTGGAAGATGCCACCATCAACGGCGGCTTCGACCTGCATCCAGAACTGGTCTGGATTGACCTGATCGCCCCTTCACAAGAAGAACAACAGTGGGTCATGGACGCCTACCGGCAGGATTTACCCACCTTAAAGTCCCTGGAAGACATTTCCTCATCTGCCCGATTTTACCGTGATGATGATGGGGTTTTACACATCAGCACCTATTTTTTAACGAAAAATAAAAACTATCAGGTCGATGATGAATCGGAAGAAAATTCCAGTATTCTCGCCACGGTACAAACCGTTGCCTTTATTTTAAACCGGGACCGCCTGCTAACCCTGCGCGGTGAAAAACTGGTGGCCTTTCGTGCCTTTCGTGCCCGTGCACGGCGCAATGATTATGAAATTGATTATAAAGACCCGACCTGGGTGCTGCTCGGTCTGTTAGAAGCCAAGCTGGATGAGCTTGCGGATATCTTGGAAGATATCCACAAGGACCTGGAAAAATACTCCACCGAAGTGCTGAATAACCGCCACCGGGAAATGATTTTAGACCTTGATGACATGATTACCCGGCTGGCTCAACTGGAAGATATGCTTGGAAAAGCCCAGCTCTGTCTGATTGATTTACGCCGTGTGCTGACCTTTTTAGCGCGTCCACGTGCCTTGGGCAGTCATATTTATGATGCCGATATCCGTGAACTGAGTGAAGATGTACGCTCGCTGGTCGAACACGACGCCTTCCTGTTCCAGAAAGTACGCTTCCTGCTCGATACTACTTCGGGTTTCATTAACACCGAACAGAATGACACCATCCGTCGCTTCTCGATTTTACCAAGTATGCTGGCACCGCCAATGCTGGTGGCCAGTGTTTATGGCATGAACACCGACGTACTGCCTTTTGCCAAAGGCACCACCAGTTTTATTATTGTCAGTATTATCCTGATTGGCTTCTTTATCGGGCCGCTGATTTACTTCAGATGGAAGAAATGGATTTAATGCGACACGTCCTCTCTCCCTGAGGGAGAGAGTTAGAGAGAGGGCTGGTTTCGCTAATCTTCCATCCCTCCTCACCTCCCTTGAGTCAAGCGAGAAACTTAATGCCATAAAAAAAGCACCTCGGTTGAGGTGCTTTTTGTTTAAGCGCTGAGCTGTAAATCATCCTGCAAATGACAGGATTGAATAATCTTCATCATTTTTTCCGGGACGGCTTTAAAGACCAGCCCTTGCGCATCCGGGCTCTGTCTTAACCAGCGTACCAGCACGGCCAGTGCCAGGGTACTACCCTGCTCAAGTTCGGCCAGATTCACCACCACCGGGGTGGGCTGCTGTTGAATCAGCTGCAAGCCCTGCTGGTAATACTGCTCGGCATTGTTAAAGTCAATTTTCCCGGAAACTCGCAGTTCCTGATTTACATATTCAATCACAGCACGTCCTATTATTTTTTATCAACCGCAGCTTCTGCATCTGGTTTAAAGGTCGCAATCGCTTTATCAATATTGCCGCCATTACGTTTGACGTTGGCTGCAAACTGGTTACGGAACTGCAGACCTAAATCAATCCCGGATACGTTGATGTTACGGATTTTCCACTGATTGCCTTTATCGACCAGCTGGAACGATACCGGAATTTTCTCGCCTTTGTTGTTAAAGTCGATGGTCACTACCGGGTTCTTGCTGTTGCTGGCTTTATACGGACGTAAGGTATAAGTCTGGTTGCTGAATTTCGCAAAGGCTGAACCGTAGTTTTCAATCAGGGTTTCACGGAAATTCTTTTCAAACTGGGCACGCTGGGCAGCCGAACTGTACTGATTGGTCGCATAGGTTCCCATCACAATACGGGTAAAGGCTTGCGAATCGATATACGGATCAAGGTTCTGGCGCACAATGGTTTTCACCAAGGCCGGATTATTTTGCAGTTTGGCATGATCGGCTTTTAAACGCGAAATCAGGCCATCCGCCACTTTCTTGATAAATGCGGGAGGAGTTTCGGTTGGTGCAGCAAATGCACTACCTGCCACCAGCGTGGCCAAAACACTTGCGGTCAAGGTTTGTTTGAACAATGTCTTCACTAAAATTTCTCCTCTCAATTACTCAACAAATGACACTTCTGCATCTGTTGTTTCAGCGGATGTCTCATCTGCCGGGTTATCGGATGATGACTTGTTGCCTGCGCCACCGGTCACAAACTTGGTCACAAGGTCTTCAATTTCCATGGTGCTTTGGGTATTACTGATTTGATCACCACGTTTTAAATAATTCAGACCACCACCCGGTACAATCTTCAGGTACTTCTCACCCAAAAGACCATTGGTTGCTACCATTATGTAAGCATCTTCATCGATATTGGTGATGGAGGTCATGTTATCCAACAGTTGCTTTTCCATTGCTTTTTGTTGCGCAGGATCGGCTTCGCTGTATTCGCTGCTGTAACGCAACTCTTCCAGGGCATATTGTTGCACCTGTTGTAACTGTTCCTGATTAAAGGTGGTCAGCTCACCATCCAGAATCATGGTCACAGTGGCCAGACGCGTCACCGGGTCTAAAGTAATGGATTCGACCTGCCCGACTTTAACCCCGCTTAAGGCCACTTTGGCACGCGGCTTGATCCCGTTAATATTGTCAAACGTTGCGGTCATGGAATAACTGTCCTGAATGGTGGTGCCCACCAGACCACTGACCCGCATCGCCAGGAAGAATAAAGCAATACCAAACAGAATGACAAAAACACCGACGGCCAGCTCACTAGTACGTGATTTCATTAAACACCTCCGAACATGACCGCAGTCAATACGAAATCAAAACCTAAAACACAAAGCGATGAATACACCACGGTACGCGTGGTAGATGTCGCGATACCTTCAGACGTAGGCTCGCAGGCATAGCCTTGGTAGACCGCAATCCAGGTACAAATTAATGCAAAAACAAAACTTTTAATAATGGTGCCGTTAAAGATATCTTTATAGAACTGTACGGTGCTTTCCATACCGCTCCAGTAAGAGCCTTCATCGGCGCCTAAAAAATCTACCCCAACGAATTTACCACCCATAATGCCGACTGCCGCAAAAATCACGGATAGCATTGGCAAGCTGAAAATACCGGCCCATAAACGCGGCGAGATGACCCGTTTTAAAGGATCGACCCCGATCATTTCCATACTGGACAATTGTTCGGTGGCTTTCATCAGGCCAATTTCAGCAGTTAAGGCAGAACCGGCACGGCCAGCAAATAACAGGGCCGCAACCACTGGTGCCAGTTCACGCAGCAAGGTTAAGGCAACCGCGGTGCCCAGCATGGCTTCACTGCCAAAGGTCACCAGAATGCTGTACATTTGCAGGCCCAGCACCGCACCAATAAATAAGCCCGAGACCACAATAATCAGCAGTGACATCACCCCGACGCGGTACATCTGGTAAATAAACAGTTTCACGCCAATCCAGGTTGGCATAGAAAATAAAATCTGGAGCAGCATTAATGTGGCAACGCCTATACCACGTACCCGCTCAATCACACGGCGTCCTAATGCAGCAATCGCATTCATGCTGAATGCACCTCATGACTTAAATAGGGTTGATGGCTAAACTGATAGTCGACCGGGCCTTCAACTGAACCGGTTAAGAACTGACGTACAAAAGGCGAGGCATGCTGTTTTAATTGTTCTGGGGTGCCTTCACCCTGCACTTTCCCTTCCGCCACCACATAAATATAATCGGCAATGGATAGGGTTTCGGCCACATCATGCGACACAATAATGGTGGTTAAATCCAGTGCTTCACGCAATGAACGGATTAAACGGGTCAATACGCCCATCACAATCGGGTCCTGACCGGCAAAAGGTTCATCGTACATAATCAGTTCCGGGTCCAGCGCAATGGCACGCGCCAAAGCCACACGACGGTTCATCCCGCCAGACAGTTCAGACGGCATGAGCTGCTCGGCACCACGCAAACCCACCGATTCCAGCTTTAAAGCCACCAGTTCGGCAATAAGATGTTCGGGTAAACGGGTATGTGCACGAATCGGGAAGGCCACGTTTTCATAAACCGTCATATCGGTAAACAAGGCACCGCTTTGAAACAGCATGCCCATTCGCGCCCGTGCTGCAAACAGCTCCTGACGTGACATTTTCCCAATATTCTTACCATCGAGCAGCACTTCACCCTGATCCGGAGTGAGCTGCCCGCCAATTAAACGCAGCAAGGTGGTTTTACCCGTGCCTGACGGTCCCATAATTGCAGTAATCTGCCCACGTCGAATTTTTAAGCTGACATTGTCGTAAATGACCCGCTCCCCTCGTTTAAAGCTCAGGTGATTGACTTCAATCAGTGCTGGCGCCTGTAGAGGTGTCTGATTATTCATAGCTGAGGATTTTCCTGCATTTTTTCAGCATGCATACTATAAAGGATTGGAGAACAAATTGTTATCTATGAAATTCTTTTAAACTGTGTACAAGTTGTACAATTTTATTATGGTCTAATTTGAGTGTAGAAACAAAGAGATGCAGCTTAGGCAAAAGTTCTGTAAATAAAAAAGATGAGGTTACAGAGCAGCAAAACCCAAAAAATATATGGCATAAGCACCTCTTTCATAGATGACACACCGGGCAGTTTGTGCGAATGATAATGAGACATCGCTTAATATATTCTTAAATAAACTTGAACCAGTATACATTTTCCTCATCAAAATTCAAATTTTCTCGCATAAAAAACCGGTGCAAGCACCGGTTTTCTGAATTCGCTCAGTTCAATTTAGTCGTTGAATTTACGACGACGGTCACCACCTTCACGGCGTGGACGGTCGCTGTTGAACTCGCGACGTGGACGGTCATCGAAAGAACGCGCTGGACGGTCGCCAAAATCACGCTTAGGACGGTCACCGAAAGCACCTTCACGACGTGGTTTGTAGTCTACGCGGTTGCCGCGGTTGTCATCATTGCTGTCAAAACGTGGACGCTCGTTGAAACCACCTTCGCGACGCGGACGGTCACTGTTGAATTCACGGCGTGGACGGTCATCGAAAGAACGTTGTGGACGGTCGCCAAAGCCACCTTCACGACGTGGACGATCGCTGTTGAATTCGCGACGTGGACGGTCATCGAAAGAACGCTGTGGACGGTCGCCAAAGCCACCTTCACGACGCGGACGATCGCTGTTGAATTCACGACGTGGACGATCTTCGCCAAATGGACGCTCGCCACGTGGTTTGTCATCGAAGCTGCGACGTGGACGGTCATCACCGCCTTCACGACGTTTGAAGTTGCTTTCGCCTTCAAAACGACGGCCACCGCCGAAACCACCACGGCCACCGCGACCACCGTCACGTTTACCACCACGACCGCCGTCACGACGTGGACGTGCTGGAGGTGGAGATGGCTCTAAACCTTCAATTTCAGATACTTCTAAACGTGCATCTAAGTAATCTTCAAGCGCACGAATTTTACCGCGTTCACGGTAAGTCGCCAAAGTAATCGCTTTACCAGTACGACCGGCACGACCAGTACGGCCAATACGGTGTACATAGTCTTCGTTCTTCATTGGCAGACCGAAGTTAATCACGTGAGAAATAGTCGGTACGTCCAGACCACGCGCTGCAACGTCAGTTGCAACTAAAATCTTGGCACGACCTTCACGAATGCTGCGTAAACGGCGGTTACGAACGGTTTGTGGCATTGCACCATGCAGCGCAACAACTGAGTGACCTGCTTCAGCCAGTTCTTCAGCCAGCATATCGGTATCTTCTTGGGTAGAAGCGAATACAACGGCCTGATCAAGATCCTGTTCGCTCAACCAGTGCGTCAACAGTTTTTTCTTGTGCTCGAAGCCATCAGTCCAGTGTAAAGTCTGAGTAATGTCCGTATTGGTAGAGTGACCGGTTTCGATCGCAATACGTTCTGGCTCATTCATCATACGTTCAGCAAGCGTGATGATACGTGGTGCAAATGTCGCAGAGAACATTAAAGTCTGTTCGCGGTTTGCAGCCAAATCACTGATTGCTTCCAGATCTTCAGAGAAACCCAGGTCCAGCATACGGTCAGCTTCGTCAACGATTAACGCATTAACTTTGTCGAGTTTGATTTGACGACGGTTCACAAGGTCAAGTAGACGACCTGGCGTCGCTACAACCACTTGTGCACCTTTTAACTGTTGAATTTGTTTACCAAAAGGCATACCACCCATGATCGCAGCAATACGAACACCTTTCATGTGACGTACAAATGCAATCGCGTCCTGGCTCACCTGTTGAGCAAGTTCACGTGTTGGGCAAAGTACTAGAATAGATGGCTGAGTAATGGCTTTCATACGTTCTTTAAACGGAACGAATGTGTCCTGGTTTGCAAGTGCGTTCAGCGTTGGGAGAAGGAACGCTGCAGTTTTACCCGAACCGGTTTGGCTTGATACAAGAAGATCTTTACCTTCTAATGCCGCAGGAATTGACTGTTCCTGTACAGGCGTAGGCGCAGTAAAGCCAAGAGCGTCTAACGCTTGTTGTAAAGTTTCGTGTAGAGGAAAATCAGCAAAAGTTTTGCTCATAGAGTATTTCACCCGAGAATTGGGTGCTCCATAATAATAAAGTCAAATGGACATCGGCAAAAAGCGGCACAGCATTGAACGCTGAAAATTTAAGAATTCAGCGGCGATCCGAGTAACGACGATGTTGATATAACGCACGCATGATTACGGCTTAACCTGAAGGAATCGCTTTAGCGATTGGGGCGCGAGATATCGTCCTCTCTTTGGACCGCACGCGCATACACAATGATTAGAAGAGAAATGTTCAGGTAATGAACGGAAATTAAGTGCGTGGGCGGATTATAGCAGGATTATTTTAAAAGTCATCTAATTTAATCAACTTTTGCGTTAATTTCTGTACCAGTCGTTAAACTTGAATTAAATCAAGCACAAATAACAGGCAAAAAAACAGCCCGACTGGGCGGGCTGTTTTTTAGGGCTTGGGAGCAAGCCTTGTCATTTCACTCAATGCGTCTATTATTTTGCCGCGTCGCCCCAGGCAGGTACTACTGCCTTCATTAAAGGCTTCAGCATTTTCATAGAACACGCAAGTACCTGACCATTGTCCATAGAATCGCTGCCACCACGTGCATCCACTACAGTACCACCAGCTTCTTTGACGATTAACTCACCCGCTGCGATATCCCACGGTTTTAGGCCCAGCTCGAAATAGCCATCTAAACGACCAGCTGCCACATAAGCCAGATCCAGCGCAGCAGAACCTGCACGGCGATATTGCGCACCGGCTTCAGTCACGTTCAATAATGATTCGAAATGGTTTTTGGCATACGACACCACTTCACCATTACGTTTGGCGCGGTAAGCATGACCCACAGCCAGGAACGTATTCTCCAGGCTGTCTTTAACATTCACGCGGATACGGCGCTGATTAAGCATGGCACCACGACCACGGCTGGCAGAGAACAATTCGTCTTTGACTGGATCATAGATCACGCCGTGCTGAGTCACGCCTTTGTGCTGAACAGCAATAGAGATACAGAAATGCGGAAAACCGTTGATGAAGTTAAGCGTACCGTCTAAAGGATCGATCACCCAGCACCAATCGGCGTCATGACCTTTACCTTCTTGCAGACCGAACTCTTCACCCAAGAAACTGTGATTTTTATAGCTTTTACGTAGGGTATCGATGGTCAACTGTTCCAGGTAACGGTCAACACGCGTTACTGGACCATCAATTCCTTTTTCTTCGACTTGTAGATCGAGTTTATGACGATTCTGATGCGCTTTTAAAAGCTCTTGACCAACTGTTTGAGCCGCACGCGCAGCCATCACCACCATAGGTTCCATTGAACACCCACTACAAATTTGAAGATACTGATAAAGAATAATGCATAAAAGCCCCAACATTTTAGCAAATATTGGGGCTTTTGGGGAATAAATGTTTCTAAAATTTATTGCTTCAGGATGAAACGCTCTCGGTCAGCTTGTTCCAGGCCTGGGTCATGGCCTGCTCGATACCGGCGGCATCAAGACCGGCCTGCTGCAACATCTGGCTATGTGTGGCCTGTTGCATAAAGCTGTCATCCAGGCCTAAGTGAATAATAGGCTTGACCAGCTGAGCCTTGGCCAGATATTCACTGACGGCACTGCCCGCGCCGCCCATCACTGCATGTTCTTCTACGGTTACAAACAGCTGGGTGTTTTCAGCCAGGCGTTCAATCATGGCTTCATCCAGCGGTTTCACAAAACGCATGTTCACCACTTGCACGGCAATGTCATGCCGGGCTGCAAATGCCTGTGCTGCTTCAATGGCCGGATAGACCCGGCTACCAAAGGCCAAAATGGCAATCTGCTCATCCGACTGTTCATTAAAACGCGCCACAATTTCTGCCTGACCGATCTCCATCAGGTTCAATTGCTGCTGAATTTCGACTCCAACGCCATTACCACGTGGATAACGCACCGCTGCCGGCCCCGGATAATGATAAGCCGTGTGTAGCATCTGGCGGCATTCATTTTCATCTTTCGGCGCCATGATCACCATATTCGGTACGGTGCGCATGTAGGCATAGTCATAGGCTCCGGCATGGGTTGGACCATCTTCACCGACCAGACCGGCCCGGTCGATACCGAAGGTGACATCCAGATTTTGCAGCGCCACATCATGAATCAGCTGATCATAACCACGTTGCAGGAAAGTCGAATAAATTGCGACCACAGGTTTTAAACCTTCACAAGCCATTCCGGCCGCCAAGGTCACGGCATGCTGCTCAGCAATGGCTACATCAAAGAAACGCTCCGGATATTGCTTGGCAAACTGCACCATGCCCGAACCTTCGCACATGGCCGGGGTAATCGCCAGCAGACGTGAATCTTGTGCAGCTTCATCAGATAGCCATTGGCCAAAAACATCGGAATATTTAGGTGCCGCTGCTGCAGACGCGCTGCTGTTGATTTTACTAATTGCGTGATATTTAATCTGGTCCGCTTCTGCCGGGGCAAAGCCTTTGCCCTTTTTGGTATAAACGTGGATTAAACGCGGGCCTTTACGCTTTTTCAGTGCCTGGAATACATTGACCAGCTGATCAACATCATGGCCATCAAAAGGACCAAAATAATCAAAACCAATCGCTTTAAATAAATTATCAGCCGCATCGGTTGCAGCACAATGCAAACGTGAGGTGTAGTTCCACTCGGGATGTGGCTGGATATAGGCCTCGCCAGCAGCATCAATATGCACGCTTTCGCCGCGCTGCCACAGCGCCGCCAGATGTTTGGCAAAACCACCGGTGCTGCAGGAAATTGACATATCATTGTCGTTTAAAATGACCATTAAATCGGCCTGATGCGCCACCGCATCATTCATGGCTTCAAAGGCCATGCCGGCGGTCATGGCGCCGTCACCAATAATTGCCACCACTTCACGCTGCTGCTGCTGATAACGGCTAGCCAGCGCCATGCCCAAACCGGCAGAAATCGCGGTGGAGGAATGTCCGACGCCAAAGGTATCAAATTCAGATTCTTCACGGGCCGGAAACGCGGCCAGACCATCTTTGGCTCGAATGGTGGTCAGCTGTTCACGGCGTCCAGTTAAGGCTTTATGCGGATAAGCCTGATGACCGACATCCCAGATCAGACGGTCATGTGGCGTATTAAACGCATAATGCAAGGCCACAGTCAGTTCGATGACCCCTAAATTGGCACCGAAATGCCCGCCACTTTGCCCTGCTGCATACAAAATGAATTGACGTAACTCATCTGCCACTTGTGCTAACTGGCTTTGCGCGAGTAAACGTAATTGTTGTGGATGATCTATGCTATCCAGCAACGGTGTTACAGGGCGTTGAGTCGGTATTTCTGTATACAACATATGTGGCAAAGCCTTCTAAAGCCTGGCAAAACCTAAGCTAGGTCAAGGGGGAGTTACTCGATCATATAGTCGAATTGTACCATCTTCAATCAGCCACATTTCTAGCGATGTAGTTTTGAGCAATGATTTCAGTCGGGCAGTGTTTAGGTGGCGTAGATTATCCTGAATAACCTTGCTATTTATCAACTATTATCGTTCGCTTTCTACAAAAAAGAAAATCTTCTGCAGAAATTCAGCAATCCTATTCTACTAATGTCTGAGCATTAGGCTATACTTTAACGCATTCATGAACAATTTAACGGGTAAAACTGTGCCTATAGAATTTGTCGCAACGTCAAGACTACCAACCGCTTTTGGTGAATTTAAAATTACTGTATTTCAAGATCCGAAAACTGGCGAAGAGCATGTTGCACTGTCTAAAGGTCTGGAACAGGCCCCGACCGAACCGGTACTGGTTCGTGTCCATTCCGAGTGCTTAACCGGGGATGCCTTTGCTTCATTAAAATGTGATTGCGGCCCGCAATTACAGGCCACCCAGCGTCTGATTAATGAAGCCGGACAAGGGGTGATTTTATATTTGCGTCAGGAAGGACGCGGCATTGGCCTGACCAACAAGATTCGCGCCTATGCCCTGCAAGATCAGGGACATGACACGGTAGATGCCAATTTAATGCTGAATCTGCCAGCCGATGCCCGTCAATATGATATGTGCAGCATTATGCTGGATCATCTGCAAGTCAAAGCGGTGCGGTTAATTACCAATAACCCGCTAAAGATTGAAGCGCTCCGTGAGCAAGGGATTAATGTGGTGGATCGCGTGCCGTTAACGGTGGGTTTAAACCCGTTTAATGAGCAGTATTTAAAGACCAAACATGAGCGTATGGCACATATGTACCAAAAAGATGACTTCTAAGTCATCTTTTTAGTTTTAAAACAATTCTTCTCAGATCTAAGGAATCCCATACCCGATATTGATTTAGATGACCGGCGACAGGGAGGTCGCCTTTCCGCTTATCTCGATTAAATGGCTTCTTTTTAAACTATTTCAAATTGGCAGACTACCTGTATCAATAACATTTCATTCTGCATGAAGGCTTTTTCTTTGTTACTTTGACGGGGCAAAGTAACCAAACCCCTTTACTTCACTGATATGGCATCCCTGCCATACAGTGAAATGGCGACCTCCCTGTCGCCGGGTCATGTGATTGAATGCTGAATTGGATAAGATAAAAATTAAATCGTCATTGAGAAAATACGGGTACTCGGTACTTTACGTTTTAAACGCAAATCAAACGCCATACAGATATTACGTACAAACGGTTTGCCCTGCTCCGTAACCTGTAAATGATCCTCAAACAGCGTTAACAAGCCATCTTCCTGCATTTCTTCCAGCTGCTTGAGCACCTCAGGCAATTCCGGGAACTGCATCTCTGGTTCGGCCCAAGAGGTCTGGAAACTGCACATCAAATTCAGGATATGCCGGCGAATCATCAGGTCCTCAGCGGTCAATACATGCCCGCGAAATACCGGAATTTCATTCTGTTCCAGTCGCGCATAATAATCTTCCAGGGTCTTTTCATTTTGCGCAAAGCTGTACCAGCTATCACTGATGGAAGATAACCCAAGCCCAATCATCAGCTGGGTTTTGGAAGCGGTATAGCCCATAAAGTTACGGTGCAGACTGCCCTGCTGAAAAGCCTGATACATGGCATCGCTTTTCAGGGCAAAATGATCCATGCCAATTTCATGATAACCATGCGCCAGCAGTTTTTTCTTGCCCTCTTCATACAGGGTACGTTTCAGTTCATCTTTTGGCACATCATCATCTTTAAAACCGCGCTGGCCATTGCCTTTAATCCACGGCACATGCGCATAACTATAAAAGGCCAGACGGTCCGGATTTAACTGGGTGGTCTGCTGAATGGTATTTAGAACATCGTCCAGATTCTGAAAAGGCAGACCAAAAACCAGATCATGCGAAATTGACGTATAGCCAATGTCACGCGCCCATTCGGTCACACGCTGCACATGTTCATAAGGCTGAATCCGGTGGATGGCTTTCTGGACCTTTTCATTATAGTCCTGCACGCCATAGCTGACCCGGCGAAAGCCCAGATCATACAGCGCTTGCAAATGTTCACGAGTGGTATTGTTCGGATGGCCTTCAAAACTGAATTCATGCTCGGGCGCCACTGTGGCTTTGCCCAGAATGCCCTGAATCAGCTGCTGTAAATGGGCTACAGAAAAGAAAGTCGGCGTGCCGCCACCCAAATGGATTTCTTTAATCATCGGCCGGTCTGGCAGCAACTGGCAATATAAATCCCACTCTTTCAGCACCGCCTGAATATACGGTTGCTCCACTTCATGGCGTTTGGTCACGCGCTTATGGCAACCGCAAAAGGTACATAAACTTTCGCAGAAGGGCAGATGGATATACAGGCTGATGCCTTCGCTGGCATTGGATTCAGCAAACGCGCGTTGCAGACTTTGCTGCCAGGCCTCGCGAGAAAAACTGGCCTCTTCCCAATACGGTACGGTCGGATAACTGGTATAGCGGGGTCCTGGAACATTGTATTTTTGTACGAGAGAACTGGCCGGTTTCAACATCTACATTGCTCCACTGCAATTGACCCTATGAGGTGGGCACAAGGCCCGTATTCACTATTGTGCGGAGCTTAAAACAGGAATTCAACCTAGCCTTTTGGTCGGGAATCGGGAAGCTCATGCTGTTGCCTCTTCACTTAGATCAGCCATGCGCAGCGCACAGCAGCCCTTCCCCTCTTAATTTTTTTACCAATCTGTGCTTTGATGTGCTTATTGTTTTTTATTCATGAGTGTCATCATGCAGCATCCTACCTCCGCTGATATTCAACGCGTACGTGAATTTCTTCTCGATTTACAGGCGCGCATCTGTGCCGCGTTAGAACAACAGGAACAGGCCGGCGGCGGTACGGCTGAATTTGTGATTGATGACTGGCAGCGCCCTGAAGGGGGCGGTGGCCGTTCCCGGGTCTTACAAAATGGCAGCGTGATTGAAAAAGGCGGGGTGATGTTCTCGCATATCAATATTTCCAAACTACCTGCCTCAGCAACCGAACGCCATCCTGGCATTGCCGGTGCCAAAGCGCAGGCGATGGGCGTATCTCTGGTGATTCACCCGAAAAATCCAAATGTTCCAACCTCACATGCCAATGTGCGTTTATTTGTGGCCGAACCGGAAGGTCAGGACCCGATCTGGTGGTTTGGCGGCGGTTTTGACCTGACCCCGTTTTATCCGAATGATGAAGATGTCCTGTCCTGGCACCAGATTGCACATGACTTATGTGCGCCCTTTGGCGAGCAGGTCTATGCCGAACACAAACAGTGGTGTGATGACTATTTCTATCTGAAACATCGCGATGAACAGCGTGGAGTGGGCGGCCTGTTTTTTGATGATTTAAACCAGTGGGATTTTGACACCTGTTTTGAATATATTCAGGCGGTGGGCAATGGCTATCTGGAAGCGATTTTGCCGATTTTTAAACGCAATCAGGATAAACCTTATACCGAAGCGCAGCGTGAATTCCAGCTCTATCGTCGTGGTCGCTATGTGGAATATAACCTGGTCTATGACCGTGGTACGCTGTTCGGCCTGCAAACTGGCGGCCGGATTGAATCCATTTTGGTCAGCTTGCCCAATCTGGCCGGCTGGAGTTATCGCCCGGAATGGGATGCCGATTCCGCAGAGAAAAAACTCACCGACTATTATTTAAAGCCGCATGACTGGCTACGCGAACTACAATAAATGTCTAAAAAGCTACCGCAAATAGTGGTAGCTTTTTTCTTGCAACACACGCTTGCAAGGTGCATACATTTAAATATATTTGCATACACTTTTTCGCCAACTCTTCATAAGACTTTCATTTAAAGCGAGTAGACTCTATAGTCTTGGTTTAATGCGTCTGGCGAAAGATGGAATTAAGCCAGTATCGATTTAAGGAACGCTCCCATGCTGCAAAATTTCATTGCTCAACACAAAGGCCTGCTGTTCTGGCTGATTCTCAGTATTCTAGTCTGCTCTCTCAGCATTACCTTTATTTTCGAACATCCTTTAAGTGACAGTCTGTCGATTGTGGCCAGTGTTTTTGCCCTGATTGCTCTGGTTTTTACTTCGGTCTTGCTGGTTTTAGATACCATCTTGGATATCTGTAATCCTTAAGCCGTCACAGGTTTACAGATCAGACTGTTTTTCATCTTTTTATTTTTCTCTATTCGATTTTCTCTCCTTTTACCTTATCCCTCTCTTCCCTGCCCGACACCCGATTGTGTCGTTTTGCTTATTGGATTTATTCCAATTGTTCATCATTTGTAGACTTTAGCCCCTGCCCGATTTGGCGTATATTGATGGGCATTTCAGCACATGGATCATGTGAAAATGCGCAAACAATTTGCCGTTGTGGGCAACCCGATTGAACAGTCCCGCTCTCCAGAACTGCATCATGCCTTTGCCGAAAAAACCGGGGTTGATCTGGTCTATCGCAAACGCCTGGCACCGCTGGATGGTTTTGAAGCCAATATTCGTGAATTCTTTGCCGAAGGTGGGGTGGGCATGAATGTCACCGTGCCGTTTAAAGAACAGGCCTTTGCCTTGTGTGATGTACTCAGCGAACGGGCCAAAACCGCCAAAGCTGTAAATACCTTGTGGATGCAAGATGGCCAGCTGCATGGGGACAATACCGATGGTCAAGGGCTGGTCGATGCCATTCGTGCGCTGAACTGGAATTTGGACAATACCGAAATTCTGATTATTGGTGCCGGCGGCGCCACCCGTGGCGTGATTTATCCGCTGGTTCAGGCCGGCGTCAAAAAAGTGGTGATTGCCAACCGTACTCTGGCGCGCGCCGAACAGCTGGTGGCTGATTTGCAGCAAGCCATACCACAGGCCGAACTGTCTGCCATTGGTCTGGATGCCCTGGCTGGCGAGTTTGACATTGTCATTAACGCGACATCGGCCAGCTTGAGTGGTGATGCCTTAATCCTGCCGGACGCGCTGCAATTTCAACATGCCTATGAAATGGCTTATGGCAAGCCCTCCAGTTTTCTGGAACAGGCCAAGGCCCGTCAGATTCCAACCTCGGAAGGCTTTGGCATGCTGGTCGGACAGGCAATTGAATCGTTTTCAATCTGGAATGGGGTCAAACCCGATTTAAAAGATTTTCTTTAAAATCTGCGATTTTTCCCGGAAAAAGAACCGATCTTGCACGGTTCTTTTTTATGGCTGAGATTTAGGCTGCACAATTAACCCGCATTATGATTGGATTTAATGACACAAATATGGCAACCGTTTTGCCCAGATTTAAACACCTTGCCGGCCATTAGGCTTTGGTCCTAGATCATGCTCACTTATGTTTTATTTTGTTATAATTTAAATAAATAGAATACAAAAAACAGTGGTGACAAGGGCAGGATTTTCTCCTAAATTAGAACTGATCCCACGTCTATAAGATTCTATTGATTCGCTTTTCTGACATTTTTAACTGAATTCAACATCAATGTATTTTGATGCGCAGTGTGAATAATCAAACTATCCGATCAGATAATCCAAAACTATTTTTAAATCAGGATTAATGTTATGCCAGCATATAAAGCGCCTTTACACGACATTCGTTTCTTAATGAATGAAGTGTTTGACTATCCAGCACATTATCAAACTTTGTCTAACGGTGAAGCAGCAGATCCAGAAACAGTCGACATGATTCTCGAAGGGGCGGCTGATTTTTGTGAAAATGTCCTCTCTCCTTTGAACCAGACCGGCGACCAGGAAGGCTGTCATTTTGAAAATGGCGAAGTGAAAACGCCAAAAGGCTTTAAAGAAGCCTATGACCAATTTGTGCAAAGCGGCTGGCAAGGTCTGTCTTATCCAGAACAGTACGGCGGTCAAAACCTGCCAATGTCGTTAAACCTGATCAAATCTGAAATGATGGGCACAGCCAACTGGTCATTCCAGATGTATCCGGGTTTAAGTGTGGGCTGTATCAACACCATTATCCAGTACGGCACAGAGGAACAAAAAGATACTTATCTGCCGCATTTGGTGGCAGGCACCTGGTCAGGAACCATGTGTTTGACCGAGCCACAATGTGGTACTGACTTAGGTCAGGTGAAAACCAAAGCAGAACCGCAAGCCGACGGCACTTATGCCATTTCAGGCACCAAAATCTTTATTTCTGCCGGTGAACATGACCTGACCGAAAATATTGTACATATTGTACTGGCACGTTTACCGGATGCTCCGGCTGGCACCAAAGGCATTTCCCTGTTTATCGTACCGAAATTCCTGCCATCTGTAGACGGTGGCGTGGGTGAGCGTAACCCGGTGACCTGTGGTTCAATTGAACACAAAATGGGGATTCGCGCGTCAGCAACCGCAGTGCTGAACTTTGACAATGCGGTGGGTTATTTAATTGGCGAGCCGAACAAAGGCCTGCATGCCATGTTTACCTTTATGAATACTGCCCGTATTGGTACCGCGATTCAGGGGATCTGTCATGCGGAACTGGCCTTCCAGGGCGCTTTACCGTATGCCAAAGAACGGATGTCAATGCGTGCCCTGTCTGGTAAAAAAGATCCGGAAAAAGTGGCCGATGCCATTATTCACCATGCCGATGTGCGCCGTATGCTGCTGACGCAAAAAGCTATTGCTGAAGGTGGTCGTGCCATGATTTATCATGCCGCACAAATTGCCGACAAAATGACCGATGCACTGGAGCGTGGCGATACCGCTGCCTTTGAACAGCATGATGATCACCTCGGTTTCTATACTCCAATTCTAAAAGGCTTCCTGACTGAAATGGGCTATGAAGCCGCCAACCATGGCATGCAGGTTTATGGCGGTCATGGCTATATCAAAGAATGGGGCATGGAACAGATTGTACGTGACTCGCGTATCTCGACCCTGTATGAAGGCACCACCGGTGTACAGGCGCTTGACCTGATTGGCCGTAAAGTACTGCTGACCTCAAAAGGTAAAGTGATTCGTGACTATACCGCAGAAATTCTGAAATTCTGTGGTCAGCATGCCCGCAATAAATACATGCGCCGTTTTGCCTGGGACTTAACCAAGCTATGCGCGCAGTGGAATGCCCTGACGGTACGCATCATGCTGGCGGCACGTAAAGACCGCGATATCGTCTCAAGTGCCTCTGTCGACTTCCTGATGTTCTCGGGTTATGTGATGATGGCTTACTTCTGGGCACAGCAGGCGGCCGTTGCATCGGCCAAACTGGCATCGAATGATGGCGCAGAAACCCCAGAATTCTACAAAGCGAAAATCAAAGTGGCAGATTTCTACTTTGAACGCTTATTGCCACGTACCCAAGGTCATGCCGAAGCGATGGTCAATCCATCTAAAACCATGACTGCATTAGCACCAGAACATTTTAGCTTCGACTACTAAGTCAAAGCCCCAAAAAGAAAAGACCGCGCAAGCGGTCTTTTTTATGGATGCTGTAAAAACAGTGAATATCCTAAGCGAAGGTTTTGGATTGTTATAAAAACTCTTCCAGTACTGAATTTAAAAACACATGCCCCTGTTCAGTACAGGCCAGCCGGCTGGCATCTTCCACCAGCAACTTGCGCTGACGTAGTGAGGTTAATACCGGTGCCAAATCATCCAGACTTAAACCTGTACGTGCTGTATAAAGATGAGCATCCACACCTTTATTTAAACGTAGTGCATTCATCATAAACTCAAACGGCATCTCCTCAGCGGTAATCCGTTTGAACTGTCCATGCTCGGCCGGCACCTTGGCCAGATAATCTTTTGGCAGGCGGGTTTTCTGGAAACGGTATACCCCATCTGGTCGGGTGACTTTGCCATGCGCACCAGCGCCAATCGCCAGATAATCGCCAAATTGCCAGTAATTCAAATTATGTGCCGAAGGTCGCTCCTTCCGCCACGCTGACACTTCATAATTGATAAAACCATTGGCCTTTAAATAGGCCTCACCCTGTTCCTGAATCGCTTCCAGCACCTCATCGACCGGTAACACCGGCTGGGTGCGGAAAAACACGGTATTCGGTTCAATGGTCAGCTGATACCAGGAAATATGGGTTGCGCCCTGCTCGACCGCCAGTTTTAAATCATTTAAGGCCTGTTCTAAAGTCTGCTCCGGCAAACCATGCATCAAATCGACGTTAATGCGCTGAAAGCCGGCCTCACGCGCCAAGTGAATCGCTGAAAGCGCATCGCTCTGACTATGAATCCGGCCCAGTTTTTGCAGATGATCGCTATTAAAACTTTGCACGCCAATTGACAGGCGGTTAATTCCCGCCGCCAGATAACCGGCAAAAGGATCATGTTCAATGGTGCCCGGATTGGCCTCTAAGGTAATTTCGCACTCGTCTTGAAACGGCAACAGCGCTTTAAGCTGTGTAAACAGCCATTGATAACCGACTGCTGAAATCAGCGATGGGGTCCCACCGCCAATAAACACACTGTGAATTTCACGGCCCTGGGCAAATTCCAGCTGCGTATTAAAATCGGCGACCAAAGCCTGTAAATATTGCTGCTCCAAATCTAGTGACAGTTTGCCATCCGGGACGGCATGCGAGTTAAAGTCGCAATACGGACACTTGCGCACACACCACGGCATGTGAATATAGAGGGACAAGGGAACAGACGCAGGATTCAATTCAGCCAAGGAACAAGCTCAAAAACAGCAAAGGAAGATGCATATTTTAACATGACTGCATCAGGACACCGATAAAATCTCACAGCGAATACCGCTACACTAGAAAAAATTACAGAAGAATTAGCGTGTTAGAATGATGAAAATATCTTCGCAATTACTGCTTTTAATGCCACTGGCCATGGGGATCGGGATTGCCATGACCCTGCAAACCGCCATCAATACCCAGCTACGCGAATATTTATATTCTCCTTTGCAGGCTGCCCTTTTCTCGTTTTTGGTTGGTACAATAGTGCTGGCTATTTTGGTGTTTTTTCAACAGGTTCCCAAACCCAATCTGCACGAGATCGTCCATTTGCCCTGGTATATGTGGCTGGGCGGCGTGTTAGGGGTTTATGCCATCAGCTTAAGTATTTATGCAGCACCGAAACTCGGCTATCTCACCCTGACCGGTTTAATCCTGTTTGGCCAGATTGCCATGTCGATGCTGGTCGATCATTTTGGTGTCCTGGGCACAGAAAAAGCACCCATCAACTGGCAACGTCTTCTGGGTGGCGTGGTGATTTTTATAGGTGTGCTTCTCACTTTACAACGCTAATCGCTCTGTTCTAAGCACATGATGAATATGGGTAATAACTGTGGCTACGCTTGGCAGCACACGTTTTGAATTAAAACAACTGTTCCGTTTAATGATTCCGATTCTGGTGACGCAATTTGCCCAGGCCGGTCTGGGGCTAATTGATACCATTATGGCCGGTCAGTTTTCACCGACCGATTTAGCCGCAATTGCAGTCGGTGTGGGGCTGTGGCTTCCGGTGATGCTGCTGTTTAGCGGCATCATGATTGCCACCACGCCGCTGGTGGCCGAGGCTAATGGTGCGCGTACACCGGAAAAAATTGCCACCATTGCCCGGCAATCGTTATGGGTGGCGTTTATTTTGGGCTGGATTGCCTGCCTGATTTTACAGCTGGCACCGCTGTTATTGCCGCTGCTTGGAGTACCAGAAAGCCTGCAACCGAAAGCTGGACTGTTTCTGCATGCCATTGGGTTTGGTATGCCGGCGGTGACCATGTATGCTGCGCTACGTGGCTATTCCGAGGCGCTGGGTTATCCACGGCCGGTAACGGTCATCAGTCTGCTGGCGCTGGTAGTACTGGTGCCGTTGAACCTGATCTTTATGTATGGTTTAGGGCCGCTGCCTGAACTGGGCAGTGCCGGCTGCGGCTTTGCCACGGCCATTTTACAGTGGCTGATGTTTATTACCCTGGCGCTGTACATTTCCAAAAGCAGCGCCTACCAAAGCACCCAGATTTTCACCCGCTGGGAACCCATCGACCGTTACTGGATGAAACGGATTTTAATGCTCGGCCTGCCGATTGGTTTGGCAATTTTCTTTGAAGTCAGTATTTTCAGTACCGCAGCCATCGTGATTAGCCCCTTAGGGGAAACGCTGGTAGCAGCACACCAGATTGCCATGTCGGTGACCTCACAGCTGTTTATGATTCCGATGTCTCTAGCCATTGCACTGACCATCCGCATTGGCACCTATTATGGTGAAAAAAACTGGGCTGCCATGCGCCGCGTGCAGTATTTGGGGCTGATTACCGCAACCCTGCTGGCCTTTATGACCATGAGTTTTATGTGGCTGTTCCGTCCGGAAATTATTTCGATTTATACCTCGGATGTCGATGTGGCACAGGTGGCAATGTATCTGCTGCTGTTTGCAATTGCCTACCAGCTAATGGATGCCTGGCAAATTAGTGCAGCCGGCTGTTTGCGCGGTATGCAGGACACCAAAGGCCCAATGTGGATTACCATGCTGGCCTACTGGGTCATTGCCTTTCCGGTCGGGGTATACTTTTCCCGCTTTGGCAGCATGGGCGCCGCCGGGGTCTGGGTCGGCCTGATTGTCGGCTTGAGCGTGGCCTGTGTACTGTTGCTGATCCGGTTGTATATGAACAACCAGCGCCTGAGTCAAAGCAGCTAAGCGATTCGCCTCTCATCATCTTTAGCCGGCCATTACCGCCGGCTTTTTGATGTGCAACATGTAGTGAATTTGCTTATTAACAATTTAAAGTAGGCTTTTCACCCAACTGTCGGTATGCTCAAGGCAGATAGTCAAGATGATCTTAAGGAACCTCGCATGGCAAAAACGGCTAGTACACCGGGTCGTCGCTTTATGAAACTGGCCAGTATGACCGCCAGTATCGCCACCAAAACCGTTTCCAATTCAATTAAAAACTTTTCTGCCGATGACGAGCAGAAGAATGCCGCACGCAGCAAACTGTTTCAGGATATTGGTATCCAGATTGCCGATACCTTGGGAGAAATGAAAGGTGCGGTCATGAAAGTGGGGCAAATTGCCTCGCAATATAAAGATATTTTCCCACCAGAAGTGGCGCGGGCCATCAGCAAATTACAACGTCAGGCACCGCCCATGCCTTTTGCCGAAATTCAGGCACAAATCGAAAAAGAACTGGGCAAGCCCCTCGCGCAGATTTTCCAGCATTTTGATGAAACCCCATTTGCCGCCGCGTCCATTGGCCAGGTACATAAGGCAATTTTGCCGACGGGTGAACAGGTGGTAGTGAAAATCCAGTATCCGGGTGTCGATGAAGCCTGTGAAAGTGACCTGAAACAGGTGCGTCTGGCCTTGCGTTTAATGGGTGTGTTAAAAATTGACCGCAAATTGCAGGACAAACTGTTTCAGGAAATTCAGGACAGTCTGGACAATGAGCTGAACTACCAGATTGAAGCACAAAACCTGGAAGTGGCGCGTACCTTCCATCAGGCGCTGGACAGTAAAATTATTATTCCGCAGGTCTTTAAGGACTATTCGACCCGGCATATTTTAACGTTAAGTCTGGAACAGGGTGACAGTATTGAAACCGCCAGCCAGTGGCCACTGGCGACCCGGAATGAACTGGGACGCCGGCTGTTTCGCGCTATTGGTCAGGAAATTTTCTATCTCAAGCGTTTCCACTGTGACCCGCATCCGGGTAACTTTGCCTTCCGTGAAGATGGCAGCGTGATTATTTATGATTACGGCGGTGTGAAGACCTTGTCCAATGACATTGTGCAGCATTTTAAAGCGCTGATTCAGGCCGGCCGTGCCCAGAATATTGCCTTAATGGAACAGGAACTGACTGCCCTGCACTCCCTGTCCGAGCAAGGCAAATTCCCGCCAGAACTGTATCAGGCCTGGCTGGAAGTGCTGATGCGCCCTTTGACCACCGATTATGATTTTGCCGAAAACTCGGCCCATCATGATGGTATGGAACTGATGAAACCCTCGTTAAAATATTGGGATGTATTCAAGCCATCACCCGATACCTTAATGGTCAACCGTACGGTATCGGGTCATTACTGGAATCTGATTCATTTAAAAGTGCATGACAATTTAAATGATCTGTTTGAAGAACTGGTTCCACCACACGCTTAAACTATATATTAAAAACCACGCTGAGCCCGAATGACCCATTCGGGCTGACTTTACTTTTTATTTGTTACGTTATAACATTACACAATTCAACAAACATGAGGAATTGTTATGCGTCCAGAGATCCATCCCGAATATCAGGAAGTGCTGTTTCACGACACCAATGCCGATGCCTATTTTATTATTGGCAGCACCCTGAAGCCGCAGCAGACCAAGGAATATCAGGGCAAAATCTATCCCTATATGACTTTAGATATTTCCAGTGCTTCGCATCCGTTTTATACCGGTGAGCAGCGTCAGGCCAGCAATGAAGGCCGTGTCGCCAGCTTCAATAAACGCTTTGCCCGTTTTAAACGCAGCAAGGACTAAGCCGCGCAGTAGAAAAAAATTGGCATACACATCCTTTATGAAGTCTAGACCTTTATCTCCAGCTAGGCTTCATTTTTTTATTTTATGCAGTTGATTTTCCTGTTTTTTATTTCGTATTTAATAGCACCTGAAACTGATAAAAACCCACCGCCAGACAGAGCACACCCAAAATCACACTTGAGATCACATACATTAACGCCACGCTGGTGTGTCCCTGTTTCAGCAATTGAAAGGTTTCCAGCCCAAAACTGGAAAAGGTGGTAAAGCCGCCTAAAATACCCACCATTAGAAACAGTCGAAGCTCCTGTTGTAGTACCGGGAACTTTTGGCTGAAGGCAAAGAATATTCCGGCAGCAAAACAGCCGAGCAGATTCACCGACCAGGTCGGCCAGGGAAATAACACACCGGGCTTAAATAGCCACAGACTCAGGCCATAGCGTAGACTTGCCCCGATTGCTCCACCCAATGCCACCCAAAGCCAATTCATGTCGTGTTGATTCCCATGTGTATAACTGCCATTTTATCCACAAGTTGGGCCAAAGCGCAGATTTTTTCATCTAATGGGTGCAAAAATTGAGGCCGAAATAGGCTAAACCCCTGCGAAAAAACATGCTATTGTCGCAGGGCTTTTACCAATTTTTTCTATGGACTGAGAACATGATGGCTCAAGATTTATTGGCCCAGCTGCATGCAGGCAAAGCGAACTTTGCCGATGTGATTGCCTATATTGATGCACGTTATACCCACACGCCAACTGCGTTTAGCAATGGCCAGCAACACAATGCCGCCACCGAAAACCAGGGCAGCGCCAAAGTACTGAGTTTTGCCAAATTAAATGGCTTAGACCACGCGCAAACCTTAAGCCTGTTTGCTGAACACTATGCGGCGGTACTGGCTACGCCTGAAGCCACCGATCACCAGAATATCCGCCAGTTTATGCAGCAAGGTTGGGCTGGTGTACAGTTTGAAGGCGAAGCGCTGACGGCCAAATAAGCCTTTAAAACGAAAAACCTCTAAAACAGAGGTTTTTTTATGTCTGATGTTCAGGTCTTAAGCCACGCGCACCCGGCATTTCCATTCTGCCAAGGGAAGCGGTTCTCCCGCCCTGGCCTGTTTTAAATGAATCAGTCCTTCACCGACCTGAACCGCACGAAAACGGAAAGTTTTTTCTCCAGCCGCATGTAACTGCGCGGAGTCATGCTGAGTATTTTCTGCATCCGCCTGTAGATACAAGGTTTCCAGCTTAAAGATGGACGGATGTTGCATCACCGACCAGTGATAGCCGGTGGCTGGATTTTCTGCCAGACGCAATTCCAGAGTTTCCCCGATCTTTAAATTTAACAGTGCCGGACATTGCTGATCGGCATGATAAACATGAGTACCATCGACCGGGGTACTGACACTGCCACAACCGCTGAGGGTCAACAGCCCCAGCCAGCTACAGAGAATGAGCGTCTTGCTATGATTCATCCACCTATGATTCATCGACATTCCCCTGCCGCTACATTTTACCCATCAGGCCACATTAACTACGTTTTACTTTTTCAATCCACTGGATTGAACTGACCCGAAACACTTCACAGGCACCATCGCCGGTATCGGTCGGGGTGAGTGATGACGTCCAGACCATATCTTTGTCTTTAACTTCCACCAGTTCCCCGCTTAAACGCACCAGATCACCACGTTTGACCTGCTTGATCTGTTTGGCAATGTTCGGATTGGCTGGAATGATGTGCATATTGGAAACCATCTGCATGGCCTGCTCTGCCGGCACCGGCAAACGATCCATCTTCCAGTTTAAATAGCGGTCGTACTGATTTACCGTAATATGCCGGGCAATTTCCGGCTCTGCAAACAGGCCCCAGCTCACGGCATAATCAATCGGAGAAAACTTGGCCTGCTCATCATCGGTATAGGTTTTTGAACCTAAAATCCGGAAATCGCCACGAAAGGACTGCAAGACCGAAATCGACTGATCGGCAGATGCCGGCGCTAACCCTTTGGCAATATTATAGTCGACCGATGCCATGGCACTGGTCTGTAATAGGGCGGCCGTCATAAGCGAAATAAGTCCAAAGCGCAGCTTCATGAGATTCTCAGATCCTTCAGTCAGAACAGATATATCTTTGATATTAATTGATGTTGATCAGCAGAAAATAAAGAAATGGTAAGAAAATAGTTACCTTTGGTCTCATTTTTGTCTTTGCCTGCGCGGCTCAGTTAAAATAAACATAGATTAAATAAAAATATGTGATTTCAATGCTTTATAAATTCTATCAACAGCATATTTTCCCACACCTGCTGAATCAGGTGATGCAGACGCCGAGCCTGATGGATTTACGCCGTGAATTGCTGCTGCCAATTGAGGGTGAGGTACTGGAGATTGGCTTTGGCACCGGGCTGAATTTACCCTTTTACCAAAATGTCGATGTAGTCTATGCGCTGGAGCCAAACCTGGAGATTTTCCAGCTGGCCGAAACACGGATTCGTGACAGTGCCATTCTGGTGGAGCATCTGGCTGGCAAAGCTGAGCAGCTGGATTTTGCCGATAATCGTCTGGAGCATGTAGTATCAACCTGGACCTTATGCAGCGTGCAACAGATTGAACAGTGTCTGGCCGAAATTTATCGGGTACTGAAACCGGGTGGTTGCCTGCATCTGGTCGAGCATGTGCTGCATCCTGAAAATTTATATATTCAACGCTTGCAGCATCTACTCACGCCGCTACAAAAACGGCTGGCGGATGGCTGTCATCTCAACCGCGATCTGGCGCTGCTGTTACAGCAGGCCGGTTTTGAATTTCAGGAAAAATACGAGATAGATGCGGCCGGTATTCCGAAAATTGGCCAGCGGATGCTGCTGGCCCGTGTGCGTAAACCGGCTTAAACGCGGTTAATCCAGTACTTGAAGCTGCTGCACCCGTACTATCCGGCAATTGTTCGCTGGTAGCGGGTAATGGTTGATCTGAAAATACTGCCCCGTGCTGACTGAACGCACCTTGACCCACTCGCCGCGCAGCACAATACGCTGCCCGGCTTTAACACGGCGTAAGCGCTGGGCAATCTGTTCACTGGCAGCAATGGCGCTAATATTGAGCGTGTTGGCAATCACCTGTTGTGCTGCAAGCGGGCTAGTGGACACCAACTGAAACTGATAGCAGCGCTGGGTCTGTTCAAAATCGACTGTTTGGGCCTGATCTGATGCGCTAAAATCTTCTTTGGCCAGCAGCAGATCAATATTGCTGACATAGGCCAAATCATTAAAATGTCCCACCACCGGTGCAGCCGGATGAATCACCCGGCGATCCGGACTGTAGTAACGTTTTGCCACGACCTGATACTGCCCGGAAAAATGTCCTTCAGTTTCCAGTGCAAAGTTCTTTAACACCCCCGACTGCTGTAGATGCGGGATGGCACGAAAATATTCCGACCACAGCCAGATCATCAGGGCTAGTCCCACCAGGCTGAGCAGTATTTTATTCACAAGAAAGTTCAGTCATCAAAAAAGGTTAATCCTCGAAATCAATACGGATGGTTTCAAAACGCAGTCGCCCTTGCTGAATGGCTTCGGCAATGGCCTGCTGGCCTTTGGTCAGACGTGCGCCGCCACTTTTAATATCAATTAACACCACCTGAATATCCTCAGCCCGACCATCGCCATCCCGAAAGTCGGTATAGCCATCAAATACGATATAATCGACCGGATCGCCCAGAAATTTGGCATCGCTGGGCAAGTATTCAAATTGCGGCATAATTGGTGCCATCTGCTCGGCCATTTTCCCTTTGAGCACCGCGCGGCTGGTATTGACGCTGCGCTTTTGGGCCTGCGCCAGTGCCTGCTGATGTTCCAGCTCCAGCTCGGCAATATACTGTTCATATTCGGCCTTAATCCGGCCATTGCGGCTATGACTTAAAATGATGGTGGTCAGCACCACTCCTATTGCAGCGCCTATAAGCATTGCCATCCATATCGACATGGGGTTTTCCTGATTTTTTAAAATTTGCAAGCAGCGCTACGACTTTTGTCAACGGTCATCTCCAGCACATCAAACAATGATATGCTAGGGATGAGCAGAATAAAATCTTTAGTAGGGTCATGAAAACAATCTTAGTCGCCAATCAAAAAGGTGGATGTGGAAAAACCATTACCGCCATCAGTTTAGCTTCCGCCTTAGCCCAAAAAGGATATAAAGTCGCCCTGGCCGATGCCGATAACCAGAAATCTGCACGACAATGGTTAAAACAGCGTCCAGAAAGCGCCGCTCCCATTCAGAGTCTGGACTGGCGTCATGAAAAATCGGTCGGTGATGCGCCTAAAAATATCGAATACCTGATTATTGATGCGCCGGGGGCATTATCTGGTGATCAGGCCGAGCAGCTGATTAGTGAAGCACATGCGATTATTACCCCGCTGCAGCCCTCCTTCTTCGATATTGATTCGACCCGTCGCTTTTTAAAGCATTTGCAGGAAATTAAACGGATTCGTAAAGGCAAGGTTCAGATTTTACTGCTGGCCAACCGGGTCAAGGCCAACAGTGCCAGCTCCAAAGAAATTCGTGATTTCTTTGAAAAAATTGAACAGGAACCGGTGGCCTGGATTTCTGAACGTGCTGCCTATGGTCAACTGGCGATGCAGGGCTTAAGCGTATTTGATAAAACCCAGAAAAATTACCTGACCATTCAAAATCAGTGGCAACCTGTCCTGAATGCGATTATTGATGATCCGGCCCAATGGTTCTAAGCGCCTAAGCGATTAAACGGCTTTTGCCTTTCCACTCCCGCTTCAATATTTAACAGAACTTACGCAGCGTTCATTTGCGAGCGCTGGGTTTTCAGTTAATATGCTTCAAGACCTTAGGAATGAGCCAGTGAACTCAGTGCAACAATACGCGCCCACTTTACAAAAAGTCTTGCTATTTGGACTATTTTTTGTCCTGATTTTTTTGAGCTTTCATGTCCTCAAATACTTTATTGTTCCTGTAGTTTGGGCCACTATTATTGCCTATATGACTTGGCCGCTGTATCAGTCGGTACAGCGTATGTGCGGTCCACGGCCGACCTTAAGTGCCACAATTATGATGATTCTGGTGACACTGGTAGTCGGTATTCCATTGACCTTTGCCATTTTTATCTTGCAGCATGAAGGTCGTAACCTGTATTACGAATTACAGAAACAGGTCTTTTCTGGGCATTTGAATGTGCCGGATTTTATCCGCGATCTGCCCTTTGTCGGCAAAGAAATTAGCCGTTCCTTACGTGAAATTAATGAAGATCCGAACAGTATCATTAATTCCATTTCGGTCTGGATTCAAGGCCATCTGAATTATGGCCGTTTCCTGCTCAGTGAAATTAGCCGCAATTTAATTAAACTCGGCTTTGCCATGCTGTCGCTGTTCTTCTTCTATCGTGATGGCCAGACCATTTTAAATCAGGTCAGTAAAGCGCTGGAAATGGTGATCGGACCACGTGTACACCATTATTTAGATACCATTTCTGAAACCACCCGTGCGGTGGTTTACGGGGTTGGCTTGACTGCAATTGCCCAGGCACTTTTGGCCGGGGTCAGCTACTTTGTGGCCGGGGTGCCAAACCCGATGGTATTGACCATTGTCACTTTCCTGTTTGCCCTGATTCCGTTTGGCCCACCGCTGGCCTATGGCTCGGTGGCACTGTGGCTGTTCTCGCAGGGGCAAACCATTGAAGCAATTGGGGTGATGGCCTGGGGCGTGTGTGTGGTTAGTACCGCAGATAACGTAATTCGCCCGCTGGTGATTTCTGGCGCCACCCAGATTCCATTCCTGCTGATCATGTTCGGGGTTCTGGGCGGCATTGCCAGCTTTGGCCTGATTGGCCTGTTTATTGGTCCGGTGATTCTGGCAGTCTTGCTGGCAATCTGGCGTGAATGGCTGCATGAAACCAATGAAGCCGAGGCCATGATGATGCCAAAAACCACCATGGCCTATGACCTGCCCGATGATCAGGGACCGGCTGCACCAAAAGGCTAAATTTCATTAAGAAACTTATACACGCCTGTACGCAAACTGCATTGTGTTGCCTCCTGAGCCTTGTTTGAATGAAGCCACATATTCGAATAAGACAGGATGCAAACCATGACCCCACTTTTTAAACTCGGTGCTTTATGTGCGTTTACCGCGCTGGTCGGAGTCGGCTGTACCACCACACCCGATACTATGATTGGCGCCAGTAAAAACGTTGCCGTTAATGCGGTCTCTGCCCAAGGCATTGGCGCCCAGCTCGGTGAAGTCCAACTGACCGATAGTGCTGCAGGTCTGGTTATCCGTACCAATCTGACCCAGTTACCACCAGGTCCACATGGTTTCCATATTCATGAAAACGGCTCCTGCGCCCCAGCAGAAAAAGATGGTAAAATGCAGGCTGCGCTAGCCGCAGGTGGTCACTTTAACCCGAATCAGGCACCCAACCATGGCAATCCATTAAGCGGCCATCTTGGTGATTTACCGGTCCTGAATGTGGCAGCCGATGGCACGGCACGTGTCACCCTACTGGCGCCGCGTCTGAAATTACAGGATGTACAAGGTCTGGCGCTCATGATTCATGCCGGTGGCGATAACTATGCCGATACGCCAAAACCGTTAGGCGGTGGTGGTGACCGAATTGCCTGTGGCGTGATCTAAACCTTGTGCGGATAAATCCCGACTTATCCACAGTTTTCTGATTTTTAAGGCACTTATCCATAGCGATGAGTGCCTTTTTCTATGCCTAGATTAAATAGCAATCTGAGGCTACAAGATTAATTATCAGGCTTTTATTTCAACATCAACAGCTTAGCAAAAACCAAGTCCTACAGTCTGATTTATATTAAAAAACAAAAACTTAAAACCGGGCCGTGCACTAAAAAGCATGGCCCTCTGCGCCAATATTCGCTACACTGCAACTAGATCTATGGGGAAATTGCAGAGTATGAACATCCAAAGCTTGCGCGTGGTGGGTTTTTTAGAAGGTTTATCTTTTCTGGCCTTGCTGTTTATTGCCATGCCACTGAAATATATATGGGGTAACCCAATTCTGGTGAAATACGTCGGCATGGGCCACGGTGTGCTGTTTATTGCCTTTCTGGTGGTGCTGTTCGTGGTCTGTGAAAAACAGAAATGGTCAATTCAGGTGTTTTTAATGGGCGTGATTGCTTCAATTTTACCGTTTGGCCCGTTTATTTTTGATGCCAAACTGAAGAAAATGGCACAGCCGCAGGTCGAAGTGTAACTCCAGACTCATCGATCAATCAGGCATTCACCAGATTACTATCTGCTGGATGCCTTTGTTTTTTGGCCTTTTAACCCCATTATCCTATTGATAAATGCCAGATGATCAGCCCGCTTAAAACTGACCGCTTTCGGCACGTTCGCGCATAATCTGTTTCAGACTCAGCCGCGGATAAGCAAACCACAAGGCGATTAAGGCAAAACAAGACAGGCTATAAGCCCACAGTTCAAAATGACTGTAGAGCATGCGCACCAGTTCAATCACCACAAAAAAGCTCAGCATCATTAGCACAGAAGCAGTTGCGGCCACCGTCCCTTTAGACACTTCGGACGACATCAGGGCAAAACGGTAAATAATTGAAAAACTGATACCCTCGCCAAAGCTGATTAAAGTCATGCCCAGAATCAGACACCAGATCAAATAGTCCGGTATGAGCAGACCAAGAATTAACAGCAAGGTACCGACCAACATGAGTGGCAAGCCCATCAGCACAGTCTGTCCCAAAGCAAAACGGTCAATGATTTTCAGCAGCAATAGATTCCCGGCAATCAGCCCGCCCAACACCGGAAATTGGGCCAGACCATATTGCAGACTGCTCAGACCGAGCTGTTCCACCAGCATCACCGGCGACAAGGCAATCCATAACATCAGCGGCATGCTTAAGAGCGGCAAGGCAAAGGTCATGGTCAGAAAACGGCGGTTTTTCAGTACCTGTTTAAAATCATCCCAGATATAGCCAATCGGCTGTTTTGGAATACTAAGCTGCTGCTCCGGCATTTTGGCTTTCAGTCCGAGCCAGCTTACAGCCGCCAAAGCTGCAATCCCAATAAAGCCCCAATGCCAGGACACATGCTCGATCATAAACGCACCCAACACTGGCCCCAGTAGCGGCGCCAGCAGCGATACATTGGCCATGAGTGCCATGACTTTAATTGCATCGCGTTCGGCAAAACTTTCCTGAATGGCGGCATAGCCCACCGCAGTTATTACCGACAGGCCAAAGCCCTGCAAAAAGCGCAGCAATAAAAAGCTTTCGATGTTCTGGGTCAATAAAATCAGCAGGCAGGTCACCACAAAAAACAGTACCCCACCCAGCAGGACTTTTTTACGGCCTAAACGGTCCGATAAAGGGCCTAAAATGGCCGCGACACAGGCACCGCCGAGCAGATAAAACGACATCGAAGAGGCTGCCCAGGAACTGCTGACGCCAAAATCCTGGGTAATGGCGAGCATGGCCGGCTGTACCAGATCATTGCCGATATAGACAGAAAATTCGAACAGCACCAAAGCCAGCGGAAACATTAAGGTGGCGCGGGAGAGCGTTGTAGTTGGAGTGGTTTGCATAGCGCTCAAAAGCCTGCCAGATCAGCAGGCTGCAATCATAACAACGGGCGCAGTGTAGCAGAGTTTATTTTTAAAATCTGTGACTTTTCTGATGGGGAAATGCTGAACTTCCGGCAGCAACACTTAGCTAAAGCAGCTGAACGAAACCAGTATAAATCCCCGGTTTTAAAAACAGAAAAGCGTAGGGTTTAGCTACGCTTTTCAATCAAAATCATTAAAAGATTCAAGCGGATTAAGGACATACAGCCTTCTGGAAAGTCTTGGTATTTTTGCCGCGCAGACATTGATAGCTCTTTTCAGTTTTCACTTTTTCCCAGTCGCCATTGACCAGTTTAAAACTGTAAATGGTACGAATCGAGCGTACCGAATCATCCATTAAACCGGTTTCAGTCACTTTAACCTGGGCCGCAGTCGGTGACTCGACATTATTAAAGAATTGACGCAGCTCGACTGTCGCCAGCTGTTTACGTAAATCTGGACGCTCTTTTAACACCTGTGCCAACGGTGTTTCGGCAGATGGTGTCACTTTAGACACAATATTCTGGGTGGTGGCACATCCTGTAACAGCAATCGCCAGTCCTGCCATTGCAGCGAAACGAAACATAACTCTATCCAAACTGATTCAACACTGTAAAAATGATGCCGGCTTTTTGCGCTTAACACTATGCACAGAATGTAATTTGAACGAGATTGCACATGATAAGTGCCATAAAAAAAGCGCATCCGGAGATGCGCTTTTTCGTTCTATTGGCCTGATTACAGGTCGAATAATTTACCCGGGTTCATAATCCCATTCGGGTCAAAGACCTGTTTCAAGGCTTTCATATATTCGATTTCTTCAGCAGAACGCGAGTATTCCAGATATGGCTTTTTGGTCATGCCAACACCGTGCTCTGCAGAAATTGAACCGTCATATTTTTTCACGGTATCAAACACATACTTGTTCACCACCTGACATTTGGCAAAGAATTCATCTTTGCTTAAATCGGCAGGTTTCAGGATGTTCAGGTGCAGGTTACCGTCACCAATATGACCGAACCAGCAGATTTCAAAGTCCGGATAGTTCTCAGCCACAATCGCATCAATTTCTTTAATGAATGCCGGCACGTGGGTAATCAGCACTGAAATATCGTTTTTGTATGGAATAAACGGCGCAATCGATTCCGAAATATCTTCACGTAAACGCCATAAGCTTTCGACCTGATCCAGGCTTTGGCTGAGTACGCCGTCCAGCACCCAGCCCTGTTCCATACAGTGCTCAAAAATTTCCATTGCCTTGTCCATAATCGGTTCAAATGGCGCTTCAAATTCAAGCAATACATAGAATGGACATTCAGTTTCAAACGGACGCTGTACATGACCATTGGCCAGTACTTTCTGCATTGCCAGTTCACCAAAGAACTCAAATGCGGTTAAATCAATTTTGGCCTGGAAAGCATGCAGCACAGGCATCACTGCATCAAAATCCGGTACACCCAGCACCATCACCTGCAGGTCTTGTGGTTGACGTTCCAGCTTGATTTCCGCTTCAGTGACTAGGCCTAAAGTCCCTTCACCACCAATGAATAAGTGTTGCAGTGCATAACCGGTGGCGTTTTTGATCATACCTTTGTTTAAACGCAGCACATCCCCTTTACCGGTCACCACGGTTAAGCCCAGCACCCAGTTACGGGTCATGCCATATTTAATGACTTTAATGCCGCCGGCATTGGTACCAATATTACCGCCAATTTGTGATGAACCGGCAGAGGCGAAATCGACCGGGTAATACATGCCCTGCTCTTCGGCATAGTTTTGCAGCTGTTCAGTCACCACACCGGCCTGTACGCGCACCATGCGGTCTGCCGGGAAGAATTCCAGAATCTGGTTCATCTTGTCCATACTGACCACGATTTCACCGTTGGCCGCTACCGCACCCGCAGAAAGACCGGTACGACCGCCCGATGGGGTCACTGCGACATTGAACTGATTGGCAAGTTTCACAATCGCTTGCACCTGCTCAGTGCTCGATGGAAAAACGATGACGGATGGGTTTGGATCAAAGTGCTTGGTATGATCTCGACCCCAATTCTGGAGGCTGTCCGCATCAGTTTTAATACGGTTTTCACCTACAATTGCAGTCAATTGGGTCAATAACTCTGGGGTTAAAGCGACTGGAGCATTCATCGTTTGCAGACCTGGCAAGAATTAAACAAGAAGAGATTTATCCGGACTGGCGCTGTACATTTTAAAGTCATGCCAAAGCACAGTAAAAGATAAAAAACGGGCAAGAAACCAACAGCCTGAGGCTGGTTTTTGCCGTCTGGGGCTATTATAAGCGATTTTTCTGTAAAACCTGAGAAAAACCATCATTTTGATAATATAGCTTTGAAAATACAGAGTTAATTCAACCAAAAATGAATCCTGCGTTTATATTTTCTACAGAAATAGCAGACCGATCAGCCATAAATGGAATGTATCTCCTGCCCGCTCCTATGATATGATACTGCCACTAAATTTGGCCTTTGTAGCGGAGCCGTAATGAGCCAACATCTTTCACTACCTAAAGATAAAATTCGTTTCCTGTTGTTAGAGGGCGTTCACCAAAATGCCATCGACACGTTAAATGCTGCCGGATATACCAACATCGACTACCGTAAAACTGCGCTTGAGGGTGAAGCGCTGAAAGAAGCGGTCAAAGATGCACACTTCATTGGTATTCGTTCACGTACGCAATTAACTGAAGAAATCTTTGAAGCTGCGAACAAGCTGATCGCGGTTGGCTGTTTCTGTATCGGAACCAACCAAGTCGATTTAAATGCAGCCATGGTACGTGGTATTCCAGTATTTAACGCACCATATTCAAATACCCGTTCTGTTGCGGAACTGGTCCTTGCTGAACTGATTCTGCTACTTCGTGGCGTACCAGCCAAATCGGCATCATGTCACCGCGGTGGCTGGGAAAAATCTGCAGCGGGTTCTTTTGAAACACGCGGTAAGACTTTAGGTATTGTGGGTTACGGTTCAATTGGTTCGCAACTGTCTGTGCTTGCTGAAAGCCTGGGTATGCATGTGATCTATTATGATGCAGTGACCAAACTGCCAATGGGTAATGCGCGCCAGGTCGGTTCTTTGGCTGAATTGCTGGCCAATGCAGACGTGGTATCGCTACACGTGCCAGACGTTCCATCAACCCGTAACTTTATGGGCAAAGAACAGTTTGCACAAATGAAAGAAGGCGCGATCTTCCTGAATGCGGCACGTGGTACCTGTGTCATTATTGAAGATCTGGCAGATGCAATTAAATCAGGTCATCTGGCTGGTGCTGCGGTTGACGTATTCCCGAAAGAGCCGAAAGCCAATGGTGAAGAATTCGTTTCTCCACTGCGCGGTCTGGACAATGTGATCCTGACTCCACACGTGGGCGGTTCAACCATGGAAGCGCAAGCCAACATTGGTCTGGAAGTGGCTGAGAAATTTGTGGCTTATTCTGACAAGGGTATGACCCTGTCTGCAGTGAACTTCCCTGAAATTGCCTTGCCATTGACTGAAGGTAAACACCGTTTACTGCACATTCATAAAAACATTCCAGGCGTATTGTCTAAAATCAACAACCTGTTTGCTGAGCAAGGCATCAACATTTCGGGTCAATCTTTAATGACTAAAGGTGATGTCGGTTATCTGGTGATGGATGTGGATGCAACTGCATCTCAAGAAGCACTGGATATGCTGCATGATGTTGAAGGCACTATCCGTGTACGTGTTCTGTTCTAATTTCAATTAGACAGTAACACCCAAAACCACAGCCCTTGCGCTGTGGTTTTTTATTTCCCGCTTCTAAAACAATACGCAATCCTTATTTTATGTTCTTTTGAAATCGTGAATGAGCCTTGTTTTATCTGCTGGCCACTTACGCAGCCACGACATGGAAGCGTCATCTGTTCATGCTATGCTAGCGGCTATTGATCTGTTGATGATCGCCCTACTCTCCCAACCAGCCCATTCCAGTTATGTCGATACTTCAAAATGCGCCGCATCTCCGCGCTGTGCTGTTGTTGCTGATTGCCATGCTCAGCCTGCAAAGCAGCGGCTCGATGGCCAAACTGCTGTTTGATCAGTTTCCGATTCTGACCGTTTCTGCCATGCGGCTGCTGCTGAGCGCGCTGGTGCTGATGCTGATTTTTCAGCTCTGGAACATTCAGCCCAAAGCTATACGCTGGCCAGCGATTTTCAGTTACGGTGCCGCACTGGCCGGCATGAACATGCTGTTTTATCTGGCGATTGACCGCCTGCCACTGGGGATTGCGGTATCGTTTGAGTTTATCGGGCCATTAAGCGTGGCGCTGTTTTATGCCCGGCGCAAATTCGACTTTATTTGGGTCGGCCTCGCCATTGTTGGGCTGGTGCTGTTGTTTCCTTTTGATCAGACCGCGCAGCCGCTCGATGGTCTGGGCGTGTTGTTTGCCTTAGGCGCCGGTGCCTGCTGGGCCTTATATATTGTGGCCGGACAGAAACCATCGGGTGTATCCGGGAATCATACGGTCTGTCTGGGTATGCTAGTCGGTACCCTGATTTTATTACCCATTGCCTTATGGGATGGTCTGCCTGTTAGCGTATTTGAACCAGGCAATTTCATCTATTTTATTGCCTTGGCAGTTCTGGCCAGTGCCTTGCCCTTTAGTCTGGAAATGATTGCACTTCGCAACCTGACTGCACTCAGTTTCGGTACACTGATGAGCATGGAACCGGCCATTGCCGCGCTCTCCGGTTTTGTCTTTTTGGGCGAACAGTTGCTCTGGAATCAATGGCTGGCCTTAAGCACCATTATTGCCGCCTCCATTGGTTGTACCTATACCGTGCAGCAGCGCAAACAGCAGTCCAGTTAAACGGTGTGGATCTGGCCAGACTGAGCCTCCTGCTGTGTAGTGCTGGAATTTATTTTGACCGGCTACTCATCAAAATTTAAGCAAATTGCTATAATCAGCAGCATCTCCCCAATGTGCTGACACCCTCCGGTGTTGGTGGTGCGCTTATGCAAAATGCTCAAATGCTGTCGGTGCTGTTCATGGTGCTGTCCATGACCTCGTACCAGATTAGTGCCTCCTTTGCCAAACAACTGTTTGAGGTGCTCGATCCGCTTACCGTGACCATTTTACGGTTGTGCTTTGCCGCCATTATTATCTGCCTGATGTTCCGTTCCTGGAAGATTATTTCCCGGCTGTCCTTTTTAAAATGGCGTGATCTGCTCTGCTATAGCGCCGCCCTGTGTCTGATGAATGTACTGTTCTATATGTCACTGGGCAAATTGCCGCAAGGGATTGCGGTTGGTCTGGAATTTATTGGTCCGCTAGGGCTGGCTTTATTGTCGATTAAACAGCGCAGTGATTATATCTGGGTGCTTTTAGCCATTTTGGGAATTGCGCTGATGGTGCCTTGGGGACAGGCCAACAGTGACAATTTTTCAGTCTTTGGTGCCCTCTGTGCGCTGGGCGCCGGCTTTTGCTGGGCCCTCTATATTTATTTCGGGCAGCGCGTGGTACAGCAGAATATTGGCATGCATGCCCTCACCATTGCCATTAGTCTGGCTGCGCTGACCCTGTTACCCATTGGTCTGTATCACAATGCCGCGGCCCTGGTCGATACCCAATACTGGGGCAAAGCCATCGCCATTGCCATTTTGGCCACCGCCATTCCGTATGCACTGGACCTGAAAGCCTTACAGCATTTAAGCAAGCTCAGTTATGGCACCCTGTCCAGTTTATCGCCGGCACTGGCCGCGCTAACCGGTCTGGTGTTACTCGGTGAACAGATCAGCCTGTTGCAATGGGTCGCTTTATTCTGCGTGATGCTGGCCTCCGTGGGCGTGACTCTAAGAGCCAGCCGTAAGAAAGCTGTCAGCCCTTAAGCAAAAAGAGAGATCAAACAAGATGAATAAAAAGATGGCCAAGAGAGCCATCTTTTTTAAGTCCTGAATTTAGACCAGACTGTCTTTTTGAATGGCTTTATATTTGCCGTATTCATTTAAATACTGTTTGGCCAGCTCGGTTTTCTGGCGTTCTTCCAAAATTTTCCCAGCCTGCTGGAAAAAGCCATGTTCTTCTTCCTGCAAATGATGATGCACTTTTTCAGACAGCTGCTTGGCAATCGCCAGCCAGCCCGGATTGCTAAATTCGGTTTCGGTCAGTTTTTCCAGCAGTTCATCCATTTCATGATGTTCTGCCAGCGCATGCCGGGTAATGTTCAGCCCGGAATCGGTCATCATTAGTGGAATATAAAAATAACGGTCTTCGGCCACAGCATGGGCGAATAATTCATTTTTCAGTTGATCAAACAGCTCGCGGCGTTCTGGTGTATCCCCCGAGGTCTGGATTAAACGCTCGGCCAGATCACGCTGTATTTCATGGCTTTCACGCAGTGCTTCAAAAATATTCATGTTGTTATTACCCTTTCAAATGCCAAAATTTAAACACCCGACAACGGGTTGCATCATTATTGTTAAGCAGACAGGTCAGGCTAAGCATTCACTATACGCCAAGCCCGTGCGACGGTTCCTGCAGCAATTTGTATGGGAAATTTTAATAATGAGAATGATTTACAACCAGAACATCTGATAGGCCATGCGTACAATCAGCACACTAACCAGGACCAGAAATACAATCCGGATAAAGCCGCTGCCATATTTAAAGGCCAGACGTACCCCGACCAGAGAACCGGTAATATTAGCCAGTGCCATCATCGCCCCGACCATAAACAGCACATGACCCGTGGGAATAAAGAAACTCAGCGCTGCCAGATTGGTCATAAAATTGGCAATTTTCGACAAGGCCGAGGCATGCAAAAAATCGACCTGTAAATAACGAATAAAATAGAAAATAAAAAAGCTGCCCGTGCCGGGGCCAAAAATACCATCATAAAAACCAATCAGCACACTGCCCAACGCCGCCAAGAGCAACATTTTGCGGTTTAAAGTCTGCTGCACATGCAGCTGGCCAAACTGCTTTTTCATGAAGGTGTAGATGGCAATCACGATCAGCATCAGCAGCACAAAGGGCCGCAAAATATCGGTCGGAATCATTGACACGCAGGCTGCGCCAACGAAAGAGCTGAGAAAGGCACATAGCCCGATCACGCCCAGCAATTTCCAGGACAGCTGCACTTTGCGTAAAAAAGAAAAGGCCGCCGAAGCAGTGCCACAAATGGAAGCCAGTTTGTTGGTGCCAAACACCGTGGCCGGCGCCAGTTGCGGCATTGCGCCCATAATCGCCAGAATCTGGATCAGGCCGCCACCACCAACCGCGGCATCAATTGCACCGGCACAGAAGGCAAAAATCACGAGGCTGATGACGATTTCAATATCCATATCGGGGCAATCCTGTGGCCTCAGTGCAGATGAAAATTAGAGATTCAAGACCCGTTTTGGTACCAGACGTTTTTTATCGGTAATTTCCGCCAGCCCTAAACATTTCTCGCCCTCAAATACCAATACCTGAGTTGCCGCCGCATGGTCAATATTACTTTCCATGCCGCGACAAAAATATTCGGCCCGGCCTTCTGGCACCTGTACCTGTGGAAAATGCTCAATCGGGGCATAAACCGGCAGCAACAGCGCTTCACGCTCGGCTTCGCTCAGGCTTTCCAGATAATCCAGGGTGTAGCTTGGGATCAGATCAAAATGCCCGGTCTGAATACGGTGCAAATAGGTCAGATGCCCATAGCTGCCGAGCGCCTTGGCAATATCTTCACCGAGTACACGAATATAGGTGCCTTTGGAACAAGTCACATCCAGGGTGATACTATTGTCAGTAAACCCTAGCAGCTCCAGCGCATAAATACTGATGGGACGCGCATCCCGTTCAATTTCAATGCCTTTACGGGCCAGCTCGTATAAGGGACGGCCTTCTTTTTTCAGCGCTGAATACATCGGTGGCACCTGCTGAATATCGCCAGTAAATTGCGTCAGGACGGTTAAAATATTTTCTTCAGTCAATGCCGGTACCGCAGCCTCTAACAGCACTTCACCTTCAACATCACCGGTGGTGGTGCTGTGTCCCAATTGAATGGTGGTCTGGTAACGCTTGGTTGAATCCAGAAGAAAATGCGAAAACTTGGTCGCCTCGCCCAGACAGATTGGTAATAAACCAGAGGCCAACGGATCTAAAGCACCGGTATGTCCGGCTTTTTGCGCACGATACAGCCAGCGCACCTTTTGCAGTGCAGCATTCGAGCTGATACCCAGGGGTTTATTCAATAAAAATACGCCATGCACAGGACGACGCTGAATTTTAGGAGAAGATGCTTTCATGGCAAAAATCGGACAATTCTAAACTGCGCCATGGTAAAACCCTGTGAAAGTATTTACAACGTTTGTGACAGTGAAATCTATTAATGACGCTTCGCTGTGACCTCATCTTGTACAAAAAATCTATTTTATTGTTGAGATTCAGTCGTTACCATGCACTTTAACGCAGTATAAAAATGACCTGTTTGGCTATGTTTTTTTTACTGAAATTCACGCATGATGCTGCGTTTTTAGAACTAGATATTTTTTCATTATAACGAATAACATCACCCCATTTAGGTGCATAGGATATGCAAAAAAATAAATTATGGATGCTCTTGGCAATCATCATTGTGGTGATTGTCAGTCTAATTCTTTGGTTACGCCCAACACAAAGCACACAGTCCAGCAGCTCCACTGAACAGCAAAACAATGCTACACATCACGGTACAAGCGAGGCTAATTTTCAAGCTGGTTTGCCAAGCTATGCCAGTCATAGCCAACAAGACACTGAAATTAACTGTCAAATGCAGCTCGATGCCAGCAATCGCCTGATCGTCAATGAACAAACCCGCAACTGTTTTGAATATTTTATTACCCAGTTTGGTGAAAAGACCTTAGAACAAATCAAACAAGACTTTAAAGGCTATGTTAGCCAAAACCATCAAGAACCAGCACTATCACAAATTTTAGACTTATGGACACGTTATCTCGACTATCGCCAAGCTTTAGGGGAGCTGACACCACCTACAGGGATTGATCAAGAAGACCCTGCTTACTACCGCAGCATTTACACCAATACGCAAAATCTGCGCAAAAAATACTTTTCTAATTATGAAATTGAAGGATTATTTGGCACAGAAGATACGTACCACGAATACACACTTGATCGCATGCAAGTTCTTGCTGACAAGAAATTGAGCGAAGCTGAAAAAGCACAACGGCTAAAAGATTTATTTGAACAACTACCCGAAGATTGGCAAGAAAATCTAGAACAACTGAATAAATTGGATGATTTGCGTAAACTCACTGCAGACATTAAAGCCCGTGGTGGTTCAAGTGAAGAAATTCGCCAAATGCGTCTGAATCTGGTAGGTCCTGAAGCTACACAACGTTTAGAAAACCTAGATAGCGAACGTGCCAACTGGAAGTCTAGTGTTAATAACTACTTAACGGAACGAGATGGTATTATGAAAAGCGGCATGAGTGATGCAGCCAAACAGCAAGCCGTACAAAAGCTACGCCAACAACACTTTAAATCACCAGAAGAACGCTTACGTGCTGAAACGTTTGAGCAAGTACATGATCAAGGAGGCAAACTGCCCTTTGCAGATTAATTCATAACTTTAAAAAAGGGACATAAATTGTCCCTTTTTTGTATGCAAATTTTTCTCAATTCAAGTGCAGTTTTTCAAATTCATTAAAAATCAAAGCGTTAAATATTTATATACATTTGTATATAAAACAATATTTTAGTATTCATCGAAATGCTCGTTACTGTCCCAAAATGACATGGTTTTTAAGCCCTAGCATGAAAAAATAACTGCTCCAAAAACAAGCACTTTTTATTTGTAATAAGTGGCTTAAATAACATGCCCTTGCGGATGAGCATCGGCTAGAAAACAAGAATATAAAACATAGGAATTGTTTATGAAAACCTTCATAAGAACAACACAGGCACTTGCTTTGTCGACTCTAGCGATTGGGCTCAGCATGCATACTCAAGCAGCAGGTAGTGCAAGCCAAGTAACAGCAAAAGTCACTTCAAATTATGCGAAAACCAAATACCCAATTTTAATGGTTCATGGCTGGCTCGGTTGGGAACGCATTGGTACCAATACCATTGGTTTAGATTATTGGTATCAAATTCTGCCAGATATGGCACGCAATGGTTCTACTGTATTTGCAGCTCAGCTTTCACCTGCCAATACTACTGCACATCGTGGTGAAGCCCTCATTGCCCAAGTTGAAGATGTCATGGCAATCACAGGTCAGCCAAAAGTGAATCTGATTGGTCACTCGCATGGCGGCCCTACAGTCCTTTATGCAGCACAAGTAAAACCAAATGCAATTGCTTCAATCACTGGGGTTGCAGGAACTTATCATGGCTCTAAAGTTGCAGATGACATCCAAAATAATACGCTGACCCGTACAGCATTTAATATTCTAGGTGATTATATTATTGGACCATTAATTGCCTTAGGTCAGCTCAAACCTGAACTGGAAATTGACTTTGATGCATCGATGAAGTCCCTCACACAAACAGGTTCAAAAACCTTTAATGCAACGGTTGCACAAAATGCCGTGAAAGATGGCGTTTTAGCAGCGACTGAAAACTGTAATAAAAACCTAAAACCACGTGACAGTAAAGGCATCTATTACTATTCATGGACAGGTGTGGCGCAAGCGACCAACGCCTTAGACATTGATACGATTTTAATGCAACTTGGGCCATTGTCGTATGGCAGCAAAGACAATGACGGCATGGTGGCACGTTGCAGCGCCTTCATTGGTAAAGTCATTAAAGATGACTACAAACTTAATCACACCGATCTTGCCAACATGATGTTTGGCTTAAAAGGTCTATTCGCACCAGATCCTGTCGCGATGTATCGCCAACATGCCAACCGCTTAAAACTACAAGGTTTATAAGCAAAATGCCTTTATATTACGCGATATAAAGGCATTGTTTTTTTATTGCGCTCGCCTCAGGATGAACAATGAAAATATTTCCATTCTTGGCATTGGCTTTAGGGGTGGGTGCAATCTCATCCACAAAAGCCAGCACTGCCTTACAAGCCTATCAAGCATCTTTTGTACTCTCTAGCTATGCGAAAACGAAGTATCCCATTGTCTTTGCACATGGCTTTGGTAGTTTGCTCGGGCATAGCATGAATGTTCTTACTCAGAATCAATATCCTGTTGAGATCACCGCGGCTTTAGATGCAATGCATCCAGAAAAAATACAACGCTTTAATGCGCTGTATGGTTCGAGTGCTATTCCGAAAGATTGCAACAGCCAAGGGACTAAAATCACATCGAATGGGATTCATCATTACTCATGGATGGGCAATCGCCAAGTCACCAATGCAGTCGATGTCATTGAATCCACCGTCGTTACCTTGGGTGGTAGTTTCTTGAAAGGCAGCCCCAATGATGGTGCATTGCCTCTTTGCAGCGGACGCTATGGACAAATTATCCGTCAAGATTATCAACATAATCATTTTGATGAAGTGAATCAGTTCTTCGGCATTATTGGCACTTTTGCACAAGATCCTGTGGCCTTGTATCGCCAACATGCCAACCGTCTTAAATTACAAGGTTTATAAACAAGCATTACATATATCCAACCATAAACCTACGTGGATTGTTTAGATTGAAATCAGGCTGGGACTGCCTAAAACAACAAGAGGAAACAACAATGAAATATGGATTAATCACTGCTGCTTGTATCGCAGCCATGACCATGACGACGGCTCAAGCCAACAGTACGCAAGCCAAACAATATACTGCCAAAGCATCGACACAGTATGCCAAAACCAAATATCCAATAGTATTTGGTCATGGTATGGCAGGTTTTATTCAAATTGGTAGCGATCCTTTCGGTTTAGATTATTGGTATCAAATTCTGCCAGATTTAGCGCGTAATGGTGCCAATGTTTGGGCAACACGTGTTTCGCCATTTAACTCTTCAGAAGTTCGTGGTGAGCAGTTGAAACAACAAGTGGAAGAAATTTTGGCGATTACCGGCGCACAGAAAGTCAACTTAATCGGCCATTCACATGGTGGACCAACGATTCGCTATGTGGCAGGTGTCATCCCAAATAAAGTTGCATCTTTAACTTCTATCGGTGGACCACATAAAGGCTCACCCGTTGCCGATTTAATTTTAAAAGCTGAAGGCACTGTTGTTGAGGGTCCATTGGTAGGTGGCGTGAACCTTGTATCCAAAGCCATCACATGGGCACAAGGCTTAGATCCAAATAGTTTCCCTCACAATTCACTTGAAGGTGGACGCAGTTTAACTGCTGCGGGTTCCGCAGCCTTTAACCAAAAATTCCCAATTGGTATGCCAACAACGAGTTGTGGTGAAGGTAGCTATCAAGAAAAAGGCATTTATAACTATTCGTTCACAGGCGTAGGTCAAGTGACGAATCTACTAGATCCTGACTCTGCGCTCAAAGTGACTGCACTACTGATTGATGGTGGCAAAAACAATGATGGCTTAGTGTCGCGTTGCAGTGCCAAATTCGGTAAAACCATTCGTGATAACTACAACTGGAACCACCTAGACGAAGTCAATATGGTCTTTGGCTTAAAAGCCATGTTTGCTCCAGACCCTGTGGATGTTTATCGTCAACATGCGAATCGTTTAAAACTACAAGGGCTATAAAGCTCAACTCATTAAAGCCCTGCATTGCAGGGCTTTTCTTTGCATTCATGATTGGGATATTGCATGAAAATTAAAACAATATACTTCACCATAGCTGCCCTACTCTTTAGCTCATTCGGTACTGCTTCAAATTTACAAAAAGCACAAAGTAAAAACGTGATCCCTAACTATGCCAAAATGCAATACCCCCTCGTATTTGCACATGGCATGATGGGCTTTAATCGCATTGCTATGGATGTTTTGGGCATGGATTATTGGTATCAAATTTTGCCTGATTTAGCACGTAATGGTTCAACCGCTTTTGCTGCCCGCATGTCCCCTTTTAATTCATCAGAAGTTCGTGGCGAACAATATGTCGAACAGCTCTAAGAAGTCATGGCAATTATGGGTGCTAAAAAACTCAATTTAATTGGACATAGCCACGGTGCCCATGCAGTGCGCTATGCAGCAGGAGTCATGCCACAACATGTCGCTTCTGTTATGACAGTCGGTGGCGCCAATCAAGGCTCAATCGCGGCATCGGATGTGATGAAATTTGCCAGTCAAACTGGTACCTCTGATTTACTAAATACCCTGTTTAGTAGTTTTGGCGCTGTGATTATGTGGGCACAGGGTTTGGATGCACATGCTTTTCCGCATAACGCTTTAGCTGCAGGTCATAGCACTTCTATTGAAGGCACCGCTGAATTTAATCAACGTTTTACGCTTGGGCTATCTTTAAAGCATTGTGGTGAAGGCAAATATAACGATCAAGGCATTGCGCTATATTCAATAATGGGCACAAACAAATGACCAATGCATTAGATTTCAGTGATGCCGCGATGAAGGCACTGGATTTGATCTCTGCTTCTAAAGCAAGTGCAAATGATGGCATTGTCTCGGTCTGTAGCGCTAAATTTGGTAGAACGATTCGAGATGATTTTCCATGGAATCACTTAGATGAGGTGAATTTATTGTTTGGTATCACGGGTATCTTTGCGCCAAACCCTGTCGATGTCTACCGTCAACATGCCAACCGTCTCAAGTTGCAAGGTTTATAAAATTTAGACATAAAAAAATGCGCCAAAAGGCGCATTTTTTCAATTCGATAAAACGTAAAATTACGCTTTACGAGCTGGTAACTTTTCACGGATACGTGCAGCTTTACCAGAAAGTTCACGTAGGTAGTAAAGTTTAGCACGACGAACGTCACCACGACGTTTCACTTCGATTTTAGCAACGATTGGAGAGTGAGTTTGGAATACACGCTCAACGCCAACACCGCTAGAAATTTTACGTACAGTGAACGCAGAGTTCAGACCACGGTTTTTCTTCGCAATAACAACGCCTTCGAACGCTTGTAGACGCTCACGGTCACCTTCTTTAACTTTTACTTGAACAACTACTGTGTCACCTGGTGCAAAAGCTGGGATGTCTTGTTTAAGCTGAGCATTTTCAACAGCTTGAACTAAAGGATGCTTACCACTCATGGGGTATCTCCAATATGTGTGGGTCAGAAGAGGTCTGAGATCCACTGGGGCTAGAGGCTAAAGCGCATAGACCCGATTAACTTTCCCTTTATGCTTGACCGCTTCAAGACATAAAGAGCCTATTTAAATACTCAGTCTAAAGACCAAGCTTTTCATTGCGCCCGAAGCATAAATTAAGATTTATGTTCTGGCAAATCTTTGAGCCATTTCTTTTGCTGCTTGGTCAGTTCCGCCTGTTCAACCAGTTCAGGTCGACGCTCAAGTGTACGCTGATAACGCTGCAAAAAACGCCATTTTTCAATATTGGCATGATGACCTGATTTCAATACCTCAGGCACATCCAAACCTTCAAAATGGTCAGGCTTTGTGTATTGTGGGCAGTCTAACAGACCATCCACAAATGAGTCTTGCACATGGGATTGCTCATCAGACATGGCACCCGGAAGTCTCCGGATAATACTGTCCAACAACACCATCGCAGGCAGTTCACCGCCCGATAACACGTAATCTCCAATCGACCATTCCTGATCGACATATTTCTGGATTAAACGTTCATCGACACCTTCATAACGGCCACACAGCACAATTAATCCGTCATATTGAACAAATTCTTGTACAGCGGGTTCATTTAAGGTTTTACCTTGTGGTGACATATACACCACCGGTACGTTGACCGCACCTGCTTCATGAGCAAGTTCTTTGGCACGGCGGATTGCTTTTGCCAGTGGCTCAGCCATCATCACCATACCGGGACCACCACCAAATGGACGTTCATCCACCCGTTTGTAGTTACCCTCAGCATAATCGCGAGGATTGATACAATGAATTTGCATCAAATCACGTTGTGCTGCGCGCCCGCTAATACCGAAACGTGTAATCGCTTCAAACATTTCAGGAAAAAGCGTAATGACTGCAAAAAACATCGCAGACTCCCGTATTTCCAAAAATATTAGTAATCTACGCCCCAATTGACGTAAATACGACCCGCTTCGAGATCAACGCGTTGTACCACATCTTTATGCCATGGAATCATACGCTCTTCACCATCAATGCTGTCAGCAGTTGCGCGAACCACCATCACATCGTTAGCGCCTGTTTCAAACAGTTCGTGGATTTGACCGAGATTGACTTCCTGTTCCTCATCATCCAGACCTAACACGGTTAGACCTTTTAAATCAGACCAGTAATACTCATCCACACCTGCTTGCGGCAGTTGCGATTTTGAAATCCAGATATTTGCACCAACCAGACCGTCTGCTGCGGTGCGATCGCTCACACCTTTTAAGCTGACAACCAGGCCTTTGCCATGTGGTTTCCAACGTTTTACATCGACAGTTTGCCAACCTGCTTTGGTCTCAATGTACCAAGGCAGGTAGTCAAACATGTTGCTCATAGGTTCTGTATTGGAATAGACCCAGAGCCACCCATTTAATCCATATGCTGAACGTAGCTGTCCAATCTGAATACGATCTTCGGGTACATTCTGTGTTGGTGTCATGGGCTACCTACTACTTAATTCTTTAAAATTATGCAGCAGCTGCAGCTTTCTTCGCTTGAGCAGCTAAAGAAGCAACACGTTCAGAAGGTTGAGCACCTTGTGCTACCCAGTGAGCAAAACGGTCAGCATCTAAACGAAGTTTTTCTGCTTTACCTTGCGCTGTAGGGTTGAAGAAACCGATACGTTCGATGAAACGACCGTCACGTGGATTGCGGCTATCAGTTACAACGATTTGATAGAATGGACGCTTTTTAGCACCACCGCGAGTAAGACGAATAACTACCATGATACAACCTTATAGTTTTTACGGATTATCCCTGTACCGACCATCGATACATTTCAAACCCCTTTCATAGAGGGCAGTATTTTACGCGAAGTTTGCCCTGAATGAAAGATCAAAAAGTGTTTATCCGCAGTTTTGAATTTATTTTCCGTCCCAAGGTAGACAGATATCTGATCCTTTAGTGAATGTATCTTTATCTTTATACCAGCAGCGTTGACCTGCATGGTCCACTGTTAGAGCCCCCGTCCCTGCCAGCTGACCGCCTACGATTGGTGTTGCAGTGAGTGTCCACTCCGTTGCAGTCGAGTTAAAGCTTAAACCATACTGATAGCTGCCATTGTTAGATTTAGGAGTTGCACTTGCAAAACCTACATTTTGAAGGTCGATTGGCGTCACAATTGAACCACTTCTACTCTTTACATAGTGAAAATTTGCCATTTTATATTTTTGTAAGCTGGCTGCTATATCCACCATCTCTGCTTGGGCTTCCATACGCTTAGTTTTACGTACAGAATCTTGGTACGATGGAACTGCAAATGCCATGACTACACCTATGATAGCAATAACAATAATCAGCTCAACTAAGGTAAATCCTTTTGATGTTATTTCCATTCTTCAGCACCTGTCCCGCATGTAGTCATAGTCACATTGTTAGCAGTTTTATTACGACACTGCGTACCTTTACTATTAATCAAATAACTATATAAACGTCCATCAGAAGCTTTTGCTCGAATGACCCAGTTTAATCCTTTAGGTGGAGTCGAAGTTTGACTTAACTTTTTAGTTGTATCATCTCCATCTGCAATTTCTATTGTGTATTTAGCTGTAGTCGCATTTGAACCCGCTGGTATATAAATTGGGTCTGATACCGGGGTATAACCCAAATAATTAAACTGGCGCGATTTATGTTTTTCCAAATCGATTACTAATTGATTTATCTCTTTTTGTATATTTTGATTAATTGATTTACGCACAAAAGATTGATATGCCGGTACAGCAATTGCAGTCAGAATACTGACCACAATTACTACAATCATCAGTTCAATCAATGTAAAACCCTGATAGTTTTTCATTTCAATATCCCCTGATTAATTTTTCTCATACCAACTTTGTGGTGTCAACTTAATAAGAGACTTATAGTTCTGCGACGTAATCTTATTACCCATTGTCGTGTTCAATGGCGCAATAATACGACGATCGCCAGTTGAGCTGCCAGGCCCTACAGTAATCCCTAATAAGCCTTTACCAAGTACTACTGTATTATCCGCCACAGTATCACCATTTGCACATTGACCATAAGGCATACAGAAACGATGAGCTCGACTATTCCCATAAATACCTGCACCACATGCTTCTGTAGTGCCCACACCTTCAGCATCAAAAGTACTGACATATAAGTCATTATCAATGGCAATGAGCTCACCTTGAACTTTTTCAACTGCTTTTCTAGTTCCTATATTTGCGCTAGAAGTAAATGGATAGTACCAACCTTTAAGAGTTGAACCTTCTTTCCAAGTTGCAAGATTGGATGGTGTTGGTGAAGTAGAACTTGTTGCTGCTAACTCTCTTTGTGCATTAGTTAAAGCATGTAAATCCGTTAATACAGGACTTGTTGATAGCGTCACATCATGCGGTTTTTCTTGGGTTACAACTTTGTCGTAAATATTATAAATTGCATCGTTAATGAAATTTGAATTGATAGGGTCATCAACATCTTCTGCTTCATTCTCAACGACATATTTACCATTGACCACTTTACCTAACAAAGGTGTACTTCGATTACCAGAACCAATACTCACAACAGCAAATAAATCATCACCACTTCCATACACTGTAAAAGTAGGCATTTCATAAAAGCGCGGGCTATACCCAGCAAATTTATCGTTATTTGTATTTCCATTATAAATGCGGGTAATTTGCTTCGCATAATCAGCATATGTTCCTGAACTAGGATGATCTTTATCCAAATCTACACGGAAGACTTGCCCACCTAAATCTCCAAAGTACAAATGATCAACATCTCCATCTCCATCTCTGTCTACTGTTTTAATTTGACTCACAACACTATATTTTAGATGATCACCATCACCAATTAATGTTTTTGTTGAACCTGTAGCAGTATCTTTAGCATCGTAGGTTGACCATAGGAACTCACCAGTGTCGGCGTCAAACATATAAACACCCGCACCCATGCCATTGGTTTGATCATAGTCAAAGTTCTCATAATCTGGGTCATAACCACCACCCACAAACATAACAAGTCGGCGCTTACCTTTCCACTGAACATTCGCAATGGTTGGTTTTGACCAACTTTGTCCCATCTTGCTTAAGTTAGCATAACGTGTGGATTCAGCACTTGGCGTTGTAAAACCATCAACTCGACTTTGATCTGGGTTAATTCTAAATTTAACTTTTGGTCCATTATCTTCAGCAGCAGTTAAACGTGTAAGGTCAAGGGCATAATAGCTTTTGCCACCCATGCGCATACCACCATACACCCACTGTTTACCATACTTGTTATCATCATGGTAAACCTTGAATTCTCCTTCTGGTTGGGTATCCGTTCCAGGTATATAGACATATTCTGTATGTGCGACCCATTGCCCATCCACACCATAGAATAAATTTTCCATACCTGCCGTTGGTGTTTCAGTTGGTGCAAGTAATGCTTCAGGCTGACTAGATAACATCTCCTCAGGTACAAAAGTAAAAACTTCTTCTCCTGCTGTATTATCTATAATAGAGGTCACTGCCGATTCTGAATGCGTACCAGCTTTAATTACATGCAATGCACCTTGTGTCGTACCTACTAAAATATAATCGTCACGATTGGTTGTATCTACAACATTATTTGTAAATGTGATTTTGCCAGACTGAGTCAAGAGTACTGGTGTCGAGTGTAATATCGCCCCCATTTGACGTAGCTCATCTTTTGGCGTCATGCCTGCAACAATATTTTCAACTTGTGCAGCAGTCAGCACATCAACTTCTGTTTTAGGTATTTGATAACCCAGTAGTCCAAGGAAATAGCCTCGACTCGTTGGTGCTTCTTCAATGTAGGCTTTGTTCACCTTCGACACATTTTGACCAGCATTTGTATATACTTTTCGATTAAATGCACCATCATCGGTCTTTAAATTTAAACGACCAAGCAATCCACCCAAGTTTTTTAACTTTTGCTGCGTTTCAGTTAAATTCGTGTTGGCAGCATAATTTTTTACCCATAAATCCTCAGCATTTAAATTCAACACACCCGCACTACTAAACACATCTCTGTCTGCTTTATCTTTCAATAAACCGTCAATAACTTTATATTTTTTTAAATTCCCCACCCAAGCTTGTGTCATCTCGGAAGGTGTCGGCTGAAATTGAGGAAAATATGCATAAGGTTGTACGACACTTGAGTTAAGGGTGTCTTGTGGAATAGCGGGAGTACCTGTTGTAATTGATGGAATTTCGATCTGAATAGATGTTACAAAATTTTGAACACTATTTACAATATCTTCACTATTATCAGCACTGAACCATCCACCTTTTCCTGCTGTAGCAGCACGTGCTGCAGCTTTTTGTATTGCACCACTGAATAAATTAGCAGCTTGAGTTTCAGTCATGGATGTTGTGAATTGAATAGGCTGACCTGATGAGTCTTTAAAACTAAAGTCGCCACCAAATCCAACCACTGCGGTTTTAATTTCTAGGGTGCGTGTATTGTGTTTTTCTTGTAATTTTTTTGCTATGGGTTCAACACAACTCCAACTCAATGCTTGCTTACTCTTATCACTTTCAGTCAAACCAATCGAACCACTACATTGACTAGTTGTAATCTGCTGATCTGACTTTAAGTATGAGTTAACTGTTGTACGAGCTGTACTACGATTATCATCTAAAGGCTCACCATCTGTTAAAAAGTACAGTCCAAATCCTGCACAAGCGGCAGCAGCATTATTATTTGAAGTAAAGTCTAAGAGGGTTTTTGTTGCATTTGCATAACCCTGCGAAATTGGCGTGCCACTTGCTGTAGTTAATCCATCAACGTGAGCTAAAACTATTTTTCTTCCCGCATCATCCAATAAAACAGGTGAAAGCGTATTACTATTTGGAAAAGTAGTAATACCAATGTAAGCAGTATCTGGTAGCCTTTCTACATCTGAAGTGCCAATAATTAAGTCAAAGATACTGTGCTTTAAAGAAGTTAAACGATCAGGGCATCGATAAAAATCTGTATTAGTCCCAGATGTTGTCGTATGCCTAAAGAGCGTACATGATTTAGTGATTAGATTTGCTTTGGCCTTATTACTAGCATTGCCATTAGCCAATATATTAACGTCGCTTTGTAAAATGTTACAGTAGCGACCCGTAAATGTATATTGATGAGAATCTGCAGGAGTCGCAGAATCTATAAATGTTCTTGTATCTGTTTTTTCATACGCAATACCTGCACGAGTTTCACCATAAGTTTTATTATTACCACCATTTCTACCAGTGGCACATGTGATCTGGAAATCTTTATTAATTGGATTTTGATACCCCCCTGAATTATTAACCGGAGTTTGCATAGACGATGACATATCTAAAATCAATTGAATAATTGCCCCTCCTTGGGTTGGAGCCTTATAAATTTCAATATCACTCGCATAGGTCGCCGTAGTCTGACATAGCATAGCAGTTGCTAATGCGGTTAAGCTCGTTGCTAAACCTTGATTAAATTTATTGCTTTTCATATTCATTACCTCAAGGTAGAAGTCACTTGGTCACGTAGTCCATTAATGCATAACGTGCTACTTGTGTATGTGTCGGAACACCTAAACTGCTTAAGCACCCCGACACTGTAATTTTTACGTTATTTAGGTCCGATAATTTTGCAGCTTTTTCTTCATTCGTTAATGTTGTACTAGCCGTTGTTTTTAAAATCTCCAGATCAAGTTCATCTTCTTTACTTTTTGGTAAGCCATTCATACGCTGACTAAAGCAGTCTTTAATCTTGTCATTTAAATTCGCCACCGACGAGTTTGCCAACCCAGGAAAAATAGAGGTTGCATAGACGGTATACATTTGTGCAGGATCTTTTTTAATACTGTCCGCATCCGTACCTTTCTGCATATGCTGAAAATCCGCAAGTTCTGATGTATCTACTGCTTTAATCGCTATTTGTGTGATGACTGTATTACGACCAGAAGTAAAGAATCCTGTATCTACTTTACAAAAGCCATTCGTACCTAGCCCACTATTAATGACATTGGCGCCATTCCAACTCAATAAACTAGCATTATGAAAATTAAAGAACTGTCCATTGCCAGATTTATAACAGAACACAAGCTCTTTACCCGAGTTAGCATCACCTTTCAAGTAGCCAAACATGCCATTTAATGCCATGCTACGTACCAATTGAGTAGGATCTTCAACATTAAACAGTGCTGCATCAGAGTTTTGAATTAAAAGCTGTTGTGCTTGGCTCACAGTTGCGATTTTTAATGACGAAATACTAGAACGCACAGCCAAACCACCAATTACTGTAATAGCTATTAACACCAGTAGAATTACAATTAGCGTTACACCTGCTTGAAACCTTTTCATGAACGATCTCCTAAAGCATTGCGAAGTGCAATGGTTTGCACAATTGGTGTACGGATATAGCGACTTGGAAAACCTTCTTTTTGTACAAAGGTTTGACCAAATAAGTTAAATTCTTGTGTAGTGGTAACTGAGCTTTCTGTGGTTGGGTCTACAGCACGAGCAATCACCCCTAATTGTATCGCCAAGATTCGAGGCGTATTACCCACGGGGGTCGTTGTTACAGCCGCGTCTGCTGCTGTTTTATACTCAGCGGCCGTCATATAACGATATGTATAAGGTGAGCTTGCAGTACCTGCACCAGATTGTGTTAGGAAGCGAACCTTGAATAAATCCACACGCTGCATTAGGATCTGACCCGAACCATAAATACCATTGGTTCCTGTTTCTAAATCCTGTGCAGCTGTAAGACTTCCAGAATAATGACTTGATGCACAAGCCAAAGCAGCACGCTCATCCGCACTACGTCCACCATTGGTATCCGTTCGCACGAAATAACGCTCAACAACATACGTCGTAGGCCCGATAACTTTACCTTCACAGTCATAACCCGCTTCTGCAGGGCGATACTGCACTACTAGTTGATCATTATTAGTGGCACTTGTCGTACCTTTAACTTTCATATTGCTCGCATTGCTAGCTTGCGTCACATACTTGGTTTTAAAGTCTGAGACTAACATTAAATTGCTATCTAAATTTTCCGCATTAAAAACGATCCCTGCATAGCGAGTTCCCGCTTTTACTTCTGCGGAAGGTGTAAATAAATTGGCCTGTCGAACATTTTTAGCAATATATGCCAGACCAAAATTTTGATCATCTTGCAAACTTGCTGAACTTTTTTGTAGTGCAACATTTTTTTGCCCACTAAAAAGCATCATTAAAGCAGCTGCAACAACTACCAATCCAAGCGCAATCGTAATCATCAGCTCGATCATGGTAAAACCGGTTTGCTTTTTCATTTAGTAAACCTCCATCATGATGCAAGTCGAATTGGTACGATAGGAAGGACCATTAGTACATGATGCTGTATTGGTAGTATGATCAAATGCTTTGGTGTCTCCCCATGCGACATATAAACAGCGTCGATTAGACGTACTTGGACAGTTCTGCATTCCCAAATTCATACCATACTGACTGGCATAGCTTGCTATCTCAGCAACATCAAAATCAGCCATTTGTGCTGCCGTGCACGCTGCTGTAGCACAATCAGGCGTTCCTGTTGCTTTTGCCACATTCTCAGCAATACCTGAAGACGCAACCATGAGCTCAGTTTGATAATTTATCCAACCTGCACGGTTTGAACGGACACGCTCAGCTAAATCTCTTCCAATATTAATAGCCTGAATACGTTGAGTACTTTCCATCGTTGCTTCTAAAGCCCGGACTTGCAACATGATATAGCCCAGCGCTCCGATTGCCAGAATCACTAAAGCAACTAATATCTCAAGCAAGCCACTTCCCTGCTGTGATACCATTTTCATGTACAGCTCCCCTCTTCAATTTTTTCAATTTGACCAAATGTCGTCAGTGTAATTTTTTTAGAAGCTGATCTACCTGCTGTCTTGCAAAGTTCTATTTCTTTAAAATTACTTGTGAGTACGCCACTGGGATTGAACGTCAATCGATTATTTGCAGGTGTTTTTAAGCGAACATCCCCAGCAGGTAACCAATTGACGTTGCCATATGTATTTGTCGTGGATGAATTAAGATTTAGGCTCACGGTCTGCCGGTTTAAAATCGCTTCTGTTCGTGCAACTTTTATTTCCTGTAATAATGTTTCTGTACTTCTCTGTAATTGCTGATTGCTCACAATCGCTTGAAAGGAAGGAGCTGCCATCATCGCCACAATCGCCAACACTGCAATCGTGACCATCAATTCAATTAAGGTAAATCCCTGACTTTTTCGCATGCTCTCCCCCTCGGCAAAAATGTTGGCCCAGTTAAAATCATACTTATTAAAGTTACAAAAACCACACAGAACAGATAAAAGGCACAAAAAAGCAGATGACTGTCATATCACAATCATCTGCTTATTTTTAAAAGAAAAATTAGATTGTTATCTATTTCTCAGTTTAAGCCTGAGTTACAGGAATACGTAACTCTTTCGGTAAACTAAAGGTAATGTTCTCTTCACGACCGGCAAGCTCGGCAGGGGCGGTTGCCCCCCAGTCCTGCAAGCGCTGAATCACCTGTTTAATTAAAATTTCCGGAGCAGACGCGCCAGCAGTGACACCAATTTTTGTTGCAGGATTAAACCAGGCCTGATCCAACTGATCAGCATTATCGACCAGATACGCCTGTTTACCCATGCGTTCGGCCAGTTCACGTAAACGGTTCGAATTCGACGAATTTGGCGAACCAACCACCAGCACCACATCACACTGACTGGCCAAGTCACGCACCGCATCCTGACGGTTTTGGGTGGCATAACAGATATCATCTTTACGCGGTCCCTGAATCTGCGGGAATTTCTGGCGCAAGGCATCAATCACTTTGGCGGTATCATCAATCGACAGCGTGGTCTGCGTAACAAACGCGACTTTTTCAGGATGACGCACGCTTAAAGCCGCGACATCTTCTTCATCTTCCACCAGATAAATTTCACCGCCATTTTTCTTGTCATATTGACCCATGGTGCCTTCCACTTCAGGATGGCCTTCATGTCCAATTAAAATCGCTTCAACCCCTTCGCGGGCATATTTGGTCACTTCAATATGTACCTTGGTCACCAGCGGACAGGTGGCATCAAACACTTTCAGGCCACGGCGTTCCGCTTCCTGCTGGACGGCTTTTGACACGCCATGGGCACTAAAAATCACGATATTATCGTCTGGCACTTCATCCAGCTCATCTACAAAAATCGCACCACGCTGACGTAAATCATCGACCACAAACTTGTTATGCACCACTTCATGACGCACATAAATTGGTGGATTAAAGCATTCAAGGGCACGATTCACAATCGCAATTGCACGGTCCACACCCGCACAAAAACCACGTGGATTAGCCAATACAATTTCCATAGAACCCTCGATATTCATTTCAACTTTTGCAGACAGATGCGAAATTAATGCAAACAAATAGATGCTTAACTATTTTGTTTAAGCCAGCTCTGCTCTAAAATAGAGAAGATATTTTATCATATCAGGAAAAATATCATGTCGGGTCTCTTGTTTGTCGTTTCTGCAGCTTCAGGAACAGGCAAAACATCCCTTGTTAAAGCCCTGCTTGAACGTGTTAACAATCTGCACGTTTCTGTTTCCCACACGACCCGTGGTCAACGTCCTGGCGAACTGGACGGCGTTCATTACCATTTCACCCAGAAACAGGATTTTATCGACCTGGTGCAACAAGGCGGTTTTATTGAATATGCCGAAGTCTTTGGCAATTATTATGGAACAGCCCAAGCCACAGTCAAAGAACAACTGGCCAAAGGTCACGATGTCCTGCTGGAAATTGACTGGCAAGGTGCGCAGCAGGTGCGCAAACTTTTTCCTGAATCGAAACAGATTTTTATTTTACCGCCAAGCCAGTTTGACTTGCGTCAGCGCCTGTCCAATCGCGGCACCGATGCTGTCGATGTGATTGAACATCGCTTAAGCTGTGCAGTGGAAGATATGCAGCAATATGTCAACTTTGACTATGTGATTATCAATGATGACTTCAATAAAGCGCTGCATGATTTAGAAGCCGTGATTATTGCCAACCGTCTGGTGTTAAGCCAGCAGGCCAACCGTCATCAGGAACTAATCCAGAAGCTGATTACCCCTACAGCACCCTGATTAAAACTTGAGTCTTCAGGCAAAGCACCTTATACTGCACAGTCTGTTTAAATTTACCATTCAAACGAGAACTCTTATGGCACGCGTCACCGTTGAAGATTGTTTAGACCATGTAGACAACCGCTTTGAGCTTGTACTAGTGGCAAGCAAACGCGCGCGTCAATTGGCACGTCAAGGAATTGAACCTACCGTTGAGTGGGACAACGACAAACCTACCGTTGTTGCTTTACGTGAAATTGCAGAAGGCCACGTTTCTAAAGACATTTTGAAACAACGCGATCAGGACTACCAAGCCTCTAGCCTTGACCTTGCACTTTCAGCAAATAACTTGAATTTAGATGGTTTTTCTTTCCAATAAGAAAATACATCCTGAAAAAGCCTAGTTTTTTACTAGGCTTTTTTATTATTTGAACTTTAATATTTGCGCAATAACCGTTATAACATAAGCATCGGAACTCGTAATTACAACGAGCTTTTATTTCGATATTTTCGGTGAAAAAAATTGACAAGTCATGCAATATGTTTTTCATTAGAAGATCAGTTTTTGTGATTGTTACGAGCATTGTAGTTAAAGGTGGTATATGCCAGGCGCAGAGGTCAGCCAAGCCAAACAGCAACTAAATATGATTATCGACGCTTACTTGAGTGAAAGCGATAGCGAGCGCGTGCTTGCGGCCTGTGACTATGCCGATCTGGCGCATGATGGCGTAACCCGTAAAAGCGGCGAGCCTTATATTCTGCATCCGATTGCGGTCAGCTGCATTCTGGCGCATATGCGTCTGGATGCCGAAACCCTGATGGCGGCACTGCTGCATGATGTGATTGAAGATACCGAATTTAGCAAAGAAGATATTACCGAAAAATTTGGCCGTACCGTGGCCGAACTGGTCGATGGCGTCACCAAACTCAGCCATTCCAGCGATAAAGAATACAATAAAGCCGCGTCCTTCCGTAAAATTCTGCAAGCGACCCTGCAAGACCCGCGTGTGATCATTATTAAACTGGCTGACCGCTATCACAATATGACCACGCTAGATGCCTTGCGTCCAGATAAACGCGCCCGCATTGCCCAGGAAACCTTTGATATTTTTGTGCCGATGGCGCGTATTGTCGGTATGAATGAAATGGCCGACAACCTGGAACATCTGTGCTACCAGAATCTTGATCTGGATATGTTCAATAATGTTCAGGCCGCCCTGCTAGAAACCAAGCCGAAACGCTGTGAATATCAGGCCAAATGGGAAAAGAACCTGGCCGAGCTGCTGCAATATCATCAAATTAGCGGCCGGATTAAAAAGAAAAATAACAATATCGAACTGCTCCGTTATTTCGTCAAAAACGACATCGATCTGCAAGAGCTGACTCACAGCCACGCCTTTGAAATTATTCTGCAAAGCATCGCCGACTGTGACCGCTTAGCCGATATTTTACGTGAACATTTTCAGGTACTGCATTTTGCCGATCATATTCGCCGGCCCTTACCGGGTGGCAACCAGTCGCTGATGCTGCGCCTGAAAGGTGAAGAAACCACCTTATCCTTAACCATTCAAACCGAGCTGATGCGTAAAGCGGCGCGTTTTGGCGTGGTTTTAGGTGAAAATGCACCGCAAGCCTGCCGCTCGGCGATTCAGGCGTCCATGCAAAACCTGAACGTGCTGATTGACGGCGCCTGTGCCAAAACCACCTTTAGCGAGCTGCTGGATTATCTGCATCAGGAAAAAATCTGGGTTTATACTCCGCATGGCCATCTGCATGAATTACCGCAAGGTGCCACCGCGGTTGATTTTGCCTATTCGGCCAGCCTGTTCCTGGGCAACCATGCGGTCGGTGCGAAAATTAATGGAGAAATCAAACCGCTATCGACCCCGCTGACCAGCGGTCAGGTGGTGGAAGTGATTACCGATGTTTTAGCGACACCAAACCCGGACTGGCTCAGCTTTATTAATACCCAAAAAGCGCGCCGTGCCCTGCAAAACATTCTGCGTGATCAGGATATTGACGAGCAGCGTCTGGTGGGTGAGCAGGCCCTTAACCGTGCCTTAAAACTGTTTAACTGTTCGATTAAAGATTTAACTGAAGACGACTGGATTAACCTGCTGCAATGGCGTCATATCGACAGCAAAGAACGCCTGTTCGAACAGATTGCAGTCGGTGACCTGTTACCCCAACTGGTGGCCAACCATCTTTATTCACAGGACAGCAACTCGGAAGTTTCGGATCGTCTGATTCAGGGCACTGAAGGCATTGATGTTAAATATGCGCATTGCTGTAATCCGGTACTGGGTGATCCGATTCAGGGCCATTTATCCCGTCGGGGTTTAATTGTGCATCGTGCGCGTTGCCACAACCTGCTGCATGAACAGCATCTGCATCCGGAAAATATCATGCCGCTACAGTGGAACTCGGATGATATCGATGACGTCAGCTTCACCGCCTATTTATGCATTGATATTGAAATGAATGATGAGCAGATTTCTGACCTGATCTATCAATGCCGTAAAGCCAAAACCGGGGTAGAAATGGTCCGTAGCCACGATGCCAAAACCTATGTCAATATTGTGGTAAATAACCGCAAGCAGATTGCCCAGATTATTCGTGACCTGCGTATGCATTTTGGCTTCCCGCGGATTATCCGTCTGGAACTGCCACCCAATATTGCCGAAACATCCAAGGCCTGTTAATCATGATACGATAGTCCCGGGCCTGCCCGGCTAATCGTTTATGCTGTCCATACTTATAAAAGGAGAAATCGATGTCCCACCAAGTGATCCATACTGAAAATGCGCCTGCTGCCATTGGTACATATTCTCAAGCCATTTTAGTTGGCAATACCTTGTACCTGTCAGGACAGATTGGCCTTGATCCTTACAGCATGGAACTGGTTGAAGGCATTGAAGCGCAAATCCGCCGTGTTTTTGACAACCTGAAAGCCGTCTGTGAAGCCGCAGGTGGCACGCTGGCTGATATTGCCAAACTCAATATCTACCTGACCGATTTATCCAATTTCCAGTTGGTGAACCAGATTATGGGTGAATATTTTGCCCAGCCCTATCCAGCACGTGCCGCTTTAGGTGTGGCCAGCCTGCCTAAAGGTGCACTGGTCGAAATGGATGGTGTGGTAATTATTAATCAATAACTTAGCTGTACAAAAAAGATACCATCGATAAGATGGTATTTTTTTATTCAAAAACCCAATCACAACAAATGAATTTTCAAATGATTTTTATTGACAAACGATAATAATTATCAATAATAACACTTATCTTATTTAATTCTTCATGGTTGTATCAATGTACGTTTGCTTGTGCCGTGGTATTACAGATCAAGACATTAAAGACGCCGTAGCGAACGGTGCTGAAAGCTATCGCGAAATTCGTGACCTGCTGGATCTGGGAACCTGCTGTGGCCGCTGTGCCCCTGAAGCACGTGCCATTATTAGCGATGAAGTGGCCGAACTTGCTGGCCGTCTCGCAGTTGCTGCCTAATTCCAATAAGAATAAATCCTTCGGTCCGTGGGCCGACTCTCCTCCCCCGCTTCTGACTCAGGCGGGTTTTTATTGCCCGACTGGGCCTTGCTGCCGAATCGCATTGATGACGATTTTCATTTGCTGTTCAATAAATTACTCGCCATCCTGCATCATCTTGTTTAAGATAAAGCTCTAGATTGCCTTAAAACTGTTTAGGGCAGAAATTGTGAGATGGAGTAGTGCAATGAAAGGCAATCGTGAGGTGATTAATCAGCTGAATCAGGTGCTGTATCATCATTTAACCGCTATTAACCAGTATTTTTTACATTCGCGCATGTTTAATGACTGGGGCATTGAGCAACTCGGTTCGGCGGAATATAAAGAATCAATTCGTCAGATGAAACATGCCGATAAAATTATCGAGCGGATTTTATTTCTAGAAGGTCTGCCAAATCTGCAACATCTGGGCAAACTGTATATTGGTCAGCACACGGTTGAAGTGCTGAACTGTGATGTCCGTAAAGTCAAAGAAAATATTGAAGCCATTCAGAAAGCCGTCGTTTTGGCTGAACAGGAAATGGATTATGTGACCCGTGATCTGGTTCAGGAAATTCTGGAAAAAGAAGAAGAATATCTGGACTGGGCAACCACACAACTGGATTTAACTGAATCTGTCGGTATTGAAAACTATATTCAGAGCCAGCTCTAAGTTTACTTACAAAGATTAACTGCATAAAAAAGACCGGGGTTCCGGTCTTTTTTATGGATTGAGCAATGTGCTTCAAATTCCAAACAGCAACCTTAAAAATCAGAAGATAATTTATGATTCTGGTCTGATTTCTACTCCATCCAGCAAGCTATCATAATCCACCTCGACCTTTCGCACGATCTTTAACAGCTCCAGCTGCTGTTTGGCTTCGGCTTCATAGCCATTAAATGCCAGCACCCGGGCATATTTAAGTAGGTCATACTGGGTTGGATAATTCAATACAATCTCATGAATCTGCTGTAATTGCTCCGGGCTTTGCTGGCTATACGGATTCAGACGAATCCAGGCAATGCGGCGGTTAAACTCCTCGAGCAGATAAATCTGATCCTGATTGGTGATTTTTTCCGGTGTTTTTTCATAACGCACCGATTGATTCAGCTTTGGCACCATCACTTCATAATCACGATAAATTAGCAATAACAGGACTAAACCCACGCCAAAGCTAACGCGCATGAATATTGGCGATAACTGCACGCCAGCATTTGGACGTTGCGACTGCACAACCCCCAAGATAAAACCGGCGGGGAGCAGAAAATAGGCATAGTTCTGCGGGAATTCCAGCATGGCATGAATCAGGAAGGCACCCAGCATCAACAGGCCAATCACCGAAATGGTTGAATTCACCTGCCGATGCAGCTGATAGCCCCAATAGGCCAGATAAGCCAACAATGGCAAGCCAATCAGCAGACCATTCCAGAGCAGAAGATCGAGCACGACGTTGTGAGCGCTACGAATCCATACTGGTCCCTGGAAAAATTCACTAATCGTCGTGTACGCAACGCTGGTCTGATGCCAGCCATAGCCAAACCAGGGTTGATGGGCAATTGCGTGCAGCATTTGCTCCCAGATTGCCAGTCGTGACATATCACCGGTAGCGCGCTGTACCACATCACGAGACTGTACCGCTATATCTGCGCTTTGAGAGAGTAGCTGACTTACGGAAGGTGCAATAAAGATTAAACCGACAAAAGTGGCAAACCAGAGCGCGCTATAGAACCATTTCAGGCGGATATAGCCTTGGTATTGCTGATAACCGAGATAAGCCAGAATACACAGTGAGGCGACCCAAGAGGTACGCGATTGACTCAGCACCACCCCGCTTAAGATGACCAAACCAGTTGCAACCAAAAGTGCTGTTTTCAGTTTTTGTTTTTCATACAGATATAAATAGGCCATTAAGGACATGACCAGAAAGGTTGCCATATTGTTCGGCTGAGCAAAGTTGGCATAAGGACGCTGGCCAGTGCGGATGTCTACCATAAACGGGAAATACTGGTCGATGGTGAGCCATTGGCAAATAGCCATGAGACCGGTTAGGGTGCCAACGCCTAAAAAGACAAAACTGAAACCTGTAAATATTTTTTCTCGCTGCGCGGCATCTACAGTCAGGTTATAGCCCAATACAATCGCTAGCCAAAAACCAAAGATATACAGACTGCTAAATAAGGCTTTATCGAAAAAGAACAGCAACCCACAGGCCCATTGGATAAATGGAACTGCGGCCAAGGCCAGTAAAGGCAGGCTGATTTTTGGGATAAGCAGTTTTTCTTTTAGGAAAATAGCAGCCAAAGCGAATAGCGCAAAGAAGGCATACAGCTCGCCGGTATAGGTGACCCAGGGACGGTAATGGATGGGGAGGAGCCAGGCGAGGGAGATAAAGATACTGGCTAGAAGCAAGAGGAAAAATTTCATGCTGCAAGAGTTGAGAAAAAGATGAGCTATGATAATCAAAATTAAACTTTGATGTAAAAAATGCTCTCAAAAATTTATAAATCAAGTATGATAGTTAAAGAGATTAAAACGGCTATTTTATTTTTACAACCTCATGAATTCAAAAAAAATTCTAATCGTGACTCGAAACCTTCCTCCTCTAATAGGAGGCATGGAAAGATTAAATTGGCATATTGCGGATGAGCTGAGTTATGAGCATGAGGTTTTTCTGCTTAGTCATAAAGAAGCCCAAAAGCAAGCACCGCAAAAATGTAAGTTTTTTGGGATACCTTTGAGTCCTCTGCCTTTATTTTTAATTTTAGCTTTTTTCCATACTTTTATAATTTGTCTACGTTACAAACCGGAGGTATTATTTGCAGGAAGTGGTTTAACTGCACCTATTGTAGTTTTTTGGGCAAAAGTATTTAGAAAAAAAAGTATTATTTACATTCATGGTTTAGATATTGCAACCAATCATTGGATTTATAATCAGATATGGATTCCCATGATTCGTAGTGCCCGTAACGTTATTGCTAACAGCACACCAACACATGAGATCTGCTTAAAAAAAGGAGTATCGCAGGAAAAATTAACGATTATTTATCCAGGAGTGACTTATCCTCCTCTACCAAGAAATGAAAATCTAATTCAATCCCTTAAAGAAAAACATCGATTGCATGATAAAAAAATATTAATATCTGTCGGAAGATTAACACAGCGTAAAGGTCTGAATGAGTTTGTCAATTTTTCATTACCTGAAATTGTGGCCAAACACCCCAATACTGTTTTAGTGATTATTGGCGATACACCAAGTCAATCTCTTAATAAAAATCTACAGAGTAAAGAATTAATTATTGAAACGGCTCAACAGCATGGCATATCGGATCATATTCTTTTTGTAGGTAATATTAGTGATGATACGATCCTCTCATGTTGGTACTATCTTGCGGATATTCACGTATTCCCAGTAAAACATATCCCTGAAGATCCTGAAGGCTTTGGAATGGTAGCGATTGAGGCTGCAGCACATGGGACGCCAACGGTAGCTTTTGCTACGGGTGGGATTGTTGATGCTGTACATGATGGTAAAACCGGCTTATTAATCGAACATGATCAATATACCAAGTTAACAGAAAACACTATTGATATTCTTAATGATAAAATATTATTAGATAAATTTGAATGTCAAAATTTCGCAAATAATTTTTCATGGTCGAAATTAAAGATAAAATTTAGATCAAATATAGAGCATCTTAAATGAGCATATTATTTATTGGAAAACGTTTTTATACCAATCGTGATGCTTATACAGAAAAATTTGGTCGAATTTACCAACTTCCATATTATTGGTCTAAAGAAATAGAAACCAGTTTATGGTTAGTTGATTACCACAGTAAAGACAAAATTAAAGACAAACATAATTCTTTAAATATTTTATCTACCCCTCTTTTTAGCCTAATATTTTTATTTAATATATTAAAAACAATATTCATTTATAGACCAAAAACTATTGTAGCAAGCGGTGATTGTTATATCGGCTTATTTGCTTATATTCTAGCAAAACTTTGTCGTTCAAAATTTATCTTTGATGTTTATGATAAATATGATGCTTTCTCTGGATACAGAAATTTAGGCTTTAACAATTTATTTGTTTTTTTACTAAAACATGCTGATACTTGTTTTTTTGCAAGCAAAAAACTTAAGAGTAACAGTGAACAACTTTGTAAAAAAACAATATTAGTACCAAATGGTGTAGATACCAATCACTTTTATCCTAGAGATAAAACTCAATCTAGGAAGTATTTTAATTTAGATCAAAATAAAATTTATGTTGGTTACTTTGGTAGTATGGAGATAGAACGCGGTATCGATGATTTAATTACCGCTGTAAAATTATTACGTAAAGATAATAAAAATATTTATCTATTACTAGGTGGAAAAAAACGTGATGATTTAAATCTAGAACATGAATTCATAAATTATTTAGGAAATGTACCATTTAAAAATATACCCATTGCAATGGCGTGTTGTGATATTTTAACATTACCTTATAGAACTTCCGAATTTTTAGATAATGCTTCTTCATGTAAAATTAGTGAATACATTGAAATGGGAATTCCCATCGTCGCAACGAAGTCCGAAAATAATTTAAATCACTTACCATCAATGATAAATCATAAAGCAATTTTTTGTTCTACAGAAAACCCTACTCAATTAGCAGACTCTATTCAAAAACAATTTACACATCTAAACAATATTTTCACAAAAAATCAAAAAAACACATGGGAAACCATTTCAATAGCATTATTTAAAAACAGCTTTTAAGCCTTTAAATTTGGCATATAGTTTTAGCATATTACGCTTTAACATTTTATAACCAGTAAAGAAAAAACCCTCTTTAAATAATCGTTTAAAAACACCATTCAATTCCTTTCTACGGGAAATCTCTATATGACTATGTTTAAGGTCTAATGGATGGTGAAATATTGGGGAAAAATAAACATTATTCTCATTCTTTAAAAATTTACCCCACTCATCTGCTCGAATAATACTTTTTTCCTGAATCGCTAATATTTTTGCTGCAATACTTTTAGGAATAACATAACAGCATGCTCTAACCAAGAATTGATAATAAGCGGGATGTATTCGATAAACATGAGAGTAAACTAATTCTCCATACAAATAGTTCATCGACTTCATTCCATCCATTCCTCCTGCAAGCAAAATACTATTCTTAGGAAGCTTTCTATAAATTTCTACTACTTTATCAATATCTTGATCTGAACCAATAATATCATCTTCCAATATAAGACAACTATCCAGATCATTTAACACAATTTTTTTGTATATTGAAGAATGACTTAAGGCGCATGCTATCTCAACTTGTGAAATTGGAACTTTTAAAGATTTAACATTAATATGATCTATCAATAAATCAACTTGATTCTTATCTACCGCATTCACAAAATTAAAAGTACTGTACATTTTGGGAAAACACATTTTTAAATTTTCCCGTCTTACTTCATCTGAAATTAATGAAATTACAAATATTTTCATTATTTATAACTAACTTTTTCTGGAGATTTACCATTTCTAAATACGTAATCATATGATCTATCTATATGACCTATATCTAAAGAACGATATCCTAAATGATTTAAATGATAGGCTAAGACCGTACCAGTTTGACCTAAAGCTATAAGGAATAGCTTTTCTTTATTATTTTCATTATCTAATATTTTCAAAAGCCTATTCAAATCAGAAAAAGCATTTTTACTCTTAGAAAATAGTGTCTCATATGACCTTACATTTGAAAATAAATTATGAGTGTAATTAAATCTACTCCCTTCACCTGTTATAAATATGACATCTTTATTCTCCCAAATACGCTTCCATAAATTTACACCTTCATGCTTGTATGCTAGAAAGAACTCAGGACGGGTAATAAATGAATTACCATATTTTTTTCTTAAATTAATCTTTGTCTTAAATGGATACCAGTTATTTATCCAGTACCTTTTCCACCATCTGCTAAATGAGTTTGCTGCTGGAATACAAATCAATAATTTTTCATTTTCATCAACGAGAATAGAAGACAATTCATTCGACAACTCAATAGAGCATTCTTGCCAATCGCTTGAAACATGCGGATACAAGCAATGATTTATCTCCCCATCACCAAATCGAACTAAACTAAGCTCATTTTGATATACTAAATCTAATGTCTTTTTTAAATCATGAATATTATTATTTTCAAAAGTAGATATTTCTTCTGAAATAAATATATAAGATCCTACATTAATATAATCAATAATATTCAATAGTTTTTTTAATAATTTATTCAAACACCTCTCCTAATAGTAACTCAGCTTAGTTAATAGTGTTATAAGGGAACACTGACACTAAGTCATCCAAGGAAATATTCAAAGTCAATAATCTACTCTTTTTAGATAGCTCTAATAAATTTTCAGATGTAATATCCTTAGTATCAATAATAGAGGATGGAATATTCTCTTCTTTTAGCACGGAAAAGAAATCGAGAAATTTAAATTCTCCTCCGATCAATTCATTATTTCTGATATTTAGCCACAACCAAGGCACACCGTATGCTTGAGCCACAATAATTCCATGTAATGAAGTTGAAATACAGCATGAAGAATTAACTATTTTACTTACTACTTTTTGTGGATGTTCACAAACATCCAAAACATTCCACATCTCACTATCTTTTAAATTATTAAAAAATAATTTATGTGAAAAATGCGGACAAATAGCTATTTTTTTCTGCAAATTTGTACTTTGAGGTTGATAATACCGAGGCAATAACAGTGCCGGGTCACCATAAATATCAGGAACATCCCACCCTAATTTAGTTTTCAATTGATATTGAGTTAATTTCCCTCTCACGGCACAAACTTTTTTAATGGAGGATTTCTTTAACTTTCGTTTTATTAACCAATTATCATCTAATGGTTGTATTAATCCACTTCCCCAAATAATATTATTACTATAGTTTCTATCAATATGCTCAATAATAGATCCTACTGAAAATATAGCTTCATCAGATTGTTTACCCTTTATGTTGATAATTGTTTTTTTAGTCATTTCAGCTATCAACCAAGGACCTATCACATCTCCAAAATTAGGGCACGTATCCCACCAATATGCCTTTATGGGTTTTATTTCTGTTAATACGTGTGGTTCTTTTAACTCAAAATAAGATTTTTCCACCATTTCAGATTTAAATATTTTTTTAAAATTCATGTCTAGCATTAAAATAATACACGTTAAAATGATTATAATAGAATCAATTAAAAAAAAGTACCCCTAATACGCTCAGTAAGCCATCTTATTTTTAAAATTTCTTTGAATAATAATAATGGATTAATTAATAATTTAATTTTAAAAAAATGTCTCCAAATTTTTTTATTTTTACTATGAGAACAAGCATGTCCAACTCTATAAATAGCACCTCTGAATGGAAGTTCATCCAGTATAATTTCTTTTTTTTGTAAAATTTCAGTAATATCTATATGGCTACCTAAAACATTTTTAATGCAATTTATAGATATATTTTCATTAACACCAATTAACTTGTATAAATCAGACCTAATAATTAATGATGTGCCACATAAGTTATTAAAGTCATTTATTTTATAAAGAATTTTTCCACAATCATTCCAAAGATATCCATATTTAATAACCCAGCCTAAATTATCACTATTTTCATAAACAAACTGGGTAATATTACAGCTAATTAGATCATCATCATCAACAACCATATAATACATTGAATCACTAACGTGCTTAATGCCTTCTAAAACTCTAGTGCCTTTGTCTAGCTTCACAGCATCTTGAAACTTTTTTACATCATTAGATGAGTCTTTCTCGTAAAATTTATTTGATGGTAAATCAACATATTTCACATAAATCTCAGGAGGAATGTAAGGAAGTGGAGTCTCTTTGTTTACAACTATTACAGCATTCCAATTAGTATTAGTCTGATTACAAATAGATGAAATTGTTTGTGATAAATTTGACATAAATTTATCTTTGTCTTTTATATTATCCTTATGTTTTATTGGAATAATAAATGTTAATAATTTCACGATTTTCATCCATCTTACATGTGTAAAATTTGATCGCAGTTTTCAATAGCACTCGATTTATGTGCGATAATTACTATTGTAATTTTTCCATTCAAATTATGAATAGATTCATTAACTGCAAGTTCAGTTTCAGTATCTAATGCACTAGTAGCTTCATCCATAAATAATACTTGAGGTTTTTTATATAACGCCCGCGCAATACCTATACGTTGTCTCTGCCCACCAGACAGCATTAAACCTCTCTCACCAATAACTTCATTATATTGTTGAGCTAAATCATTACAAATAAAATCATCGATTTGAGCAAGTTTTGCTACCTTTTTAACCTGTTCTATATCAATTTCATGTTTAGGTATTCCAAATGCAATGTTCTCAGCAATCGTCTTATCTACTAAATAAATAGATTGTGGAACATAGCCCACTATATTTCGCCACGCATCTACATTTTTTTCAGATAGCTCTATGTTATCAACATAAATTTTCCCATGTGTTGGTGTTAATAGCCCCAGCATAATATCCATAAGGGTACTTTTACCACTACCACTTTTCCCCATAATTCCTAAACTACTATTTTTAGTTATTTCTATACTCAAATCTTTAAAAACAGGCTTATCCAATCGGTTTGGATATGCAAAATAAATATTTTCTAAGCGAATGACTTCTTCGAATTTTATCTCTGTTTTTTTTATACAGTTATCTAAATCTATATCCTTTTTTTCTAAAGCAAATTCGGGTATTAATACTTTCAATACTTGTTCAGAAAATTTAAGCTGAGACATTGCACGATAGATATTTTGTGCAGCAGGTAGCATCCTATATGCAGCAAAACCATAAAGACCTAGTATTGGTAATATATGTGAAACCTCTTTACCTGAGAAAATCAAGAAAACAGCAACACCTATTAATAAACCATAACCTACTGTTTCAATGATATTAAGTGGAATTTGCCCTAAAGTATCTCTCGTTGCAAAATGCCGAGCAAATACTCTAGATGATTTCTCAAACTGATCGATATAGCCTTGTTTTGCATCATTGATAATGACATCTTTTATACCAACCAACGCTTCCTGACAATTTTGATATCGTTCTTTATTCGCTTGGGTATATTCTTCGCCTATATTTTTAAGTTTTACTTTGACTAGTATAAAGATAGAAAAATAAAAAAGAGTTAAGATGCTAGCTGTAGCCACTGCCATAATAGGATCATATACCAATAAAATACTAATCATTGCTAGTAAAACCACACCATATGATAGCATCGTTAAAGCTGGTAAAATCATAGTTAAAATGAGTTGATCTACTTCCGAGAGTACATTTTTAATTAATACAGAGCTATTTTTTTGAATAAAAAATTCATATTTTTGATTTAAATAAATTTTTAATAATCTTTCAGAGAAGTAATGTCTCTGTAAATTTGAAAAACGGTTAACAGCATATTGAGTCAAAATTTTTAATGTTGCTGAAAATACAACAATAAAAAAAGAAAATAACCCCAAATAAGCAATAAATAGTTTTTCATCATCAAATGCTAAAAATGAATATATTTTTTTTAGAATAGGTGTCGTCTGTATAACATCTGAATTAGATAGCACAGCTAAAAAAGGCATAATTGATAGCACACCTGCCGACTCGATTAATGCCATTCCCATAACCAAAATAAGCACATATATGACTTTACGCTTATCTAATGGAGTTAATATTCTCCAAAGCTGTTTTAAACTTTGTAACATCAAACTAATTCTCTTTATACATCAAAGCTGTAACTTGTTCTGAAATCAATCCCATAAGAAAAATCATTACACTGCCCGTATAAAGTAACGCACTCATATTCGTAAAACGATGATATTCATATAATGTATACCCATACCAACCTGTCGCCATTAAAAATAATACAACAGCAATCGGTAAAAACATTTTTAATGGTGAAAACAATGTCGCAATTTTAAAAATAATTAAGAAAAAACGAACTCCATCTTTTAATGGTTGGATATGGCTTTTACCAATACGCTTTGCAGCATGAATAGGTATATAGGTAACCGAATAACCTGCTCTAAAAAATGCCATTGTACTGGTCGTTGGATATGAAAAACCATTGGGCAAAAGATATAAAAATTCACGAAATTTTTCAGCACGCACTGCACGAAAACCTGAAGTTAAATCTTCGACTTTATGTTCCGTCATATAAGAAGCAAGGCTATTATAAAGACCATTTGCAATACCACGACCTAAACTTGCCTGCGAGCCTTTTTGACGCGCACCCACGACCAAATCATAACCTTGTTCAATTTTATGTAATAAACGAGGAATATCATTGGGATCATGCTGACCATCAGCATCCATGAAGATAATCACATCTCCAGAAGCATGACGAGCACCTGTTTTAATTGCTGCACCATTACCTTTGGAGTAGGGATGTGAAATTACTTTTGCACCTGCTTTTTCAGCGATATCTTTTGTATTATCTGTAGAGCCATCATTCACTACTATGATTTCATTCGCAATATTTAACTGCTGAATATTAACAATAGTTTGACCAATTGCACCTGCTTCATTTTTAGCAGGAAGAACAATGCTAATTTTCAAAATTAATCCTTTTGATCTTTGATACGACTCATCAATATTTCTCGCACCCGCATTAATTCAAAATCATATTCACTCTTAGAACGTTTTAAATTCGATTGGGTTTGATTTTTATAAATATTTTCAACTTGATCTAATAATATCAATGCCTCTTGGTTAAACCCCTTGGAACCAATTTCAGCCACCATCATCAGACCAGCCTCAACATCTGCATAATACTTTATAGCTAATTGATAATAATTCATAAATTCATATTGATCACCTTTTGCCAAATAAATTTTAGCTTTAAGGTAAGGCATCAATCTTTGAAATAAAGGAAGTTGATTATAAGCCTTATTATTTTCTAAATTATCAATTAAATCCAAGGTCCATTGCCCATAAAGATAAACAACTTCCTGTTCTACAATATGTTCAGTCAAATTTCTCAGGGCTTGAATTGCCTGTGCATCAAAGGGCTGATCCCTCAACCGTTCAGCAGCCTGCTGGAAATCTTGCTCTACAGCAGTATGTGAGTACACCTTCTGCATTAACAAACGCATACTTAATAAAGCACTATGAGGTAAACGTATTATCGCTGCGTCTAAGAACTGGTTCGCTTCCTCTACTCGCCCTGCATCATATAAAATACCTGCAATTGAACTCTGTGCACGGGCTGAATTGGGTGAACTTTCTGCCCAATAAAGTTGTAACTTATCAATATTACTCCATAATTTAGCACGTTCATAAGTAAAAAAGCTTAATACTCCTAGTATCGATAGAACAACTAAAACCACTAACTTTTGATCAATTTTTTCTTTTAGAATATAAAAAGCACTTGCAATAGGTAAGAATAAAAATAATGCTGCTAAATAATTACGATGTTCAAAATATAACTCCAAACCAATCGTTGTCGACTCCATAAGATGCGCTGCAAAGAAGAATAGTACAGCTAAGGCATACAAAGGATATCGCTGTTTTGCTAAGAATGCTGAAATCAGAAGTACAAAAAGAAAAATTATTGAGAAAAGCGTAGTTATAGGCTGAAATAATGATCGAGAAACTAAATAACCATCTTGATATAAACCTCTTAGTTCAATTTGAGGTATAAAAAGATTGAAAAGATATTCTGTAACAATTCTAGCTTCACTATATAGTCGCTCAATCATATTAAAGTTACGATTCGGCCAAGGGTTTTCCGCCAAAGTAAAAGATCGAGCTAAGATATATAAGATGATAAAACATGGAGTATAAAGGCATAGCCATTTCCATTGCCATATCAATCTGACTTGAGCTCGAGGGTTACAAAATTCTATTACAAGAAGGAGTAGTGGCAACAACGCTCCATTTTCCTTACTGTAGGTTGCTAAAATTGTTGCAATACCCAAGAATAGCGTCATACCTACATAAGCCATAACAGGCCTAGTAGGAATATAAGTTTTAAATTTTAAATAACCAATGATCCCTACCAGACTAAACAACGTTGCTAATTGAGCCATACGCTGAACAACATAAAGCGTTGTAGAAACAAAATAAGGATGTAATAACCAAAAAGCTGTAGTGACTAACGCTAACCAGAGAACTTTTTCTTCTTTATAACCATAACTACGTAGTAATAAAATTAATCCCCAACATAATAAAGCTCCATTGAGTATGTGCACCATCAAATTGGTATATTTAAAAGGATATGGAGAAGCAGGCCAAGTATTTGCATCTAATAAAAAACTTGCTAATGAGACAGGACGACCTGTGGGTCCAGCAAAACCACCATTAATAAAATTATAAGCTTTATCCCAAGAGTCGATTACCCCATAGGTACCTAAATCTGAAAGATTAGGGTAATCATCAAATAAAAAAGAACCTTTTAAACCAACAGTATAAATCCCAAATCCTATCAATAAAGTTAAACAAAATAAAAGACTCGGGATATACTTTTTGTACATATATTTATCCAACAGATGCATAAAAAACGCCCATACAAGATGAGCGTTTTACGTATTTAACTCACGATTAACGGCAGTTAGATGGTACTAATTCTTGATCTATCCCAGTACCAGATGTAATTTGAGAATTTGTACGCGTACATTTCCATTGAATACCGCCCGATGTTGTTGATGGGCTTAATACTAACGTATTCTTAGTTCCATCTACTTTTGAACTATATTTAATAAAAATAAGTCCATCTTTATCTGCTGAGGATGTTGTTGCAAGACCATCGACTTGACCTACACCAACAGACTCCGTCGCATTCCCTTTAATATCTGTGGCTAAAGCTAAACCAGCACTCGCATTATTCTTAGGAAAACGGTTATTTGAAGAGTAGAATTCTGCTACCGCAGCTTTAGCACCGCCTGCAAGGTTAAGGCCCTCTGTCACATGTGCACGCTTTGTATAGTTTTGATACGCCGGAATCGCAATTGCAGCCAAAATACCAATGATCGCTACAACGATCATTAATTCAATTAAGGTAAAACCTTTTTGAGCGTTCATAACATTCTCCACAAATGTTTTGTTAATTTTTTATAAGCTTTGTAAGCTATTTTGTATATAGCACTATGTGTGCCAACTTTCATTATAAATATATTTAAAGAAAAAACAGCCATTTAAGAATAAAAATTTTTCACTTTATTTTTTTAATGTATTTTTATGTAAAAAAGTGACACTTATTGTCACATATTTACAACATCAACCAAGAATGATTGGCTTATTCCCCAACTCATTAGCTTCATCCTGAATTTTCCGGTCATAAAAACCATCTAAAATCATGCCAATTTCTTTAACCCCCAAGATCACTGCCTGCTGATACTCTCTTTGCGTTAGGCCATACACCATTTTTTGGCAAATCTCATCCCAGACCTGCTGCTCGGTAGCATGTTTAATACCACGGTCAATCACAATCTCGACTTTTCGCTCACACAGGTTTAAATAAAGCAGTACCCCACTGTTATATTCCGTATCCCAAACACCTAATTCAGCAAACAACTGTCGTGCGCGGGTACGCGTATCCTGATAATAAGCCAAACGCGAAGGCAGACAGCCCTCAATCACCACCTGAATTTCGCCAATATGACCATGCTCGGCTTCTGTGACCGCATGCGCAATCGCGTACTGGTCCTGCTGGTTAAAAAAGCGCTTGGTGGCCGGCATATAGAAAAAGTGCTTAAACCAGCGTTTTAAACTGAGTTGACTCAGCTCCTGAGTTTTCGGCTGGGTAATAATTTCGGTTGTATCTGTTGTGGTTACCATGATCCTGATGCTCCTCCCCCGCCGAAGCCGCCGCCTCCGCCGCTATATCCACCGCCACCACCAAAGCCGCCGCCTCCACCGCCACGACCGGCCGAGGCCAGGAAAATATGAAAAATCGCTTGGGCCAGTGCGGTAATGAGTAAAAAGAAAATCCCAAGGCCCATCAACAGACTGGTAAATACGCCCACGCCGTTGACCAGCCCTGCCACGGTAGCTGCTACCGCAGCGGTTGAGGCGCTGAGACGTTTACCAACAATATAGGAGCCAATCACCCCGGCGATTAAAATAAAAATTACTGTATTAAAGGTTTTTTCCCGTGCCTGCTGCTCACGCAGTGCCTGTTGCTGGCGTTCTTGCAGCTCTTTAGCCGCAGTGGCCGCTACTTCCGGGTCCATATTCAAAATACGTTCAATTTCGGCCAGACCGGCTTCAATGCCGCTGGCATATTGCGCCTGTTTAAAATACGGGGTGATCTGGTTGTTGATAATCCGGCCCAGCACAATATCGGGCAATACCCCTTCCAGTCCATAACCGGTCAGAATCTGAATACGGCGGTCATTCACCGCAATTGCCATTAACAAGCCATTGTCATATTTGGCCGAGCCTAATTGCCAGCGTTCTGCAACGCGCATGGCGAAATCAAAAATATCTTCCTGACCGGTGGTCGGCACAATTACTACCCCAATTTGCGCTTTACCCTGCTGATGCAGCGCTAAAATCTGCTGGCTTATCGCCTGTTTCTGCGCTGCACTCAGCAAATTGGCCTGATCAATCACCGGCTCATTTAAAGTCGGCAAGCCGCGGATGGACTCCCCTTCTGCCATATCATTGGCAATCGCCGGTTGTTCAACACTTGCCTCGGATGCAGCGGTTGCCTGACTCTGATGACGAGCATTGGCCGCACGTTGCTGTTCCTGAATGATACGCGCCGCCGCCAGGTCATCTGCTGAGCCGGTAGCAGCGGTGTCTGCCAGGCTGAGTGAACTGAGCAATAGCGCACAGCACAACAGCAGGCTGTGCAGTATCCACCGGATGAGAGCGGTAATTGAATCAGGCATGATCCGCGGCTCCTTGGGGCGTGGGATTATTCAAACGACACGGTTGGTGCAGTTTGCGCGTTTTGATCAGCACTAAAGTTTGGCTTGGTGTCCATACCAATTACTTTTGCGGTCATCACCTGCGGGAACTGGCGTGAATAGGCATTAAAGTCCTGTACCGTGGTGATATAACGGTTACGCGCCACCGCAATACGGTTTTCGGTACCTTCAAGCTGTACCTGTAAATCCCGGAACTGCTGATTGGCTTTTAAATCCGGATAATTTTCTGATACCGCAATTAAACGCGACAAAGCGCCGGTCATTTGTGCTTGCGCTTCCTGATAGCGCTGGAACAGAGCCGGATCTTCAAGCACCGCCTGATCGACTTTTAAGCCAGCCACATTGGCACGCGCCTGGGTCACTTCAGTCAGCACCTGCTCTTCATGTGCGGCATAGCCTTTCACCACATTGACCAGGTTCGGCACCAGATCGGCACGGCGCTGATACTGGTTTTGTACTTCCGACCAGGCCGCCGTTACGGCTTCATCTTTGACCTGTAAGGTGTTATAGCCACAGCCACTCAGGGTTAAGGTACTGGCCAGCATCAAAGCTATGAGAGATTGTTTTAATACACGCATGATGTCTCGTCCTCAATTCTTTATTGATATTTATATAATTAATTTGATTTTAAACAGTATTTTCTAAAGTTTTGTTACTTTTTATAATCTTTTTAATGCTTCCTATTTTAAGTTTGGAAATAATTAAAGATTAAAAAAACCTGCCGTAGCAGGTTCCTTAAATGATTACAGTGAATTTTTAACTGTTAGATATCGAGGTAATCCAGAATACCTTCAGCAGCCTGACGGCCTTCCCAGATTGCAGTCACGACTAAATCAGAACCACGCACCATATCACCACCGGCGAAAATTTTCGGGTTTGAGGTCTGGAATTTAAATTCCTGCTGCTCTGCAGCCACCACACGACCTGAACCATCCAGATTAATCTCGACATCTGCAAACCAGTCGGCTGGGCTGGTACGGAAACCAAAGGCCAATAGCACCGCATCTGCCGGCAGAATTTCTTCTGAACCCGGAATTGGCTCTGGACTACGACGGCCACGGCTGTCTGGTTCACCCAGTTGTGTGGTCACCACTTTTACTCCAGTAACTTTGCCATTTTCACCCACAATTTCAATTGGCTGACGGTTAAACTGGAATTCCACGCCTTCTTCACGCGCATTGGTTACTTCACGACGTGAACCCGGCATATTGGCTTCATCACGGCGATAGGCACAGGTCACCGACTCGGCACCCTGACGGATTGAGGTGCGGTTACAGTCCATCGCCGTATCACCACCACCCAGGACAATCACTTTTTTGCCTTCCACAGAGATGTATTCCGATGGATCTTTTTCCCAACCCTGACAACGATTCACGTTGGCAATCAGGAAGTCCAGCGCATCATACACACCATCTAAGTCTTCACCGGCAAAACCACCTTTCATGTAGGTATAAGTACCCATGCCCATGAAGACAGCATCATAATCAGCCAGTAACTGGTCGATGGTAACATCTGTACCAATTTCGGTATTTAAACGGAACTCTACACCCATACCGGTGAAAATTTCACGGCGGCGTTTCATCACATCTTTTTCCATCTTGAATTCTGGAATACCAAAAGTCAGCAGACCACCAATTTCCGGACGCTTGTCAAATACGACTGGTTTTACACCATTACGCACCAGAATATCGGCACAACCCAGACCTGCCGGGCCCGCACCAATAATCGCGACTTTTTTATCGGTCCATTTGACATGTGACATGTCTGGACGCCAGCCCAGCGCAAAAGCGGTGTCATTGATGTATTTTTCTGCATTACCGATGGTCACGGCACCAAAGCCATCATTTAAGGTACAGGCGCCTTCACAGAGACGGTCTTGTGGACAAACCCGGCCACAAACTTCTGGCAAAGTATTGGTCTGATGGCACAGTTCTGCCGCCTGGAAAATACGGCCTTCTGAAACCAGTTTTAACCAGTTTGGAATGTAGTTATGTACCGGACACTTCCATTCACAGTACGGGTTACCACAGCCTAAACAGCGATGGGTCTGGTTGGTCGCCACTTCTGCGGTAAATGGCTTATAAATTTCCACAAACTCAGATTTGCGGACGTCAATCTCTTTTTTCTCTGGGTCTTGGCGTGCAACATCCAGGAATTGAAAGTCATTACTTAGGCGTTCTGCCATGTCTTTACTCCGTGGCTAGATGCAAGGGATTCACAGTTGCCTTGCATCTGGCTTCATTTCTGCAGTCGTGAAATTATTGAGGATCAGCTTGAGTTGTCTTTAACAAAGTCAGCAAGTTGGCTGCTTTTGGTTTCACCAGCCAGAACTTGCGGCTGTAGTAATCAAACTCATGGCGGATCTTGTACGCCCAGGCACTACCCGTTTCTTGAATATGCTCATCTAAGATACGTGACAAGAACTCTTTGTGTTCTTCCATCGACTCTGTAGAAATACGGTTTAACTCGATCAGCTCATGGTTGTAATGGTCAACGAAGTCGTTGTCCAAATCAAGTACATAAGCAAAACCACCTGTCATCCCGGCACCAAAGTTATGTCCGACTTTACCCAGTACGGTCACGATACCACCGGTCATGTATTCACAGCAGTGATCGCCCGCGCCTTCAATCACGGCAAAGGCACCCGAGTTACGCACCGCAAAGCGCTCGCCCGCAGTTCCCGCTGCAAACAGTTTACCGCCAGTGGCACCGTACAGACAGGTGTTCCCAATAATCGCGGTATTCTGGGTCTGGAATGGCGAACCTTTTGGCGGGAAGATCGACAGACGACCACCAGCCATCCCTTTACCCACGTAATCGTTGGCATCGCCTTCCAGCTTGATGTGTAAACCACCGGCATTCCAGACACCCAGGGACTGACCTGCAGTACCGGTCAGGTTCATTTTCACCGGATGGGCTTCCATACCGAGGTTGCCATAACGGCGGGCAATTTCACCGGAAATACGTGCACCGATTGAACGGTCACAGTTGCCAATGCTGTAATTAAATTCACCACCGGTACCGGCTTCAATTGCTGGCAGCATCTCGCTGACCATCTGCTCGGCCAATATACCTTTATCGAATGGTTCATTGCCTTGTACTTCACAGTACTGCGCCTTACCTTCCGCCGCAGGATGCGATTCCAGCAATGCACTTAAATCCAGATGCGCATGCTTGTCGGTTTCACCTGGCAGAATTTCCAGCAAGTCTGTACGACCAATCAGATCTTTCAGACTGGATACACCCAGCGCCGCCAGCCATTCACGGGTTTCTTCAGCAATAAAGGTGAAGAAGTTGATCAGCATTTGCGGCTCACCAATATAGTGTTCCTGACGCAAGTGATCCTGCTGCGTCGCCACACCGGTCGCACAGTTGTTCAGGTGGCAGATGCGCAGGTATTTACAACCTAAAGCAATCATTGGGGTAGAACCAAAACCGAAGCTTTCTGCACCGAGGATAGCCGCTTTCACCACGTCCAGACCGGTTTTTAAACCCCCATCGGTTTGTACGCGAACTTTACCACGCAGGTCGTTCACACGCAGTGCCTGATGTGCTTCAGACAGACCGAGCTCCCACGGAGAACCGGCATGATGAATAGAAGAAAGTGGCGAAGCCGCTGTACCGCCATCATAACCAGAAATGGTAATGAAATCGGCATACGCTTTCGCAACACCGGCCGCAATCGTGCCGACACCTGGCTCAGAAACAAGTTTCACCGACACCATCGCCTGTGGGTTCACCTGTTTTAAATCGAAGATCAACTGTGATAAATCTTCAATCGAGTAAATGTCGTGATGCGGTGGTGGCGAAATGAGGGTTACACCTGGTACAGAGTAACGTAAACGGGCAATGAGACCATTTACTTTACCGCCCGGCAACTGGCCACCTTCACCTGGTTTTGCACCTTGCGCGACTTTAATCTGGAGGACTTCTGCTGAAGTTAAGTAAGCAGGCGTCACACCAAAACGGCCCGATGCAATTTGTTTGATTTTCGAGTTACGGATGGTGCCGTAACGCGCTGGATCTTCACCGCCCTCACCCGAGTTTGAACGACCACCAATCGTATTCATGGCAATTGCAATCGCTTCGTGTGCTTCAGGTGACAAGGCCCCTAAAGACATCCCGGCAGAGTCGAAGCGCGGTAAAATCTCTTCAACTGATTCCACCTGTTCCAGTGGAATCGAATTGTCTGTTTTCAGTTTGAATAAATCACGAATGGTCGCGATTGGACGCTTATTCACAATCTCGGCGTATTCTTTGAAATCGGCATAATTGCCTGAACGTACCGCCTTGTGTAAGGAGTTGATCACATCCGGGTTAAAGGCATGATATTCCTTGCCAAATACGAATTTCAGCAAACCGCCCTGATCAATTGGCTTACGCGCTTTCCACGCGGTATCGGCCAGTTTTTTCTGGTCATTTTCCAGATCGACAAAAGTCGCGCCCTGAATACGGCTTGGTACACCGCTAAAGCAGGTATTCACCACTTCGGCAGATAAACCGACCGCTTCAAACAGCTGACCACCACGATACGAAGCAACAGTTGAAATACCCATTTTTGACAGGACTTTCAGCAGGCCTTTTTCAATCCCTTTACGGAAGTTCGATTGTGCATAGACCGGATCACCGAGCAATTCACCTTTAGCGACCAGATCATTGATCACATCATAAGCCAGATATGGATAGATCGCGGTGGCACCAAAACCAAGCAACACTGCAAATTGATGCGGATCGCGGGCAAAACCGGTTTCCACAATCAGGTTGGCATCGGTACGTAAACCAGTATTAATCAGGTGGTGATGCACCGCACCAGTCACCATCACCGCATTGGCCGGCAGATAGCCTTCACGGATTTTCTTGTCGGAAAGTACCAGCAAGGTTTTGCCATCACGAATCGCTTGCGCAGACTGCTCGCAAATACGCGTGATTGCTGCCTCCAGACCTTCTGTTTCAGCATAGTTCAGGTCGATATCGGCAATTTCATAGCCTTTACGTCCTAAAGTACGAATCTGGTGCATTTTCGAGTTTGACAGTACCGGGCTGGAAATGATCAGACGATCAGCATGTTCCGGCCCCTGTTCAAATACGTTTTGCTCACGGCCCAGACAGGTTTCCAGTGACATCACAATCGATTCACGTAACGGGTCGATTGGTGGGTTGGTGACCTGCGCAAACTGCTGACGGAAATAATCCGATACATGGCGCACCTGACGCGACAACACGGCCATTGGGGTATCATCGCCCATCGAGCCGACCGCTTCCTGACCGCTTTCTGCAATTGGACGCAGTAACTGGTCACGCTCTTCAAAAGTGACCATAAACATTTTTTGTGCCGCTTTCAGGCCATCGCCTTTTAAGCCCTGATCACATAAATATTCTTCTAATTCCGGGCTGCCTTGAACGCGAATTGAATTTTCACGTAACCATTCACGGTAAGGACGCATTTTTTTCAGGTGCTGGTTTACATCACTGGTGTCCAGCACTTTGCCAGTCATGGTATCCACCACCAGAATCTGACCCGGACCGACACGGCCTTTCGACACCACATCTTCCGGTTCATAACCCCAAACCCCAATTTCAGAAGCCAAGGTGATGTAACCATTTTTGGTGATGACCCAGCGTGCCGGACGTAAACCGTTACGGTCCAACATACAGATGGCATGACGACCATCCTGAATCACCAGACCTGCCGGACCATCCCAGGCTTCCATGTGTTTCGAGTTAAATTCATAGAAGGCACGCAGGTCTGCATCCAGGGTTTCCACGTTCTGCCAGGCTGGTGGTACCAGCATACGCAGCGCACGGAACAGATCCATACCGCCACCGACCAGGATTTCCAGCATATTGTCCAGGCTGGATGAATCTGAACCGGTACGGTTCACAATTGGATTCAGCTCGGTTAAACCCGGCAACAACGGGTTTTCAAATTTAGGGGTACGCGCCAAAGCCCAGTTACGGTTTGCCGTAATGGTGTTGATTTCACCATTGTGTGCCAGATAACGGAACGGCTGCGCCAGCGGCCAGCGTGGCAAGGTATTGGTCGAGAAACGCTGGTGGAACACCACAATATGGGACGCTAAACGCTCATCAGCCAGGTCGGTATAGAAGTCAGCAATCGCAGCTGGCATCATCAGACCTTTATAGCTGATCACAGTTGAACATAAAGTGGTCACATAGAAATACGGATCATTGCTGAGTTGCTGTTCGGCACGGCGACGCGCCAAAAATAATTTACGGTTAAATTCAACTTCAGTCACGCCAATCGGGCAGTTCACGATGACCTGTTCAAATGCAGGCAAAGACTGCATGGCAATTGAACCTAAAGCATCGTTATTGGTTGGCACTACACGCCAGGCAATGACTTTACAGCCTTCTGCTTCAATTTCTTTGGTTAACGTCTGTTTGGCATGCGCAGCTAAGGCCGGATCGAGGCTCAGGAAAATGGTGCCCACAGCAAACACTTCACTTAAGGTAATGTCACTTAAGCGTTTGGCTTCTTCACGGAAGAACTGCTTTGGCATGGCAAGCAATAGACCGCAACCATCGCCCGTCTTGCCATCTGCGGCAATACCACCACGGTGGGTCATACAACTCAAACTATGAATGGCGGTCTTGACGAGATCATGGCTTGCATCACCCTGCATATGGGCGATTAAACCGAAACCACAGTTATCTTTAAACTCATCCGGTTGGTATAAACCTTGAGCGGGAGCTACAGTATTAGGCGATGGCATGTGCATAGCGTACCCTTCTTTCAACGCGCCCTTGCTGGGCATTAACAATCTACTTTCTTTTGCGACCTGGTCCGACTGACTTAGCTTAAGATCCATGTTGAGCAAGTTCATTTCTCCTGGCTTTGATCTTGAGTGATCAAGATGACAAGCTGAGGAAAACCGTGACTGCCTTTACGCACTTAAATCAAGCATAAACATTTGACGATTTCGCACAATCATTGAATCTTTCTTGCTCCAAAATAGGGACATTAACTCAATTGATGCCCCAATAATGCAAAAATGATGCCAACTTTATTGTGCTATTTTTAAATGACTTAATTTGGGCAAGTTTCAGTGAGAGCGGTGCGCTTTCAGGGAAGTTTCGCTTATTTTATACGCACTGTTTTTGTGCATATCTTTATTTTTATACACCAGCCTGCGCTATTTTAGAACGGCAGTTTAATTGAAAGGATCGCTAATTTCTTGTTCTGTGGTGGTGTTATTCGATGCTGGTGCAGGTGGAGCAACACCACTTTGTGATTTTTGCACATCCACCACGTTTCCGTCCTGATCACGGCGGGTTACGGTGGTGGTTGTAGTGGAGCGTTGCGGACTGGTTGCGCTCTGTTTTGGTGCAGCCAGCAGACTTTCATCAATTTTCGGCAGCGCAGCTGGCTTTAAAGCCACTTCATAAAGTTTATTGTTTAGGCTCACTTCCTCTGCACCCAGGTCATTCACAAACGGTAGATAGTCCATAAAGCTGGTTACCACCGGTTTGACCGATGCAGGCAATTGCAGCGCCAGCTGTTCTAAAGCGCTTCGCGCCTGACTGGTATTTTTATAATTACCATACAGCAACACATATTGCTCGGCGCGGCTTTCACCACTCAAGCGAATATAAAGAAAATTCTGGCGATCAGCCTGTTTTTTCAGAAAGCCCTTGATAATATCTTCTTCGCTCACGCGAAACAGCTCAATGGTCTGGTTTTTACGCTGCTCGGAGATAAATTTGGTGCCGCGAAATTCAGGCTCATGCAAACCGGAAGCGGTTAAACGCTTGGTTTGTTCCAGCGGTTTGACTTCGTCGATCAGGGCACCCAAATGCGCGGTTGCCGCGACTTTTGCCGGCTGAATCTGTAATTCAACTTCTGATTCCGGGGCTTTTTCGACTTCAACCAGCTCATCACGATCGGTAATGGCCCAGAAGATAATCGCCAGCAGCAGACACAGCGCACCACACACCAACCAGATAGAATTCTGAACACGTTGTTTGACGCTTTGTGATGCTGCTGCCATGGGATCCCTTATTTATGCTGCCTGATGCGCAAGAATAGACTGTTTCATTAATTCCGGATCAAATTCCCGGGTAATGATGGCCTGTCCCAGACGCTGCATTAATACCAGTCGCAACTGGCCATTCAACACTTTTTTGTCATGGGCCATAAAACCGAGAAAATCATCCAACGGAATTTTAGGACATACTATCGGCAATTGGGCACGAGAAATGATTCTTTTTGTACGCTCAACATCGTCTGCAGAAATCCAGCCCATCCGATGCGATAAATCGGCAGCCATCACCATGCCGGTCGCAACCGCTTCACCATGCAGCCATTCGCCATAACCGAGATAAGACTCGATGGCATGACCAAAGGTATGACCCAAATTCAGCAATGCGCGTTCGCCCTGCTCTTTTTCATCATTGGCGACAATACGGGCTTTGTGCGCGCAAGAACGGTACACCGCTTCTGCCAGTAAAACCGGATCACGCGCCACCAAGGCATCCATATGCTGTTCTAGCCAGTCCAGAAACTCAATATCACCCAGCAGTGCATATTTAATCACTTCGGCCAGACCGGCAGACAGTTCACGATCGGGCAAGGTCTTGAGCTGTGACATATCGGCCAGCACCACTTGCGGTTGCTGGAAGGCACCAATCATGTTTTTACCTAGCGGATGGTTAATTCCAGTTTTCCCACCCACACTAGAATCGACCTGAGACAGCAAGGTGGTCGGCACCTGAATAAAATACACACCGCGCTGGAAACAGGCCGAGGCAAAACCGGCCATATCGCCAATCACACCGCCGCCGAGTGCCAGCACGGTACAATCGCGGTTAAACCCGGCCTCCAGCAGGGCATCAAAAATCAGATTGAGATGCTGAATATCCTTGTATTTTTCACCATCGGGCAAAATACATGTTGCCACCTGTTTACCCAGTGCTTCTATGGCAGTTTGATAGTGCTCTAAATACAAAGGCGCCACGGTACTGTTGCTCACAATCATGACCTGCTTGCCTTGAATATAAGGTTCCAGTAAGGTCTGAGGATTTAAATCACTGCCAATAAAAATCGGGTAACGGCGATCGCCGAGTTCAACATATAAGGTTTGCATGGTTTTAAAACACTATACTCAATTAAATTGATTTCTTCGCCACGATCACATTCAGGATTTTTTGCGCCAGATCACGGGCTGCCCCCTGATTGGTTTCAATAATATGATGCGCCACCTCACGATATAATGGATCGCGTACTGCAAGCAAATCTTTCAGTTTCTGTTCAGGATTTTCAACTTGAAGGAGAGGACGGTTTTTATCGCGGTAGGTACGTTGCAGCTGGATTTCCACCGGGGTATACAGATACACCACAATACCACGCTGTTTGAGGAATTCACGATTCGGGGCCTGGGTGACTGCACCACCGCCGGTGGCAAGAACCAGTTGAGTACGAGAGGTCAGCTCGTCAATGACGGTGGTTTCACGGTGACGGAAACCACTTTCCCCTTCTTTTTCAAAAATCCAGGGAATGGTGGCCCCGGTACGACGCTCAATTTCATGATCGCTGTCCAAGAACTCGCGTCCGAGCAGCTCTGCCAAATGTCGCCCTACCGTGGTTTTTCCGGCCCCCATCGGCCCCACCAAATAGATATTTGGCAGGGCGTTAAACTCTTTGCTTGGCAAGGAGTCACCTATTTATTTTGTTAAATTGAAAATATATTAATGATTTCTTGAAACACTGTCATTAACAATTCGTGGTGTCACAAAAATCAGCAACTCAGTTTGAGTATTGGTTTTCACATTATTTCTAAACAAGTTACCCACCACTGGCAATTCCCCTAAAAATGGAACCCGCTCATTCTGGTTCTGCTGAATATCATCAAAAATACCACCGAGCACGACAGTTTCACCATCATTGACTAACACATTGGTTTCCAATTCATTGGTATTGATGAGATAACCTGCTTGAGTCAACTGCCCTACTGTATCTTTTTCAATTTTTAATTCCATTTGGACTTTTCCATCTGGAGTAATGCTTGGGGTCACTTCAAGTTTTAAGTTGGCGTCAACAAAACTTGTGGTTGTTCCTGATTCTGCACTCCAAGTCTGATATGGAATTTGATCACCTCGTAGAATATAGGCTTTCTGTTTATCGCCTGTCAGGACTTTAGGTGCAGACAATACTTCCCCATGCCCATCCGCCTGTAAAGCAGTTAACTCCAGATTCAGCATATAATCTGAAATTTTCAATAACCCAAAGTTAAATGTCCCCGCAGAGCCTGTACCTAAATCTACCCCCAAGTCAAAGCTTGGTTGGAAGTCTCCTCCCCATACCGGGCGATTATTTAATTTATTGGCACTCCAGCGAATCCCCAACTCACGGGAAAAGTCAGTTTGAGCGGTAACAATACGAGCCTCTACCATGACTTGCTTGACCTGAACATCTAGCAAATCCACCATATTTCGAATTTTATCAATAAAGTCTTGAGTATCATTCACAATTAAGGTATTGGTACGGGCATCAATCGAAACTGACCCTCGAGAACTCAATAAACTTTCTCGCCCATCATTACTGCCTGATCCGCTAGAGTTTGAGGCGCCTTTATTCTGAGTAATCAGTTTCTCGATATCAGCAGCCTTGGCATAATTTAACTGGATATATTCGGTTTGCAGCGGCGCCAGCTTGACGCTTTGAGCAATCGCTTTGGCTTCTTCTTCTTCGGCCTTGATCAGCTCTGCGACGGGTGCAATCCAGATCACATTGCCATTACGGCGTTTATCCAGATTTTTGGTTTTTAAAATAATATCCAGCGCCTGATCCCACGGCACATCTTTGAGACGTAAGGTGATATTACCTTGTACCGTATCGGCGGCAACCATGTTAATTCCAGTAAAATCCGCCAGTAACTGCAGCACACGACGCACTTCAATATCCTGGAAATCTAAAGAAATCTTTTTGCCGGTATAGCTTTGTGCTGCACGCGGTTTGAACGGGTTCTTATCTACCGGACGTTTCAGGCTAATGGTCAGTTTATTTTCTGCCTGATACGCCATATATTCATAGCTTCCGGCAGACTGAATAGTAATTACCCCATTGCCACCATCATTTTGCGCATCAATGGTAGATACCGGGGTGGCAAAATCATTGACGTTTAAACGGCGCGCCAGATGTGCAGGAATTTTATTGCCCAAGGTACGGACAATAATTTTACTGCCTTGCTGTTGCACATCGACCGGGATATTGCTGCCTGCCAGGTCAATTACTACCTGACCTTCCCCTTCTGCACCACGCTGGAAGCCGATATTCGATACGCCTTGAGCCGTCTGCTGTACCGTCACTGGCGTTACGGCTGCCTGAGTGCTGTTAATTTTAAGAATAAAAGTATTGCCTTCAACACGGGTAGTAAAAGCACCCGCTTCAGCCAGATTAACCGTTAAACGTGCACGCTGGGCATCGGAACTGACATCAACCGAGCTGGCTTCCCGAGTCGCAACCGGAATGCTGGCCTGTTTTAAGGTCTGCTGGGCTTTATCAAAATCCAGCACCAAACGTGATGGCTGCTCAAGCTGATAGGCTGCAGGCTGAGGTGGCAAGCCATTGAACATGACACGAATTTCAGTACCTTGTCCTGGAATTTGCATTGGTACAATATTGGTAATGCTGACCTGCGCATTGGCCACTTGCATGACGGCCATCGCAACAGCGCCCATTGAAAACTGACGGAACAAATTGTTCATTGTAATGCCATCCCCAAAAATAAAATCTTTCACAGTATTATTCATTTTTATTCCTTTAATTTATGGCGCCGGCCCAATCAGTACTAGACTTCTTGGACGTTCAACATACCCTTCGCGACCATCTGGAATAATCTCAATTAAGTCAATTTGTGTCGGTGTGATATTGATGACCCGACCATGATTCAAGCCCATATAGCTGCCGCGCTGAATCCGTTCAATTTCCCCATCTGGAGTTTGAATCAGGGCCAGAATCTCGCCGCGTTGCCCGCGCATGCTACCTTTCATGCTTAAGGTTTCCAGTGCATAGCTTTCTAAAGGCTGCAACTGGCGCGACAGGTTTGGATAAACCCGTTTACCCGCCATAATCTTTAGCTCGGCCGCCAGAGAACTTGGCATAAACGGGCTTTTCAGCTGATGTGCTGCATAGTTAAATACAGGTGCTGGCTCAAAAGTCGGTGCCGGCTCAATCGGCAACGGCGGCTGATTACGGATTTCTGCCATTTGTGCATTCACGGCATCAATACGTGAATCACAGCCTGCAGCCAGTAGGCCCAACACCAGAACCAACGAAAGTTTTTCAAATTTCATCATTGTGCTGCTCCTGTGGCTGGAGTCGTGCTATTCCCGGCCTGTGCATCGGTATTCCCGACATAGCGATAGGTCTTGGCTTTCGCGACATAGGTAATTTGTGGAATATCGGTTTTCTTTTCCTTGTTTTCACCGGCAGTAATAGTGAAATCATGCATGGTCACAATTCGCGGTAAAGCGGCTGTACCGCTCACAAAAGAACCAAAAGCATGATAATCACCGGTGGCTTCAATCGAAATTGGCTGCTCGATAAAGAACTCTTGCTTGATTTCATTTTCCAGACGGATATTTTTAAATCTTAAGCCTGAATTCACACCCGTAACGTTGACATCTTCAACCAGACCTGGAATTTCGGTTTCTTTTGGCAACTGTTGTAGCTGCTGGTTAAAGTTGGCTTCCATTTCCTGTAACTGCGCCTGATATTGCTGCAAGTTACGCAGTTTGGAATCTTTTTCACGAAACTCATTCAGCAGGTTCTGCTCTTGTGCACGCGCATTGGAAATTGCATCCAGCTTCGGCTTGATGGCCAGGAAATAGCCCAGGAAGGCAATTAAAATAATAATAAAGATCCAGATGGTCAGCTTGACGGAAAACGGCCAGCTGCCATAGTTATTCGGATCTAAGGTATTCCATTGCTGCAGGAATTTATCCAGCGTCATTTTTTTCTTTGGCGCAGCAACAGGATCCTGATTCATTTCTTCATATTGATCGAGACTCATTGTACTGCCCCCGCTGTTGCTTGAGTACCAGACGCAGGTGCTGTGCCTGGAAGTGCAATTTCATCCAAATCTGCCGTTACCACGAAGCTGCCATAGCTTTCTTCTACCCGTGGAACAACCGAACTTGGTGCCTTGTTTTTATTTTCTTCAACGGCCAAGAAAGAATTCATGAAGGCGTTACGATACCATGGCGATGCTTCCAGATTACGCAGGAACTCTGCTACCGTGTTTGGACTTTCGGCCTTGCCTTCAAAGGTAAATTTATTGCCAATACGGGCCACTTTGGTCAAATACATGCTACTTGGGGTAACGCGGACCAGCTCATCGACCAAACGTACCGCGACCGGACGCTGACTTTGCAGACCCTGAATCAGCTTCATGCGCTCGACAATGGCATTACGCTGCTCTTGCAGGCCTTCCAGCGACTTTAACTGTACATCCAGATTTTGGTTGGTACTGATCACCAGCTGATTGGCCTGTTCCTGATCCTGCAGTTTATGATTGTAATAGAACCATGCCAGCGTCACGGCCAGCACCCCAATTAATGCAGCCCCAATACAAACCGCAATAAATTCTTTTTTTCGTTTTTCTCTTAGCTCATCACGCCAAGGGAGTAAGTTAATTTTTGCCATTAATCAAAACTCCTCAATGCCAAGCCACATGCCACCATCAATGAAGAGGCATCGCTTTCAATTCTTTTAATATCAATTTTGGAGGAGAAACCCATCTGTAAAAACGGATTGGCAATGGTGACGCGGTAACCCAGTTTTTGCTGCAGCAACTTGGCTAGACCCGGAATATTGGCATTCCCACCGGCCAGCAGAATATGGTCAATTTCATTAAACTGCGATGAAGAGAAGAAGAACTGCAGCGAACGTGCCGCCTGCTGTACCACCGCCTCAAGGAATGGCTCCAGCACTTCAATATCGTAATCATCTGGCAAGGTACGGCTTTTCTTGGCGCGGCCGGCTTCTTCAAAGGACAGACCATAACGGTTCTGGATTTCCTGGGTCAGCTGCTTGCCACCAAAGACCTGCTCGCGGGTATAGATAATTTTATTGTCTTTGAGTACCGACAGCGTGGTCATAGTATGACCAATGTCTAACACACCAATGGTATTTACCCCCATCGGCAAGGTATCGGCGAAGACTTTAAAGGCATTTTCAATGGCAAAGCTTTCGACATCTGCCACTTTTGGGGTTAAACCGGCCAGTTCAATCGCTTCACAGCGACTCTCGACATTTTCCAGTCGTGTCGCCACCAGCAAAACATTGACCCGGTTTGGATTGGCCAGACGATCAGGCAGCACCTCAAAGTCCAGGCTAACTTCATCTAATGGGAAAGGAATATATTGCTCTGCATCCATCCGGATTTGAACTTCACGTTCGTCATCCGTCATATCGGCATCCATCTCAATGGTCTTGCTAATTACCATTGAGGTTGGAATCGCTAAAGCGGCAGCTGTTGTCGGTGTATTGGCCAAATTAAAGGCACGCTCGAGCGCATCCCCTACAGCTTCAGGATTCAGAATATTTTTCTCAACCACACTGCCCTCTGGGAGCGGTACCAAGGCGTAACTTTCCACCCAGTAACGATCATTCTTTACAGAGAGCTCCAATAACTTAACAGAAGTAGAACTAATATCTACACCTATTAACCCCTTACTCGGTTTACGATATAACCTGCGCACAATAAGTTTTTCCTATTATTTTTTTATCCCCAAAAAAAATGTCATTCACTAAGTTGCTTTGTGGTCTATATTTTTGTACGGATACAATAACTCATCTAACAATCCGTATGGGTAAAGGCTATACTGACCAGCAATTAGTTTGCCATTAGCTCTTATTAAAACTTACTTGTTATGAAAAAGCTATCTTGTTCGGGCCGTGTTCATCCATTTTTTTTGCTCATAATTATTGTGTTAGTTTCCATTCCGATGGGTTTTTATGGCATGTATCTCTATATTGCCCCATCTTTGCCGGAAATGACCACTCTAAAAAAAGCGCCTCTTTTGAAGCCTTTACAAGTTTATAGCACGGATAATCAGTTAATTGCAGAGTATGGTGGCAAACTTTCTGTACCTGTCGAGTACAACCAGATTCCCGAAAAGTTTATCTATGCCTTTTTAGCGGCTGAAGATTCGGCCTTTTTCGAACATAGCGGCATCAGCTTTAAAGGCCTAGGCCGTGCGGTGAGTGAAGCGGTAACCGGTTCTAATGTGCAAACCGGTGGCTCGACCATCACCATGCAGGTGGCCAAGAACTATTATTTAAGCCCGGAACGCACTTTAAGACGCAAACTGACTGAAATTTTTCTAGCCCGAAAAATTGAACAGAACCTGTCCAAAGAAGAAATTCTGACCCTGTATGTCAATAAAATCTTTCTCGGTAAAAATGCTTACGGGATCGCGGCAGCAGCCAAAATTTACTATAACAAAAGCTTGGAAGAACTAAGTATTGCGCAAATGGCGATGATTGCTGGTCTGCCAAAAGCGCCATCACGTTACAATCCAGTGGTCAATCCGGAACGTGCCTTAGAACGTCGCAACTGGATTCTGGGCCGGATGCTGCAACTCGGTTATATCAACCAGAATGAATATCAGGCTGGGATTGCCGAGCCAATTAACCTGGATATGCCGGATCGCAGTATCAGTAATATTCACCCCTATGTTGGGGAAATGGTCCGAGCTGAACTGGTCAAAAAATTCGGCAAGCAGGCGGTTGATTCTGGTTATAAGGTTTACACCACCATTGACAGTAAACGTCAGGCTTATGCCGAGCAGGCGGTGCAAAATGGTCTAGAAGCATATGACCGCCGTCATGGCTGGCGCGGTGCCGAAGCGCATGACCAGCCACTGAGTGACTTTCGTGCCTTTGCCAACACCTATCCCGCACAAGTCACCAAAGTCCTGAACAATTCTTTTGAAGCCCTGATGCAGGATGGTTCTACCGTCACTGTCCCGTGGTCTGGCATGTCCTGGGCGCGTCCCTATCGCAATGCCAATAGTGTTGGCGCAGCACCAAACCGGGCAGCTCAAATTGTCAAAGTTAACGATATTGTCCGTTTACGCCCTAACCAGAACAAAAGTTCCTGGTCACTGGTGCAAGTTCCAAAAGTTCAGGGGCAGCTGATTGCAATTAACCCAAACAATGGCGCGATTGAAGCCATTGTCGGCGGTTATAACTTTTATCAATCGACCTTTAACCGTGCCTTGCAAGGCTGGCGCCAGCCAGGCTCAATTATCAAACCCTTTGTTTATGCGATGGCGCTGGAACGCGGCATGACACCGCATACCATGGTGAATGATGCGCCAATTACCATTGGCAAATGGTCACCACGTAACTCGGATGGCCGCTATCTGGGCATGATTCCTTTACGCCGTGCGCTGTATTTATCCCGAAATACCGTTTCAGTCCGCTTACTCCAAACGGTTGGTCTGGACCGTACCCGCCAGCTATTTATGGATTTTGGCTTGCAGGAAGACCAGATTCCACGTAACTACACCATTGCCTTAGGTACGCCACAGGTGCTGCCGGTGCAAATGGCCACCGGCTATGCCACCTTTGCCAATGGCGGTTATCGGGTACAGCCGCATTTTATTCAGCGTATTGAAGATGCGTATGGCAAAACCATCTATCAGGCCAATCCTGAATATGCCTGCATTGCCTGTATCAGTGAAGATGAAAAAAATCCTGAAACAGCTGAAGTAAAAACGCCAGATGATGAAGTGATTGAAGTCACCAATCAGTCAATCCAAACTGCAGATGCAGCGCCAGCCAACAAGATTGAACGCAGCCAGTATCGTCAGGCACAGCGTATTTTAAAATCCAGCTCGGCCTATGATATGGCCAATATTCTACGTGATGTGATTCAGTACGGTACCGGACGCGCTGCCCTGCGTATTGGCCGTAATGATATTGGTGGAAAAACCGGAACCACCAACGATGCCAAAGATGCCTGGTTCGCCGGCTTTAATGGTAAACTGGTGACCATTTCCTGGGTCGGTTTTGACCAGCCAACGACTTTGGGTCGTCGTGAATATGGCGGTGTCGCAGCCCTGCCGATCTGGACCGAGTTTATGGGTAAAGCCCTGCAAGGTACACCGGAAGCCTGGGTCAGTCTGGACCGTAAAGGCAACCAGCTAAGCCGCGATAGTGCCAGCAATGACAGCATGGACCAGGAGTTGCAGCAGCGCTATCGTTCATCACCGCCATTGGCCCGTCCGCTGTATCGTCCTGCGCCGGCACCGGTCGCGCCTGCACCGCAGCATGATTTTGATGATTTGCCGGGTGAGGAAATCCTGATTCCGGATGAGGCGACTCCACCACCAGTGCAGCCTCAGCCACAGCAACCGGCACAGCCGCAACAACCAGCGCAAAATCAGCAGCAGAATTCTCGCCCTGATGCGATTGAAAACCTGATTGATGAAGTCTTATAAACGCACAACAAAAAGCCCTCAACTGAGGGCTTTTTTTAGGACTTACTTTTTCTGAAACAGATATATCTGGTATTGCGCATTCAGCGGGAACTGATCCTGCTGCTCCAGCGCCTGACGGCGTTCCGGTTTGGCCTTATAGGCATATGGCGTCATCGCAATCAGATGTTTTAAATCGCTCTGATTTAAGCACATTGCTGCATCAACCACATCTTCACTGACCAACTCAAACACATCTTTTAGCTGTTCCACAAACTTCTGTGGTTCATGCACTTTAACTTCTTCAAACAAGGCTTCGCGCATCGCAAACAGATGCTGCGGTCCCGGGGTTACCACCATCAGATAAGCTTCCGGTTTCAGCACCCGCAGAATTTCCGCTTTTGGAATCGGGCTAAACAGACTGGTACACAGATCAATTGATTTATCCAAAACCGGCAAAGTCGCACCGGTTCCAACCACCCAGGTCACGCCTTTATTCAGCTTGGCCGCCACTTGTACTGCATTTTTGGCAATGTCGACGCCCACACATTGCAGCACTTCAGCCTGCATGGCGTTGGTGTAATAGCCTTCCCCACAGCCAATATCAAGCAGGTTTTCAATACGCAGGCTGCGAATTTTCTCTACCACCGCCTGCTGCAGCGGTGCATAGTGTCCTGCACTTAAAAATGCCCGGCGCGCCTGTACAGACTCCGGAGTATCGCCCGGATTTTTACTGTGCTTATGTTGCACCACATGCAAATTGACATAGCCCTGTTTGGCCACATCATAACTGTGCTTGTTGTCACAGCGCCATGTTCGGTCGGTCAGGCTTAAGGGCTGACGACAGACAGGACACATCAGCAGGTTCATGTTTTTCTCCCAAGCTTGCTGCCATAAAAAAAGCCGGCAAGCGCCGACTTTTCAGTTCAATTTGCTTAGCGCAATTTTAAGGTCATTAAGCCTAAAACCACCAGCATAATTGTAATAATCCAGAAACGAATCACCACCTGGGTTTCACGCCAGCCTTTCTTTTCATAGTGATGATGCAGCGGCGCCATTAAGAACACGCGTTTATTACGCATCCGCAGTGAGCCGATTTGCAGGAAGACCGATATCGCCTCAACCACAAACACGCCACCCATAATCGCAAAGACGATTTCCTGACGCACCATCACCGCAATTGTGCCAAGCATCGCGCCTAACGATAAAGCGCCGACATCACCCATAAAGACTTGCGCCGGATGCGCGTTGTACCAGAGGAAGGCCAGACCGGCACCAATCATGGCGGCACAGATCACCACCAGTTCAGAGGCGTATTTGACATAAGGAATATGCAGATAATCGGCAAAGCGCACATCACCGGCCAGATAGGCAAATACACCTAAACCGGCCGCAACCAGTACAATTGGCATGATCGCCAGACCATCCAGACCATCAGTCAGGTTCACCGCATTGGAAGCACCATTAATCACCAGATAGGTGAAAATAATAAAGCCAATACCCAGTGGAATCATGGATAACGGAATGCTGAAATCTTTAAAGAACGGAATTAAGACATCCAGCATATCGGCGGTTTGCGCCGGGTTCGGCTGCTGTGTGGCAATATAGTACAGCGCAATACCTGCGCCCAAAGAGGCCACCGAAGTCCAGAAGAACTTCTTGCGTGCCGGTAGTCCGGCATTGTCTTTATAGCGGATTTTAATCCAGTCATCGGCCCAGCCAACCGCACCGAAGATCACCATAACCGCCAGCACAATCCAGACATAGGGGTTGGAAAGATCGGCCCAGAGCAGGGTCGAAATCCCAATCGACAGTAAAATCAGCACACCGCCCATGGTCGGGGTACCCATTTTTTTCGCATGCCCTTCTGGCGCAAACGAGCTGACTGCCTGACCGTATTTTAATGCCTGTAACTTACGAATCATCACAGGTCCAAGCAAAAGACCAATCCCGAGCGCTGTCAGGACACTCAGCAATGAACGTAATGTTAAATAACGAACCACCTGAAACGAGCTGTGATAGCCCGCAAGCTGTTCAAACAACCATAACAGCATTTAAAGTTTCTCCATCAATGCAGTCATCAACGTTTCCATATGGGTATAACGAGAACCTTTGAACAGGAAACTCATGGACTGAGGTTGATGTGTTTCGACTAGACTAATTAAAAATGGCAAGGCCTGTTCCTGATTCAAAAAGGCCTGGAGTTTTTTGCCGTATTGGGTACTGCGTGCCCCTTCCTGGCTGGCCGGAGCAAACTCGCCCACCGCCACCACAAAGTTCAGGCCTTTGAGCGACACCAAATCTCGGCCGAGCTTATAATGCTCAATTGCCGCCGATGCACCCAGCTCGCCAATATCACCGATGACCATGACCCGAATCCCCTCCTGCTGCGCCAGCACTTCACCGGCCGCCCGCATTGAGGTCGGGTTGGCATTATAGGTATCATCAATCAACAGATGCGCACCGTGCTGAATAAAATTCAGACGACCCTTGGCACCTTGGGCCTGTTCCAGTCCGGCAACAATATCATCCAGACCAATGCCAATCGCCAGCGCAAACGCCGCTGCGGCTGTGGCATTCTGGATATTATGTTCACCAGCAAACGGTAAATCGACTGCACGCACGCCTTGCGGCGTATGCAACTGGAAACGGGCCGCTTGTGGCTGGAGCTCGATATCGGTGGCAAACACATCCCCGCCGTTACCAAAGCTGAGGCACTGTTCAGTGCGAACCGCCTGACGGATTGTGTCAACAAAGTCATCTGCGGCCGGTACAATCGAACATCCATCTGCCACAATATGCGCATAAATTTCAGATTTGGCCCGGCAAATACCCTCACGACCACCAAACTCGCCCAGATGTGCGGTGCCGATATTAATGATCCCGGCTACCTGTGGCTGTACCAGCTGTGAGGTATAATCAATTTCACCCTGATGGCTGGCCCCAAGCTCCATCACCACATATTGATGTTCCGGACGCAGCTCCAGCAACATCATCGGTACGCCTAAATCATTATTCAGGTTACCGCGGGTAATTAAGGTCGGCGCCAGACGCGATAAAATACTGCCCAGCATTTCCTTGGTGGTGGTCTTACCGCTGCTACCGGTCAAGGCAATTACTTTCAGATCGGGATATTGAGCACGACGATAAGCACCCAAATGACCCAGTGCCAAGCGGGTATCCGGCACCACCAACTGAAAAATATCGGCATCGACCGGCTGGCTGACAAGCGCCACCTGACAGCCGCTGGCTGCCACCTGTGCCACAAAATCGTGGGCATCAAAACGCTCACCTTTCAGTGCTAGAAAAGCATCGCCGGCTTCGGCATGACGGGAGTCGGTTAAAATACGTTTAATTTCAGTGCTTGGCGTACGACCATTCAGCCAATAACCCTGGGTAGCCTGTTGTAACTGCGCTGCGCTCCACGGCGTTAGGACCGCAGTACTGGTGGTTGAAGTATGCATAAAAATTCCTGATTAGGCGGGATAGGCAGAGCTGGTAGCATGATGCTGGGCATCAATTGCAGCCTGAACTTCAACGACATCATCAAACCAGTGTCGCACCCCATCAATTTCCTGATAATTTTCGTGACCTTTACCGGCAATCACCACGATATCGCCCGGCTGGGCCTGCTTCACCGCAAACTTGATCGCTTCACGACGATCACGGATTTCATGATAGCTGTGGCCGCTAAAATCAATGCCCTGCTGCATGTCAGTAAAAATCTGGTCAGGCGATTCAGTCCGTGGATTGTCCGAAGTGAGCAAGGCGATATCGGCCTGCTCTAGCGCGGCTTGGGTCATTAACGGACGTTTGCCGCGGTCACGATCGCCGCCACAGCCAAAGACAGCCCAGAGCTGCTGCGATACATGCCGTTTCAGGGTAATTAACACCTGTTTCAAGGCATCTGGTGTATGCGCATAATCGACCACAAACAGACGTTCGCCATCACGAATCACCTGCATCCGTCCCGGTGCACCTTGCAGCTGTGGCGCGCTGGCAATTAAATCCGACAAGTCAAATCCGGCCTGCTCAACGGCAATCAGACTGGCCACCAGATTTTCCACATTAAAATGGCCCAGTAACGGACTGTGTACACGATAACGCTGCTGGGCGCTGATCAGTTCAAACTGCGCACCAGCCAGACTGTATTCGATATTCTGCACCTGATAATCCGCCGCTTGCGTGGTGGAATAAGTCAGGATTTTTGGTTGTGCCGGATTCTGACGCGCGGCGGTCAGCATAACTTCAGCAAAGGCATCATCCAGGTTAATGACCGCCACTTTTAAGCTGGCAAAACGGAACAGCGCGGCTTTGGCTTCAGCATAGGCCTCCAGCGTACCATGATAATCCAGATGGTCACGGCTTAAGTTGCTGTACACGGCAATTTCAATGCTACAGCCATTTAAACGACCCTGTTCCAGTCCGTGTGAACTGGCTTCAATTGCCGCAAATTCAGCGCCTTGCTGGGCATAGCTGTGCAGGGCCTGCTGGAGCTGTAAGGCATCTAGCGTGGTATGCGAAGAGGCTTCCAGATTCGGCAAAATGCCATTGCCGGTGGTGCCCATCACCGCACACGGTTTGCGCTGTAACATCAGCAGTTCTGCCATCAGACGGGCGATGGTGGTTTTGCCATTGGTACCGGTAACCGCCAGAATACGTGCAGCCTGCAGCGGCTGCGTGGCATGCAGATACTGTTTTTGCCACTGCCCCATTAAGTGACGTACCTCCGGTACGATCAGCTGATTCGGCAGACCCAAATCGGTTTCTGCAATAATGGCCAACGCGCCACGTGCCAACGCTGCTTCGGCAAACTGGACGGTTTTTTCAGGCTGCGAAAAACTGGTCAGGGCAATAAAAATTTGCCCTGCTGTAACTTTGCGGCTGTCTAAGCTGAAGCCTGCAAAGGGTTGTGACCTCCATCCAGCAACATGCTCAACGGTGTAAAGATCTTGAAATGTAATGGACATTCATCACCTATTTACTGGATTTGTGCTGTATCTAAAGGTTTATCTAAAGGTACATTCATTAAACGTAAGGATTCCTGCATCACACGGGCAAACACCGGTGCAGAGACTGTACCGCCGTAGTAGGTACCTTGCGGATTTTCAACCACGACAATCATCGCAATACGCGGATCGCTCACAGGTGCCACCCCGGCGAACAAGGCACGGTATTCACTTTGCGAATAACCTTTACGGTCGGCGCGCAGCTTATGCGCGGTACCGGTTTTACCGGCCACGCGATATCCCTGTACAGCAGCACGGGTCGCGGTTCCACCCGGCAAGGTGGCTGCTTCCATCATCAGCAGTACCTGATCGGCAATTTTTGGATCAATCATCTGTTCGCCTTGTGGCTGCTCTTCCAGCTTGAACAGGCTGAGCGGCATCTTGACGCCTTTATTGGCCAGCATGGCGTAGGCATCGGCTAGCTGCAGCACGGTTGCATTCAGGCCATAACCATAGGACATGGTTGCGACTTCAGAGACATTCCACTTACTCGGCGGCAGAATCAGACCGGCACTTTCACCCGGGAATTTCACAGCCGAACGCTGGCCAAAGCCCAAGCGTTTATAGAAGGTGGGCAAGGTTGGATAGGGCAAAGACAGGGCAATTTTCGCCACGCCGACGTTAGACGATTTCTGGATAATGCCAGCCAGGGTCAAATTGCCATAATTGCGGGTATCACGGATGGTATGGTTACCAACACGCATCGAACCACCCCCTAAATTGACCACAGTATTGGCCGAATATTTACCACTTTCCAGCGCCATGGCCACGGTAAATGGCTTCATGGTCGAGCCCGGCTCAAAGGAATCGACTGCCCCGCGGTTACGCATGGCATCTTTGTTCTCCAGGCCCTTTTTGTCATTCGGGTTATACGATGGCCAGCTGGTCATGGCTAGAATTTCACCGGTTTTCACATCGACTGCAATGGCTGTGGCAGAACGGGCATTATTGGCCACGCCGGCAGCGGTCAGTTCACGATACATGATGTATTGCAGGCGCGAGTCGATACTTAAAGTGATATTTTCACCGTGCTCGACTTCTTTAATCACTTCCGGATCTTTAACTCGGTTACCACGTTTATCACGGATAATTTGCTGTTCGCCATCGACCCCAGCCAGACGGCTGTTCAGCTGCATTTCCAGACCTTCAATCCCGGTGCCTTCACTATTGGTCAGGCCAATAATCTGGGCATTCGGCTGTGGCTGCGGATAATAACGCTTATAGTTTTTCTCGGTATAGACACCCTGGAAGTTGCGCTTCAGGATCAGCTCCGCCTGCTGTGGCGGTACTTCTTTTTGCAGCACCAGATAACGCGAACGCGGACGCTCATGCATTTTCTGATGCAATTCCTGACGGTCCATGCCCACCGCATCGGCCAGTTCATCCAGATTCAGGTTTTTATTGGGCAGTTGACGCTTGAGTTTGCGGTTATTCGGGTCTTTGGCCAGCTCGGCCATGGTGTCGTCATACAGCTCTTTGGCCTCAAAATAATCACGCGGATCAATCACCACTTTCATGATGGGGGTACTAATCGCCAAAGGCACGCCATGCCGGTCGTAAATCACGCCGCGCATGGCTTTGAGTTTTTCAGTTCTTAGAATATTGGCATTGGCCTTATTCTGCAGAAAATCATGATTGATAATCTGCACATAAAAGGCCCGGCAGACCAGCGCTACAAAGACCAGCAGCACCGTTCCCCACATCAGGTAGAAGCGCCACATATCGACATTTAAACTGCTTTTTTGGGTAACAGACTGCTGTTTTTTACCTGTTTGCTTCTTACGCGAATTTACCATGTACAGCCAGCCCTATTGTTTCTGTTCTGAAGTCGTCGGCAATGAAATCACCACAGTTTGTGCGGTGGGTGGTGAATACATGCGTAACTGGGTTACGGCACGTGTCCCGATCTGGGCGGTGGCACCAAAGGTCTGCTGTTCAATCAGCAGACGGCCCCACTCGGCATTGAGATCATCGCGCTCACGCATAAAAGAACTGAGCTGACGATAATCATGTCGATATTCAAACACCTGAAAGACCACCATGAGCGCACTGATAAACACCAGGGCCAACAAAATCAAATAGACGACCATTTTTTTCAGTCGTGACTGTTCTGTATTGTTTTCAACTGCTTTGGTTTTCATTCTTCGCCTGTTCAAGCTAACTTTTCAGCCACACGCAGCCACGCACTACGTGAACGCGGATTGGCTTTGACTTCCTCTTCACTCGCACAGATACGAGCAATCTTTTTTAAACGGCGGGTATCTTGTTGTACTTGCGGCAGCCCCCAACCGGTATCTTCTGCCAAGCTTGATTCTTTTTGAATAAACTGTTTAATCAAACGGTCCTCTAAAGAGTGGAAGCTAATGACCGCCAGACGGCCTTCAGGCTTCAGCACTTCCACGGCCTGAGGCAAGAAAATATCAATATCTTCTAATTCTTTATTAATAGCAATACGAATGGCCTGAAATGTTCGCGTTGCCGGATGTTTATGCTTTTCCCATTTTGGATGGGCAGTTTTTACAATTTCGGCCAGCTGGCCGGTGGTTTCAATCAAACCGGCGTTTTTAATGGCTTTAGCTATACGGCGGCTATAACGTTCTTCGCCATATTTAAAAATAATATTGGCCAGTGCTTCTTCTTCAATCTGCAGCAGCCACTCTGCCGCGGTTTCACCTTGCGAGTTGTCCATACGCATATCCAGCGGGCCATCCTGCATAAAGCTAAAACCGCGTTCAGCCTGATCCAGCTGCGGAGACGATACGCCCAGGTCGGCCATCACGCCATCGACCTGTTCAATACCACGTGCGGCCAGTTCCTGCTTTAAATCGGCAAAGCTGGCATGAATAATTTTAAACCGCGGATCTTGCTGTTCCAGTTCTGCTGCAACCGCTAAGGCTTGTGGGTCTTTATCAAAGGCATACACACGCGCATGTTCATCTAATTTGGACAGCAATAAACGGGTATGCCCGCCGCGGCCAAAGGTGCCATCGACATAAATTCCTGTATTGCGTTCTGCCAGCAAGGCATCAACAGTTTCGTGGAGTAATACAGAAATATGCGACATAGGGATTCAATCAATACAGCCAAAATTTAACTGCACATTATTACCTTGTTTTGACAAAGCTCCAAACGACTTTTTGTACAGAAATATTACTTTTCATAGAGAAAACCGTTTTGTGATTTTGCCAAATATTCAAAAAGCCTCACAAGGAGGCTGTTTGAATTTATTTTTAACCAGTATGCAGACAATTAACGTTTGCTGCTATAAATCTGGTCGAAGATGGCGCCGTTCGCAAAGTGGGTTTGCTGCGCTTTGGCCCAGCCACCAAATACTTCATCAATGGTGAAGGTTTTCAGTTTCGGGAACTGATGCGCATACTTAGCCAGTACCTTTTCATTGCGTGGACGATAGAAATGTTTGGCTGCCATTTCCTGTCCCAGCGGTGAATATAAATAGTTGATATAACCGGTTGCCAGCCACTTGTTGCCATTGCGCTCTACGGTACGGTCAACAATTGCCACTGAAGGCTCGGTTAAAATCGACATCGATGGATAAACAATATCAAACTTGTCTTTACCCAGTGTTTTCAGGGTCACCAGCGCTTCGTTTTCCCAGGTCAGCAGTACATCGCCAATGCCGCGTTCTGCGAAAGTGGTCATTGAGGCACGTGCTGCAGAGTCCATCACTTTAACGTTGTGATACATCTTGCTGACAAAATCTTTGGCTTTGGCTTCATTGCCACCCGGCTGTTTCAATGCATAGCCCCATGCAGACAGGTATACCCAACGTGGCAGACCACCGGTTTTCGGGTTTGGAGTAATAATCTGTACGCCCGGTTTGGTTAAATCGGTCCAGTCTTTGATGTGCTTTGGATTGCCCTTACGCACCATAAATACGATGGTTGAGGTATATGGTGCCGAGTTATGCGGGAACTCTTTTTGCCAACCCGGCTGGATCTGGCCCGATCTGACGATTTCTTCAATATCGTTGGCCAGTGCCAAAGTCACCACATCACCTTTCAGGCCATCGACCACTGAACGCGCCTGTTTGCCTGAACCGCCATGAGACTGCTTGAAATTCACGCTTAAACCGGTGCGCTTTTTCCAGTAATCACCAAACGAGGCATTAAATTCATCATAGAATTCGCGTGTCGCATCATAAGACACGTTTAAAAATTGACGATCTGCTGCCTGGGCAGAATTGACTGTTGCCGCAAGGCCGGTTGCCAGCAAAGCCGCTGAAAATAAAGCTTTAATTTGAGATTTCATGACAGCACAAATAGGTTATCTACATTAATGCTAACTATATGAAATAAAATCATAAATCGCAATTCAGAAAAATTTTTACTTTCGTTTTAAGATGGGCAATTTTTTCTTTTAATCATTTGTTTTTCTTTTAAAAAGCAGCATAACCGATGGGCCAAAATCAGGTTATAGCTTTTTATGGAATAGATATTCAAAAATATGAATAAACCCGGCTTTCAAACGCTTAACGAGATGTCCTGATTTAAAGCAAGATTAAGATGAGATAGCCCGCGCTTGATCCATTCACCTAAATACCCAGTTACATATCAATAAAATGCGAAACTTGCATAATTATATATAAAAAAATATGATATAAGATAAGTTTTGTTGCTGATCTTCACTTTCTCTTCACAGTTATTTGCTAAAACATGTACTCAACAGCGAAATGTGAATAGAAGTAACCAGCAGCCTGACATTTTTTATATTTTTGTAAAAAGTGTGATGCAGTTCTCACTTTTTACATTTTATCTGTGGTTATATAGTAGCCACAACGTAGAAAAATTAAATCCAAAACCAGTTTGGGGGAGTATCAGGATGAAACAGTCAGTCTATGTACTGTGTTTAAGTTTAGGATTGGGCCTGATGGCGCAAACCAGCCATACGGCAGTGGTTAAAAATACCCATACTGCGGTGAAAATGACGCCAGCAAAACCTTCCCTCATTGAAAAAGCTCTGTTGCAGCAAAAAGAACAGTTAGGCACCACCAAAACAGACAAGCTGCAAGCCGATAATGACCTGAAAATGATGACGTCAATTAAAGCAGCGCCAACCCAGAATTTCTTTGCTTCACAAAACCAGCGTTTTAGCCGTTTTGTACAATCCTTCTTCAGCTCGAACCAGTCTTAATTGACCGGATTGAACTGAACCTGCGCGCGACTGACTCCCCCTCAAGCCGCGTGCTGTTGCAGCCTGATCATCGAATGCAGAATAAAGCATTAAGTGATCAGGCTTTTTCGTTATAATAGATTCCAATTTACATTCTGACTCATTACTGATTATGACTGTTCGTACCCGTATTGCTCCTTCTCCTACCGGTTTTCCGCATGTAGGCACTGCATATATTGCCTTGTTTAACCTGTGCTTTGCCAAACAGCATGGCGGCGAGTTTATTTTGCGTATTGAAGATACCGACCAGCTGCGCTCGACCCCTGAATCTGAACAAATGATTCTTGATTCTTTGCGCTGGTTAGGCCTGAACTGGTCAGAAGGTCCAGATGTGGGTGGCCCACATGCGCCATACCGTCAATCGGAGCGTATGGACATCTATAAACAGTATGCCCTGGAACTGGTTGAAAAAGGTCATGCCTTCTACTGCTTCGCGACTGCAGAAGAACTGGACCAGATGCGTGCTGAACAGCAAGCACGTGGCGAATCTCCACGTTATGACGGTCGCGGTTTACAGCTTTCTGCCGAAGAAGTTCAGCGTCGTCTGGCGGCAGGCGAACCACATGTAATCCGCATGAAGATTCCAACCGAAGGCATCTGCAAATTTAACGACATGCTGCGCGGTGAAGTGGAAATTCCTTGGGCGCAAGTCGACATGCAGATTCTGCTAAAAACAGATGGCCTGCCAACCTATCATTTAGCCAACGTGGTCGATGACCATTTAATGCAAATCACCCATGTCATTCGTGGTGAAGAATGGATCCCATCAGCACCGAAACATCAGTTGCTGTATCAATACTTTGGCTGGGATATGCCAGTACTGTGCCACATGCCGCTGCTGCGTAACCCGGACAAATCCAAACTGTCAAAACGCAAGAACCCGACTTCAATCAACTACTATAAAGACATTGGCGTACTGCCAGAAGCCTTGCTGAACTATTTGGGCCGCATGGGCTGGTCAATGCCAGACGAGCGTGAAAAATTCACCCTGGCAGAAATGATTGAACACTTTGACATCAACCGTGTGTCTTTGGGCGGTCCAATCTTTGATGTGGAAAAACTGAACTGGCTCAACGGTCAGTGGATTAAAGCCCTTTCTCCGGCTGAACTGCTGGATACCTTGTTAGCCTGGAAAGCTGATCGTGCCAAACTGGAAGAAATTGCTGCCGCGATTCAGCCACGTATCAACTTATTATCTGAAGCCGTGAACTGGTCTGCGCACTACTTCAACCATTTCCCGACACTTTCAAAAGAACAGTTTGAAAATAAAAAACTGTCTGAAGAACAGGTTCGTCAAAGCTTGCAGTTTACCATCTGGCGTCTGGAAAGTCTGTTCACCTGGAACAATGACACCGTGAGCCAGACCTTAATGGACCTGGCCGCACAAATGGAAATTAAACTGCGCGACTTTATGCCGGCATTCTTTATTGCCATTGCCGGTTCAACTGCCTCTACGCCAGTGATGCAGACCATGGTCACTATTGGTCCGGATTTAACTTTTGCCCGCCTGCGCCATGCGCTGGAAATTGTGGGCGGACCAAGCAAAAAAGAGCTAAAAGCTTGGGAAAAACTCAATGAAAGCTTAAAATTGCCGAAAAATGATGCAGTTGATGCAAGTTAATGCAGTTTTTTGTTGACGTGTGAGCATTATCTTCATAATATAGCGCTCACACAGACTGGGGCCATAGCTCAGTTGGTAGAGCGCTACAATGGCATTGTAGAGGTCAGCGGTTCGATCCCGCTTGGCTCCACCATGGTTTCATAATTGTGTTGCCTCAATAAGTCCCTATCGTCTAGAGGCCTAGGACATCGCCCTTTCACGGCGGTAACCGGGGTTCGAATCCCCGTAGGGACGCCATATTTAAGCTCACTTTTAAAGTGATCTGATAAAAAACCCAAGCATTATGACTTGGGTTTTTTATTGCCTGTTGTTTTATTTTGCTGTGCTTTTTTGCTTTCTGATGTATTCCGATTAAAATAAACCACAGATTAGAATTTTGGAGTTGTAATGCAATACCGTTGCCCGAAGTGTCAAAGCCCGAAAATCATGCCTGTTGCGCAAGCAGGCCAAGCAGCTCCACGTCCGGTGGTGCCAAAAAGCCTGGTATTTCTGATTCCAGCTATTTTTATTTTATTGCTGCTGGTGCTGATTAGTATTGCCATGTGGATTTTTGGGGATGGTGCGGGCACTACCCTGCAAACAGCAACCGTAATTGTCTTTGTGATCTGTTTAATTGCTGGCTTCATGTTCTATCGTGATTTGCCAGATTTTAAAATTTCAATGCAGGCTTTTATGCAAAACCAGAAGAAATGGAAATGCCGCGAATGCAACCATGAGTGGGAAATCTGATTTTTCTCATTGATTCAAACAAAGCTGCATCTGGCGTTGATCAGGATAGCTCCCAACGCCAGCCCATGATTATAAAAAGGTAAAAAATCATCTCCTTCAATGAAGTGCTAAAAGTATTGCACACTTCCTGCGATCGCTACACGCCTTCCTTCTATATCTATATAGCGCGACCAGGATAATACCCATCTCTTTATAGCTCTCTATTCAAACTACATAAAAAAACCAGCCCGAAGGCTGGTTTTTTATTTAGATGGGATTAACCACCAATTTTGCGATATTTCTGACGCTTGGTAATCAGGTCATCACCATCACGTTTACGACGGTATTCTTCGAACTCCGCATAGTTACCAGTGAAGAATTCAGGGGTTTCACCTTCGAATGACAAGATGTGCGTTGCAATACGGTCTAGGAACCAACGGTCATGCGAGATCACCATCACGGTACCCGGGAAGACCAGAATTGCATCTTCAAGTGCACGTAAAGTTTCGATGTCCAGGTCGTTTGACGGTTCATCGAGCAGGATGACGTTAGCGCCCATTTGCAGGATTTTTGCCAGTTGTAAACGGTTACGCTCACCACCTGACAATTGACCAACACGTTTTTGCTGATCTTGGCCTTTAAAGTTAAAGCGACCAATATAAGCACGTGACGCAATTTCGTATTCACCAATACGTAAGATGTCTAAACCGCCAGACACTTCTTCCCACACGGTTTTGTTGTCATCTAGCGTGTCACGAATCTGACCCACGTAAGCGACTTTAACCGATTCACCCAGTGTTACCGTACCGGTATCTGGCTGCTCTTCACCAGTCATCATACGAAACAGTGTGGTTTTACCTGCACCGTTCTCACCCACAATACCGACAATTGCTGCAGGTGGTACAGTGAAGGTTAAATCTTTATACAGGGTACGATCACCAAATGACTTGCTGATGCCTTCAACCTCAACCACCTTGTTACCCAAACGTGGACCAGGTGGAATGTAGATTTCAGAAGTTTCGTTACGCTGCTGGAATTCGCGTGAGTTCAGCTCTTCAAAACGCTCCATACGCGCTTTGTTTTTCTTTTGCTGACCTTTGGCATTTGAACGAACCCATTCAAGTTCTTTTTTCAATGCCTTCGCAAAAGATTCTTCCTGCTTCTGCTCTTGCTCTAAACGCGCGTTCTTTTGCTCTAACCAAGACGAATAGTTGCCTTGGTATGGAATACCATGTCCGCGGTCAAGCTCCAGAATCCACTCAGCCACGTTATCGAGGAAGTAACGGTCGTGGGTAATCGCCACGATGGTGCCCGGGAAGTCTTTCAGGAAACGTTCTAACCATGCTACAGATGAAGCATCTAAATGGTTCGTCGGTTCGTCCAGTAGCAGCATGTCTGGTTTAGACAATAGCAAACGGCACAGTGCCACACGACGGCGCTCACCACCTGAAAGCTTAGTCACATCTGCATCCCATGCTGGCAGGTTTAATGCAGCAGCAGCTTGTTCCAGCTGGTTATTCAGGTTGTGTGCATCCCAAGTCTGAATAATCGCTTCCAGCTTTTCCTGCTCTTTTGCAAGCGCATCAAAGTCTGCATCTTCAGCCGCATATTCAGCGAATACTTCGTCCAGACGCGCTAATGCATCAAGGGCTTCACGCACGCCATCTTCCACGTTACCACGAACGTCTTTGGTTGGATCGAGCGGTGGTTCTTGCTCAAGGTAGCCGATTTTAATTCCTGGCTGTGCACGTGCTTCACCAGAGAAATCTTTATCTACGCCCGCCATAATACGAAGCAAGGTCGATTTACCTGCACCGTTTAGACCAAGCACACCAATTTTTGCGCCTGGGAAAAATGATAAAGAGATGTCTTTTAAGATTTCGCGCTTCGGCGGAACCATCTTCGACACTCGGTTCATCGTATAAATATATTGGGCCACGTAGGACTCCTCAATAGAAAAACCAATTTCGGGGGCAAAACCGCCACCCCTACTCAAATGAGCGAAAAAATAATCGGCTATTATACCTGAAAGCCAGAAAAAGATAAGGGATCGGCCTCATCTTCCACGCTTTGTTACAACTCTTTAAAGTGCCCAAAATTCAGGCATACATTGCAGCCTTATCCGCCGTTGAAATTTTAAAATGAGGGCGTCTTTATGAAATTTAAAGATAATTATTGCAGATATTTCCCTCTTTATTTCATAAATAGACCTGCTACACTTGATCAAAATATAACTCACGCAAGATGAACGAAAAATGACGTATAAAGCTGAAACTTTGGCCATTCATGCTGGCTACACCCCTGAACCGACCACCAAAGCTGTGGCAGTACCCATTTACCAGACCACCTCTTATGCCTTTGACAATACCCAGCACGGTGCCGATCTGTTCGATTTAAAAGTACAAGGCAATATTTATACCCGTATCATGAACCCGACCACGGCAGTGCTGGAACAACGCGTGGCAGCGCTCGAAGGCGGGATTGGTGCGCTGGCACTCGCATCGGGGATGGCGGCAATTACCTATACCATTCAGACTCTGGCCGAAGCCGGCGATAATATTGCATCGGTTTCAACCCTGTATGGCGGTACCTACAACCTGTTCGCACATACGTTGCCCAAACAGGGCGTCGAAGTCCGTTTCTTTGATTATCAGAACCCGGAAGCCTTACGCGAACTAATTGATGACAAAACCAAACTGGTTTTTGTGGAATCCATTGGTAATCCGCTCGGCAATATTATTGATTTAGAAGCCATCTCCCAAATTGCGCATGAATATGGCATTCCGGTGGTGGTGGATAACACGGTGGCCACACCGGTGCTGCAAAAATCCTTTGATTTTGGTGCCGATATTGTGGTGCATTCGCTGACCAAATATATTGGCGGTCATGGCACTTCGATTGGTGGAATTATTGTCGATAGCGGTAAATTCCCGTGGGGCAAATATCCTGAACGTTTTAAATCCCTAAATACCCCTGACCCAAGCTATCACGGAGTGAATTATGTCGAAGCCTTGGGCGAAGCAGCCTTTATTGCCCGCGCCCGCGTGGTGCCACTACGCAATACCGGTGCAGCGATTAGCCCACATAACGTTTTCCTGATTCTACAAGGACTGGAAACCTTAAGCCTGCGCATGGAACGCCATACCGAAAATGCCCAAAAAGTGGCGGAATATTTACAGCAGCATCCAAAAGTGAAATGGGTCAATTACGCCGGCTTAAAAGATCATCCACAACATGCGCTGGCGCAAAAATATGTCAAAGGCAAACCATCTGCGATTCTGTCTTTTGGTGTGCAAGATGGCCGTGAAGGCGGTACCCGTTTTATTGATGCGCTGCAACTGTTTACCCGTTTAGTCAATATTGGCGATGCCAAGAGCCTGGCCTGCCATCCGGCTACCACCACCCATCGACAATTAAATGATGAAGAGCTGAAAGCGGCGGGGGTAAGTGAAGATATGGTGCGTTTATCTATCGGGATTGAACATGCCGATGACTTAATTGCCGATTTGAAACAGGCTCTCGCTGCCGTATAAAAACTCATCAGTTCAAGTTTTATACTGGCATCCTGCTGATTTATTTCAACAGGATGCCTTTTTATTTTAATTTTTCCTTGAATGTCTTTGCATTAGCTTTATTTCATGGTAAAAATAAGAATAGCCAGCGTATTAAAATAGAGCAATTACTCTAAATTCATCTAAAAATTCAACCACTTATTTCATAGCTTTTTTTACACAATCGGCTATCATAAAGCCAAGTAAATTAGTCCAGATCACGGTAGAATTTGGATAAGCAATCTCAATAAAAACGACAATCTGGGAACTTAAATCAGGAATATTAGCGTGAAGCCAAAATTAGAGAAACTTTTTCAAAAGCGTGTAAATGGTAAAGTTGCCCTTATTACAGGTGCATCGAGTGGTATTGGTTTAACCGTAGCACATAAACTAGCCGATGCAGGTGCGCATGTGCTTTTGGTGGCACGTACTCAGGAAACGCTTGAACAAGTCAAAGCTGAAATTGAAGCACGTGGTGGCAAAGCTTCAGTTTTCCCTTGTGATCTAAACGATATGGACTCTATTGATGCCGTATCGCAACAAATTCTCGCCTCTGTCGATCATATTGATATTTTAATTAACAACGCAGGCCGCTCAATCCGTCGTGCAGTACACGAGTCGGTTGATCGTTTCCACGATTTTGAACGCACCATGCAGCTGAATTATTTTGGTGCTGTGCGTTTGGTACTCAATATTTTGCCGCAGATGATGCACCGCAAAGATGGTCACATCATCAACATTAGCTCGATTGGTGTATTGGCCAACGCAACGCGCTTCTCGGCTTATGTAGCATCTAAAGCCGCACTAGATGCGTTTAGTCGCTGTCTATCTGCAGAAGCGCATACACACAAAATTGCGATTACTTCGGTGTATATGCCACTGGTTCGTACCCCTATGATCGCACCAACTAAAATTTATAAGTACGTGCCAACACTTTCACCTGAGCAAGCAGCAGATTTAATTGCCTATGCGATTGTGAAACGTCCGAAGAAAATTGCGACACACTTGGGTCGCTTGGCTTCAATCACATATGCGATTGCACCAGATATTAACAACAAACTCATGTCAATTGGTTATAACCTGTTCCCAAGTTCATCGGCTTCGGTGGGTCAGCCACAAAAGCTGAACTGGGTACAAAAAGCGTATGCCCGTTTGTTCCCGGGTGAACACTGGTAAAACAATCCTTTTAAAGACCTGTCTAATGACAGGTCTTTTTATGTTATAAAACCCCTCATTTTGAACAGTTAAAGTAAGACTATGCGGACCTTTTCCCTTATTCTGCAATATGGGTGTTTTGCCTTTGCCCTATTTCTGGGCTATCAGGTGGCGATGGCGCTGTATCATCAGGATTATGAGCTGATGGAATTGATTGCCGATGTGGGCACGATTCTGATCTGTATTGATTTAGGTGTGTTTTTATTTTCCAGTAAAGCTGCCAATAAGCTGAGTTTGCAGGAATATGCCAAACAGCTGGAACAGCCGCCTACGCCACTGGTGAGTTTTACCCGCAAGCTGGGGCATTTGGGCATTATGCTGATTTTATGTAGCTGGATTGTGCCGATGGTCAATTAAATAGGGCAATAAAAAAACCTCCCAATTGGGAGGTTTTTTCAGAGCTAAAGATTACTTCGAACCTTTAATCCCGGCTTGCAATAACAATGCACCTAAACCACCAATCTTATTGTCTTGTGGTTTGGCCGCTTGCGGCTTTTTGCCCTGAGGGCGATCACCCTGCGGACGCGCCTGTTGCGGACGTTTACCCTGCGGCTTACGTTCAGTACGCTGTTCGTTTTGGTCACGGCGTGGCTGACGTGGCGCTTTCGCTGCTGCAGCACCTTCCGGACGCATCGACAGGTTCACACGGTTACGCTCAACATCTACCGTTAAAACACGTACTTGGACAATTTGACCCGGTTTCACCACTTTATGCGGATCAGACACGAATTCATTGGCCAGTTCAGAAATATGGACTAAACCGTCCTGATGCACACCGACATCCACAAAGGCACCGAAGTTGGTCACATTAGTGACCACACCTTCTAGCTGCATGCCTTCAGACAATTGTGATACTTCAGTAATATCATCACGGAATTTAGCGGTACGGAATTCCGGACGCGGGTCACGGCCCGGCTTTTCAAGTTCACTCAGCACGTCCTGAATGGTTGGTAAACCAAACTGGTCATCCACAAATTCTTCTGCATTGACCTGACGGATAATTTCAGTATTGCCAATAATATCTTTGACTGTGGTCGCTTTGGCTTCCACAATTTTAGACACCAGCGCATACGACTCCGGGTGCACCGCAGAGGCATCTAAAGGCTCAGAACCATTTTGAATACGCAAGAAACCTGCCGCCTGTTCAAAAGTACGCTCACCTAAACGTGGCACTTTTTTCAGGGCCTGACGATTATCAAAACGGCCATTTTCCTTACGGAAGTCCACGATTTGCTGGGCAATTGATTTGTTCAGACCAGCGATATAACCCAGAATTGCTGCAGATGCCGTATTCACATCCACACCCACCGAGTTCACACAGTCTTCCACCACCGCTTCCAGGGTTTTGGCCAAACCAGTCTGGTTCACATCGTGTTGATACTGACCCACACCAATTGATTTCGGATCAATTTTCACCAGCTCTGCCAATGGATCTTGTAAACGACGGGCAATGGACACTGCACCGCGAATCGACACATCCAGTTCTGGAAGTTCTTGTGAAGCCAGTTCAGAAGCTGAATAAACCGAAGCACCTGCTTCAGACACCGAAACACGGGTCAGTTTCAGGTCAGAATTCGCGGCCATCATTTCAGCCACTAACGCTTCAGTTTCACGGCTTGCGGTACCGTTACCAATCGCGATTAAATCGACGTTAAATTCACGGCAAAGACGCGCCAGTTCCGTTAATGAACCTGCCTTATCATCTTTTGGTGCAAATGGATAAATAGTGCTGTGTGCCAATACATCGCCTGATTCATTCACTACCGCCAGTTTCACACCGGTACGGATGCCCGGGTCAACGCCCAGCGTCGTACGTGCGCCAGCAGGTGCAGACAGCAGCAGATGACGGAGATTTTCAGCAAACACCTGCATTGCTTCTGCTTCAGCCGCCAGACGTTTTTCAGTCAGTAAGGAATGCTCAATGGTCGGGCGAACTTTACCCAGCCAGAACAGTTTTGCGGTCTGCTTTAAATAGTCCTGACGCGCTTGTGGCTGCACGGCATCTAAATTGTATTCGGTTTCAATACGTGCCAGTGGTGCTTCATCTTCACCATCAACTTTTAAGCCCAGCACGTTTTCCTGACGGCCGCGCAGCATGGCCAGCAAACGGTGCGATGGTACTTTGTTCAGGCTTTCAGAGAAATCGAAGTAATCACGGAATTTTTTACCAACTTCTTTTTTCTCATCACTGGCCACCAGACTTTTCAGCACGGCGGTTTTGGCGAAGGTTGCTTTCAGTTCAGTGGTGAGTGCAATATTTTGCGCCCAGTCATCAATTAAAATGTGCTGAATGGCATCGAGCTGGCTTTCCAGGTCTGGATAATCTTCATGGCTAAAGCCGGCAAGCGCTTCTACTGGATCAATCGCTTCTGCAAAGATTTTCTCTGCGATTGGACCCAAGCCGGCTTCTTTGGCTTTAAAAGATTTGCTGGTACGTTTTGGACGGTACGGCGCGTAAATTTCTTCTAAGGCATTTTTAGTTTCAGCCGCATTCACACGTGCCAATAAATCATCAGATAATTTATTTTGTTCTTTTAGTGATTCAATCACTTTTTCACGGCGTTCAAACAAATCACGCAAATACGCTAAACGTGTATCGAGCTGGCGAAGTTGCGTATCGTCTAAGCCCTGCGTTACTTCTTTACGGTAACGTGCAATAAAAGGAACACTGGCACCTTCATCAATGAGTTTGATGGCAGCTTCTACCTGATTTGGACGTACGGCAAGTTCTTTTGCCAACTGCTGAACTAAGTCAGTCATCGTGTTTGATCCCACAAGGATAAGTACTAAATGGCATGATTATAAAGACCAGGCCCATAAAATCCACAATTGTTTTATGAAATTTACAGATGGCGATTCTTGCCAATTCGCAGATATTTCACATTTTTGCGGTAAATTCATCATTTCGGGGCCTTTTCTTCCCCAAATTGTGGGATTTATCTTCTATCATAGATGTATATATTTGGTATCTATGTCTTGATTTTAACTGCAATATTTGTTGCTTTAGAGCATAGTCAAGGCATACAGATGAATCGTATACTCAAAGTCAGTGAAAGCTTTGCATACGACCACAATAAAGAATAAAGGAGCACATCATGAGTTTAGTTGTACCTGCTGAAAATACAGATGCCGTACATACCGAAACTGACCGCGTTGAACGCATTCTCGTTGTCGATGATGATGTGCGTTTGCGTACGCTGTTACAGCGTTTTCTGGAAGATAAAGGTTTCGTGGTCAAAACTGCCCATGATGCTACGCAAATGGATCGCCTGTTACAACGCGAGCTGTTTTCCCTGATCGTGCTCGATTTCATGCTGCCGGTTGAAGATGGCCTGAGCATTTGCCGCCGTTTACGCCAGTCCAGTATTGATACGCCAATTATCATGCTGACCGCACGCGGCAGCGACTCAGACCGTATTGCCGGCCTTGAAGCAGGTGCCGATGACTATCTGCCAAAACCGTTTAACCCTAACGAACTGTTAGCGCGTATTCGTGCCGTATTACGCCGTCAGGTGCGTGAAGTCCCAGGCGCACCAAGCCAGCAGATGGAAGTGGTCAGCTTTGGCCCGTGGGCACTGGATCTTTCGACCCGTACCCTGACCCGCGAAGGTCAAGTCGTGACTTTAACTACAGGCGAGTTCGCGGTACTAAAAGCATTGGTACAACATCCTCGTGAACCGCTCACCCGCGATAAACTGATGAATCTGGCGCGTGGCCGTGAATGGGGCGCAATGGAACGTTCGATTGATGTGCAAGTGTCTCGCTTACGTCGCCTGATTGAAGAAAACCCGGCACGTGCGCGTTATATTCAAACGGTGTGGGGTGTGGGTTATGTCTTTGTTCCAGATGGTGCGGAATAAAGCTCACTCATCGAATCTATGACGGAGTCTTACGGTCTATTCCCCACTGATGGGATACAACCTGCGGTTCGCCTTACTTTTGTTTCGGCAAAAGTAAGCAAAACCATTGTCATCCGCAAAACTCGGCAAATTCCGTCATTTCAACCAATATTTCGCAGAAACATAAGTAATTTACTTGAGTCCTGCCTCAAACAGTTGCGGATGACCTAACGCGTATCCAATTTTGGGGGAGAACTTTCCCTTTTTAAAAAGGACTCATTGTGAAACTCGACCCCATCGATCCACAAGACTTTACCGACTTTGAAACCTATTCAGAACGCAAACGCACGCCGTGGGAACGCTTTCTGGATAAAATCAAACCGCGCTCGGCTGCCATGCGGACCACCGTGCTGGTGTTGTTTGTGGTGATTTTCAGTCTGTTTATGTCCCTGTGGTTCTTTTGGCGCACCCTGTATCTGCCGGAAATCCAGCAACATGCCCGTTATCTGGCGGTTGAACTGGAAATTCTGAACAATCCGGAATTACGGATTTTCCATAATGATGCCGAAGTCGATGTCGATGCCTGGCTAAAAAACCGCGTCGGGATTGAATACATTACCGATCCCAAGGAATATCCGAATGTCCGTGACAAGGTTATTGCCGAATTCTTTACCCGACAAATCGAGAAAAAACTGGCCAATGAACTCAAAGCCGATGATGTAACCGTGTATTTCCAGTTCAAGCCCAGCCCACGTATCTGGATTCAAACGCCGGAAATGAACGGCCACTGGGTTCGTGAACCATTAAAAACCTATGCCAACTACAGTCCGGAACTGGTGTTTGGCTGGCTGCTCGGCATTCCGCTGCTGTCTGCGATTATTATTCTGACCCTAGTACGACAGCTAAACCGGCCATTACGCCGCCTGCAGGAAGCGGCCAACACCTATAGTCAAACCGGCAAAGCGCCTTATTTAGAAACCAATCATGGCCCACTGGAAATCCGTCAGGTGAACCAGGCCTTTAACCAGATGATTTTCACCCTGGAGCAGACCGAGCGCGACCGCCGGATTATGCTGGCCGGAATTTCGCATGACCTGCGCACACCCCTGACCCGGATTCGCCTGAGTGCAGAAATGATGCCGGATGAAGACTTTTTAAAAGAAGGCCTGATTTACGATGTCGAAGATATGGACGCCATTTTGGACCAGTTCATTTCCTATATGCGTGATGGCTCGGATGAAGAACTGCAAGATACCGATTTAAATGCCTTGTTACAGGAACTGGTGATCCAGTTTAAACCGCTGGACATTCGCTTTAGCCCGGAAGAATTACCAATTCTGCAGGCACGTAGCCTGTCGCTGAAACGTTTAATTGGCAACCTGATTAACAATGCCAAACGTTATGGCACCGAACCGATTGAGCTATCTGCCAAGGTACAGGAACAGTTTATCTGCATTAGTGTGGCCGATCATGGGGAAGGCATTCCTGAAGATCAGATTGAATCTTTAATGCAGCCTTTTGTGCGTGGGAATGCCGCACGTACCGTCCAAGGTAGCGGTTTAGGTCTGGCCATTGTGAAACGGATTGTCGATATTCACCAAGGCGAGCTGATTATTCGCAATCGCGAGCAAGGTGGACTGGAAGTCATCATCTCTTTACCGCTGCCCGAACAGCCAGATGACGAAAAAAACAACAGCAGCACCCTAGAAAAAATTAAGCAAAGTATTACAGAACATTTCTAAATCATGCTCAAACATTGATCAATCAGTTCTTGGTGAAGATTTGTCTTTTAATTTTTATTGTTGATTTTTCAACAAGATAAAAAGCATCAAATATATTTATACCTGCATTTTTTGAAAAAATTAGACCTTAGCCTAACAGGTATGCAAAATGGCTTTTTTGATGGGTACAATCGCCATCAGTTCTGATTTTTCAAACGAGAGTAAACCATGTCCCTAGATCGCATCCGTTTAGCTTCCCTACATGACAAGGTTATGAGTGCGGAGCAAGCTGCTCAATTCATCCAAGACGGTATGACTGTTGGTATGAGTGGCTTTACACGTGCCGGTGAAGCGAAAGCTGTTCCTTTGGCTTTAGTGAAACAAGCACAAGCGAATCCTCTAAAAATTACATTAATTACTGGTGCGAGCTTAGGGAACGATCTCGACAAACAACTGACTGAAGCCGGTGTACTGGCACGTCGTCTGCCTTTCCAAGTGGATAACACTTTACGTAAAGCCATCAACAAAGGCGAAGTCATGTTCATCGATCAGCACTTGTCTGAAACAGTTGAGCAAATGCGTAACCAGCAGCTGAAAAAGCCAGATGTAGCGGTAATTGAAGCCGTTGCAATTACTGAAGATGGCGGCATCGTGCCAACCACTTCTGTAGGTAACTCTGCAAGCTTTGCAATTTTTGCTGAAAAAGTCATTGTTGAAATCAACACCAACTTAAGCCCGGCATTTGAAGGCTTACACGACATTTATATCCCGACCTATCGTCCAACCCGTCAACCAATTCCATTGACCAAAGTTGACGAGCGTATCGGTACTCAAGCAATTAACATCGATCCTGCAAAAATCGTTGGTATCGTATTTAACAGCGAATTACATGACTCTCCATCAACTGTCACTGCACCAGATGACGAGACTCAATCAATTGCCAACCACTTGATCGCATTCTTTGAAAAAGAAGTAGCTGAAGACCGTTTACCGAAAAACCTCGGTCCTTTACAAGCAGGTATTGGTTCAATCGCTAACGCAGTATTGACCGGCTTGAAAGAATCAAACTTCGAAGACCTGATCATGTACTCAGAAGTACTGCAAGACTGTACTTTCGAACTGATTGATGCCGGTAAAATGAAGTTCGCTTCAGGTTCATCTATTACCCTGTCTGCGAAATACGGCGAGAAAGTATTTAACAACCTGGAACAGTACAAAGATAAACTGGTTCTGCGTCCACAAGAAATTTCAAACCACCCTGAACTGGTACGTCGTTTAGGTATTATCGGCATCAACACTGCGCTTGAGTTCGATATCTACGGTAACGTGAACTCCACTCACGTATGCGGTACCAAAATGATGAACGGTATTGGTGGTTCAGGTGACTTCGCGCGTAACGCTCACCTGGCCATCTTCGTGACCAAGTCTATTGCCAAAGGCGGTGACATTTCATCTGTCGTTCCATTTGCATCGCACATTGACCATGCAGAACACGACGTTGACATTCTGGTGACTGAACAGGGTCTTGCCGATCTTCGTGGTCTGGCACCGCGTGAGCGCGCTCGTGCGATTATCGACAACTGTGCACACCCAATGTACCGTGATGCATTAAACGACTACTTCGACCGCGCATGTGCAAAAGGCGGCCACACTCCTCACCTGTTACGTGAAGCGTTGGCTTGGCACAGCAACTTCGAAGAAAACGGTCACATGCTGGCCCAAGAAGCAGCGGTAAAAACGGCTTAATCTCGGCCTGAATCAGATCTAAAAAAACGCTCCTCTGGAGCGTTTTTTTATGGCTGGACAGTTTCCCCTGTCACGTCATCTATTATCGGGTCGGGTTGCGTAACTGTGAGCTAATATCGGGGAACAAGCTATTGCCCAGATTCATCTCATAATCGACCACGCCTAACGAAACATTGGGTAAATCAAGCTGGATCTGCCCATCCGGGCCACGAAATGGCGCCAGCAGGATTTCTAGGCCACGTAGCGGGTTATCCGACTGCAGACCGGCGGCAATCGCCAGAATATGCTGCCGCAACGCGGGAGAAAGATGATCCATATTGACCGGTTCTTTGGCCGGCATGGTAATCAGGACAGGCGGGTCCGGGTCAATGACCCGGTTTTGAGTGTCCTGCTGAATTTGCATGATCCGGTGCTGTAATGCCTTACGCTTTGCACGATCTTCCTGATACGGAATAAAGCCCACTTCCTGACGTAGTTCAGGTTCTGCCATGACCTGAAGCGTTGCTAGACGCTCGGGTTGCGCCCAGACCGACGTTGAGCCGATTCCCAGCATAATCATTACAGTCGAGGAGAACATCTGAAAGCGCGTCATACACGGCCTCCTGAACAGTAATGAAACATGTCTCTCTATTAAGCGCCAGAATGCAATCTTATTCAGCAGGATTCGTGTTATTGAGCTGTTATTAGCGTAACTGTGTTCCCGATCTGATCAGACCCAGTGAATCTTGAAGATGAAAGATGAAAGATGAAAGATGAAAGATGAAAGATGAAAGATGAAAGATGAAAGATGAAAGATGAAAGATGAAAGATGAAAGATGAAAGATGAAAGATGAAAGATCATGCTGCCATTTTTAAATGCCATAAAAAAAGCCCCTGCAATGCAGGGGCTTTTTGAATATGGTGGCGAGACCCAGGATCGAACTGGGGACACACGGATTTTCAATCCGTTGCTCTACCAACTGAGCTATCACGCCGATGCCGTGTATTAAGCCGCATCTGGGGAAATTAGTCAATATAAATCATGACATTTTTATTTAATCGAGTATTTTTTACCCAAAAAAAATCCCTGATGGGATCAGGGATTGAAAACGTTTAAACGTTTGAATATGGTGGCGAGACCCAGGATCGAACTGGGGACACACGGATTTTCAATCCGTTGCTCTACCAACTGAGCTATCACGCCGATGACGCGTATTAAACAATCTCCATCCGGTGCCGTCAAGCAGCTTTTGCATAAATTCAAGTATTTGTTTACTTTTACAGCATTTTGTGCGCTGTCTGCTTATTTTTTAAGTGAAACGCCCATGATTCCAGTCATTTGCAGGCCAGCAGATAAAAAAAGAGAGGCGCTTGGCCTCTCTTGAATTTCATTTTAAATCGTTTAGAGCTTGTCCAGATGCGCCAGACAGCGGTGAATTGCGCCACAGCCCGGTTCAAACTGATTCACGCCTTTGGCTTCTTCCATGCGGCAGACTTCACTGACCAGACGCTCGGCCACACCACGACCACGATTGGCCGGATGCACCACAATATATTCCAGGGTCCTGCTTTCGCCCTGCCCGGTACACCAAATTGCACCAATTAATTTTGTATTAAATTCTGCGGTATAAAGTAGGGTATACTGGTTCAGATGTTGCTCGAGTTGCTCTACCGCATCCTGGCCATCACCAAACTCTGGACTGGTGTCATACAGTCGCTCAAGCTGGCTGCGCACTTCATCATTTTCCAGTGAAGTATAAGCATGTACGGTAATAGGCATTGATTAACCCTCCTGAGCAATCTAATATGCTGGGACTTCGTCGCAGCGAAACATTTTTACATCCATCATTTTTAACGTTTTTTGAGGAACGTGTCCATGACAGAGCGTATCAGTGAAGTGGTAAGAAACACTAACGAAACCAAAATTCGAGTTCGTTTAAACCTCGACGGTACCGGTCAAGGCACACTCAACACTGGTATTCCATTTTTAGACCATATGATTGATCAAATCAAGCGACACGGTTTGTTTGATATTGATATTCATTGTGATGGCGATCTGGAAATTGATGACCACCATACCGTAGAAGACTGTGGTATTACCCTGGGTCAGGCCTTTGCACAGGCACTGGGCGATAAAAAAGGCTTAAAGCGTTATGGTCACTTCTATGCCCCACTCGATGAATCTTTAAGCCGTGCCGTGGTGGATTTATCTGGTCGTCCGGGCCTGTTTATGGATGTACCATTTACCCGCGCCACCATTGGCCGTTTTGATGTCGATTTATTCTCTGAATTCTTCCAGGGCTTTGTGAACCACTCGCTAATGACCGTACACATCGACAACCTGAAAGGCAAAAACAGCCACCACCAGATTGAAAGTGTGTTTAAAGCATTTGCGCGCGCACTGCGTATGGCCTGTGAAATTGATCCACGTGCTGCCAATACTGTGGCATCGACCAAAGGTACCCTGTAATGACCCGTATTGCCCTTCTTGATTATGGCATGGGGAATTTGCACTCTGCCGCCAAAGCCTTGGAACACGTCGGTGCTACGGTGGATGTCACCAATGACCCGAAACTGATTGCCCAGGCCGATAAAATCGTGTTTCCGGGTGTCGGTGCCATGCGTGACTGTATGCAAGGCATGCATGAAGCCGGGATTGATGACGTGGTACGTCAGGCGGTGTTTAATAAACCGGTACTGGCCATTTGTGTGGGTATGCAGGCGCTGATGCAACATTCCGAAGAAAATGGCGGTGCCGATGCACTGGGTATTTTTGAAGGGGTGGTAAAACGCTTCCCGGAGGTTGAAGGTCTAAAAGTGCCACACATGGGCTGGAACCAGGTGCATCAGGTTGACCCGAGCCATCCAATGTGGAACAACATTGAACAGGATGCACGTTTCTATTTCGTGCACAGCTTCTATGTCGAGCCGAAAGACAGCACAATTGTGGCAGCGACCTGTGACTATGGGCTGCAATTCTGTACCGCCCTGCACAAAGACAACCTGTTCGCGACCCAGTTCCACCCGGAAAAAAGCCATACTGCTGGTCTGCAACTGTTAAAGAACTTTGTCGACTGGAAGATTTAACACCCTTCCTCTGTTGCGCAAGATGTATAAAGCCGGGTTCGTCCCGGCTTTGTTTTCACCTATTTTTTATTTCTTTCTTTTTTAAGCAATTTTTAGTAATATTTGACTGCTTTTTATACAACTCAATAAAAATAAAACAGGTAATTCAAAAATGCATAGCACCACTCATACCCAACACATCACGACACAAGATTCGGCACTCAGCGCGGCGGGGCGTTTTGGACGTTTCTCCTATCTGGCCTGGAACTGCCTGATTGCACTGTTAATGATTCCGGTTTTTCTGGTTTTGACCCTGCTCTTTCCCGGGCTGATGAATATTGATCCTGCTGGCGGCATTCCGCTCACCCCGCTGGTGCTGGGCGCACTGATTTATCTGGGGGTGTTATATCTGATGTTTATTTTCACCATCCGCCGTCTGCATGACCGTAACCATACCGGCTGGCTATCGTTACTGATGCTGGTTCCAGTGGCCAACCTGTTGCTGATGCTGTATCTGTTTTTCGCCCCGGGTGATCAACGTGTTAACAGCTATGGTCCACCACGTGCTACGGCTGGCTGGGAAGCGGCGCTGGCCTGGATTTATATTATTCTGTTGGTACTGCTATTTGCTTTTGCCATTTTTGGTGCAGTACTGGCCTAAAAGGTCCCGCTTGCTTAAAATAAGGCCTGACAATTCAGGCCTTATTTTTATCGCCAGCCCAAGGAAAAGATGGCATGAGCTTATCTTCAACATCACCCCATATGCCCTCTTCCAGCCAGCTGGAACAGCTGCCGCGCTTTCAAAGTCTGCCACCCTCTAAAATTCATCTGATTCAAACGCTGGCCGAATGTCAGCACTATGCGCATGAACTGAATATTGCAGCGGTACTCGGCTTTGATTCGGAATCCAAACCGATTTTTAAAAGTGGCGAAGTGTCGGATGGCCCGCACCTGATTCAGCTGGCGACGCTAGATCGGGCCTATCTGTTTCAGATGAATGAGGAAATCTGGAACTTTCTTAAGCCAATCTTCGCCAACCGTGACCAGATTAAAGTCGGCTTTGGCCTGAAAAATGATGCCCATCTGTTTCGCAAAAAAGGCGTAGAACTGAACAGTGTGCTGGAACTGTCCAAATGCTTTCACAGCTTTGGCTTTAAAAACCCGGTCGGATTAAAACATGCCATGGCGCTGCTGTTTCAGGTCTATTTTCCCAAAAGCAAACGGCTCAGCACCTCGAACTGGGCCAATCCGGTATTAAGCACAGCACAAATGGAATATGCCGCCGCCGATGCTTATGCCCCGGTACTGGTTTTTGAAGAATTGTTGCGTTTGGGCCTGTTGCCGAAACAGATTCCCAATACCTCGCTCAAACTCAGAATCCGGCCATCTAAAACCCCGCCCTAAACCGCTCTGGAGATCAAGCTGCACAGGCCGCCCGATTTTCCTGATCTCCCTGTTTACCGCCTGACATAGCATAGGCTGTTTTTGTTTTTGCATGGCTTTGTTGCATAAATATGTAAGCATCTGATTTAAATAAATTTAATTTTGGATCAAAAAATAATCAAAACTTTTAAAATCATATAGTTATGAAATCTTTGTGCAACAAAGCCTTTTTGCATGCAAATATGGCATTTAGAAAATTTTCGTTTATTGCTAAGATGGGCGGCAAGAAATTTAACCGATGAAGCAAGGAGCGAAAGCATGCTGATCATCCCTGCAATTGACCTGAAAGATGGAAAATGTGTCCGTTTAAAACAAGGTCGTATGGAAGACGATACCGTATTTTCTGATGATCCGGTGGCCACTGCACAGCATTGGGTCAATGAAGGTGCGCGTCGCTTGCATCTGGTCGACTTAAATGGTGCTTTTGCAGGTACCCCAATCCATAAACCGGTGGTCGAGGCCATTGCCAAAGCACAGCCAGACCTGCCAATTCAGATTGGTGGCGGTATTCGCTCGTTTGAAACCATTGAACACTACCTCGATGCAGGTGTGTCTTTTGTAATTATTGGCACCAAAGCCGTTCAAGAGCCGGAGTTTGTCGAAGAAGCCTGCAAAAAATTCGCTGGTCATATCATTGTCGGCATTGATGCCATGAATGGCATGGTCGCGACCGATGGCTGGGCCAACGTGACTGAAGTGAAAGCCACCGATCTGGCCAAACGTTTTGCCGATGCCGGTGTCTCCAGCATTGTGTATACCGATATTGCCCGTGACGGCATGATGCAAGGGGTAAACGTCGAACAGACTGTCAATCTGGCGCAATATTCCGGTTTACCAGTGATTGCTTCAGGCGGCGTAACCAATCTGGATGATGTCCGTAATTTAAAAGGCCAGCCGGGCATTTTAGGTGCGATTACCGGTCGTGCCATTTATGAAGGCAGCCTGAATTTGCGTGAAGCGCAATTGCTGCTCGATGAGCAAGCCCTCTAAGTGCTGCTATCAGAAAGAGGTCTTCGGGCCTCTTTTTTTATGCCCTCACCGGGTTGATGTCTTTTTTTGAATACTCGCTGATCTGCCATGTCTGATGCCCCTGTGAACCTTAAAACTACACTTAACAGCAAAGCGCCGCAACTGGCTCTGATCATGATTACCATGCTGTGGGGCGGTACCTTTGTGGCAGTCAAGCTGGCGCTGAATTATGCCAGCCCGATGTTTTTTGTCGGCTGCCGTTTTGCCGCCGCTGCACTGGCGGTCGCGCTGATTTCACTGCCGCATTTACGCGCTGTGCAAGCCAAAGAACTCTGGGCCGGTGCATTGATTGGGGCCAGCCTGACCGTTGGTTATGGTACGCAAACCGTGGGGCTGCAAACCATTAGCAGTAGTGAATCGGCATTTTTAACCGCATTATATGTGCCGCTGGTGCCGATCTTACTGTGGCTGCTGTTCCGGAAACGGCTGCATATCATGATCTGGCTGGGCGCTAGCTGTGCCTTTATCGGGCTGGTTTTACTGACCGGCAATGGTTTGGGGCAGCTACAGCTGAGTTTTGGTCAGCTGATTACCCTGCTCGGCGCCATTGCGATTGCACTGGAAATTATCCTGATCAGCCATTTTGCCGGACGGGTCAATCTGCAACGGGTCACGGTGATTCAACTGCTGTTCGCCTCCCTGTTTGCCTTTCTTGCCATGCCACTGGTCGGTGAGCAGCAACTACCACAATTTTCCTGGATGCTGCTGCTCTTGGCGGGCGGTTTAGGTCTGGCCAGTGCACTGGTTCAGCTGGTGATGAACTGGGCGCAGCGTGCAGTCAGCCCGGCACAGGCGGCAATTATTTATGCTGGCGAACCGGTATGGGCGTCGCTGTTTGGCCGTCTGGCCGGCGAGCGTTTACCGTTTATGGCTTTGGTCGGTGGTTTTCTGGTGGTGCTGGGCGTGATTATCAGTGAATGGAAACCAAAATTTCTGCGTCAGAAACAGCAGCACACCCCATCAGCGAGCGATCTTCCGGACTAAATTTCGGGAAGATCGGTCTGATGATTCAGATATTTAAGAATACATCGGCTCATTGTCATTCAGGCGCATAATACCGCGAATAGCCCGATAGACAATCCACAGCCAGGACAGGCCAATCACCGCCAGACAGAAGGCCGAAGCACCAAAAATCACCTGGGCAAAGCGGGTCGGATCTTCATCAATAAAGAAAATAAAAAAGAACGGTACAAAGGCCACAATATTCCAGAACAGATACCACCAGAAGCTGCGAATTTGCCAAGTAAAGTGGCTTTCAAAAATCGAACCGCGTACCGCGCCGCGTTTTACATAATTGATGATTAGCGCGACGATTGCTAGCAAGCCGGCACTAAAAATCGCCACGATATACAGAAGATACAGAATAAAAGTCAGACTACGATTCGGGTCACGGTCAATGGAAGTATTCATATTGTTGTCCTGCACTCCCCGCCCCGCTATGCTCAGAGCGTCAACAGATTAAAAGGAGAAATAAACCATAAAATCAAAAGAATGTTTAAGCCGATTGTACAAAAATAAATTTTACGAAAAGGTTGTTTTTGTGTTTTATGTCGCATTTTTTCCTGTGCCAGCCAGGCCGCCGGCCAGCCCCCCAGAGCCGAAACCAGATGCAGGCTCTGTTCCGGAATCCGGCGGTGACCGAGTTGGGCCGCTTCCTTGTCTTGTGCATACAGCCAATAGCTGAGTGCATTCATCAGGCTGATCAATAACAGCAGCAGGCCGTGCAATAAACCGGTCAGGGTCAGTACCGCCAGCACGAGAATATAGGCCACACACAGGATTTGCATGGCCGGACGTTTGGCCGCAGGACGCTGCCGCGGCTTGCTCACCACATCAGCACGCGGCTTGACCTGCGAGGCTTTTAAATACACCACCTGCTGGGCCCGATAGCGGCCGCGTTCATCTAGAATGACCTGATAATCCAGTGCACAACCGACAATCGGGCGCGGCCCCGGACGGGCAAAATCCTTGATATGCAAAAATACGCGGTCTTTGTCCGGATCATTGGGCTGAATAAAGCCATAGCCCTTGTCATCAAACCATTCAATTAACCGGCCCTGATCGCGCATTTCCCTACCCTTTATGTTTAAGCTGTGACGAACTTTAAGCGTTCAATCAACATATTACGCATCTCGAGCGGATTTTTCTGCAAAATTGCGTCACCGCTGCGTCCTTGCAAAGCATTTTTTTGTGCCACCTGTAAACGCATCATCCAGAAACGGCCAGCAGCCATTGCCAGATACAGCTCCAGACAGGCTTTTTCATCTTCGGTTAAAGGACGAATGCGGTCATAGGCTTTTAAAAAGGCCATGGCTTTGTCTTCATTCAGGCTGACCTGCGGATACTCAGTACAGAAGTCATTTAAGGTAATGGCAATATCAAACAGCCATTCATCCTGATTCAGCTCGTAAAAATCCAGAATGCCCTGCAGCTGATCGCCTTCAAACAGGGTATTATCGCGGAATAAATCAGAATGGATAAACCCTTTTGGACGGTCCGGATAAATGGCGGTAAGCGCTTCATACAGTCCCAGCAATTTGCTGAGCAGGACTTTATCTGCCTCGCTCAAGCTGGGTTTAATTTCCTGGGATACCGCCAGCCAGTACGCATGATCGCGGACAAAAGCGCGTTTTAAAGGAAAATCTTTTAAGGCCACATGCATTTTGGCCTGTGCCACGGCAATCGCTTCCACCTGGGCGATGCTGGTTGGCATTGGATGCTCGCCGATTAAACGCGGCGCAATCTGGGCCGGTTTATGTTTAATCGAGTGAATGGCCTTGCCGGCATAACTGAGCGGCACTGCCACAGCCAGACCTGCCTGACCCAAATGTTCCAGTACCGGCACCAGTTCACCGGCTGCCTGTTCATCCATGTCTTCAAACACGGTCAACACATAGTGTGTACCGTCCTGAGCCACCAAAAAGTAATTGGTATTTTGAATACCGCCTTGAATCGGAATCAGATCGACCACCTCAAGTCCATAAGGGGCTGCAAAATCCTGAACTTCCTTTAAAGTCAAAGGCGTATAAACCGACATAGAAAACCTGCGAAAAATCTTACATAAGTTTGATAGAATAGCGTGTCCATCTGCCAAGGTGTAGCGCTTGTGTGGGTGAGTTTCATAATCAGCTGAAATGACTGGAAAAAATTATGCTTGCTAAACGTATTATTCCTTGCCTAGACGTAGATAACGGCCGCGTGGTGAAAGGTGTGCAATTTCTGGATATTCGTGATGCAGGTGATCCGGTTGAAGTGGCGCGTCGTTATAACGAACAGGGCGCTGATGAAATCACCTTTTTAGATATTACCGCTACCCATCATGGCCGTGACACCACCTACCGTACCGTTGAGCGTATGGCAGAAACCGTGTTTGTTCCACTGACTGTGGGCGGCGGCGTGCGTAAGGTCGAAGATATCCGTTTATTGCTAAATGCCGGTGCCGACAAGGTCAGCATTAACTCGGCTGCGGTGTTTAATCCGGAATTTGTACAGGAAGCCTCACAACGTTTTGGCGCACAATGTATTGTGGTGGCGATTGATGCCAAAAAAACCGGCGACAACAAATGGGAAATTTTCACCCACGGTGGCCGCAAACCGACCGGGATTGATGCGATTGAATGGGCCGTGAAAATGGCCGATTACGGCGCGGGTGAACTGCTGATTACCTCTATGGATGCCGATGGCACCAAAGCCGGTTATGACTTAGCACTAATGCGGACCATTAATGACCACGTCAATATTCCAACCATTGCTTCTGGCGGTGTTGGCAATTTACAGCATCTGGCAGACGGGATTTTAAAAGGTGGCGCCGATGCAGTTCTGGCGGCCTCAATTTTCCACTTTGGTCAGCACACCATTCCGGAAGCCAAGCAATACTTGGCGGCACAAGGTATTGAAATGCGCCTTTAAGCCCGCTGGCTCAAAAATTTCAGAACTGAAAAAGAGTGTAGTCATACACTCTTTTTTTATGCGGCAAAGCAAAACAAATAAAAAATGAAGATAAAAAAAAGGAGTCCTGAAGACTCCCTATAAACCAAGAATTGCTACAGCGCTTGGCATTAAAACGTACATATTTCAACAGAATCACCTTCGATGTAGGCAGAAGTTCTGCCGCTATCTTCAGCTTCTTTACTATAGAAAACTTCCCTGAACAGATATTGACCATCAACGCCAATTTTATTGACAATTCACGACAACAGCTTACAAAGCAGTTGTTTTCAATCAGTTTTATTTGATCTCTATCACATAATTGATCCAGTATTATTGTTCCGCGAATATACTGACTTTGGGCCAATCAACGATGAATTTGCTCAGCAGATAAACAACCCTCTCATTAACTGGCTTTAGGTAGTGGCTCAAGATCTGGGGATGGCTTTTCATTCCGGTCGACCCATTTGGCCGGGAAGAATTTTTCCGCGCCGCGGTTTAACAGTGCTGACAGCGGCTGTGGCAAGGCAATCCCGAGCGGATTCTGCTCCTGCAAATCGGGTGAAGATATAACCCGGGTGCCCAGAATATAGTCAAACCAGGGCTTGGTCACACACCAATTGGCATCCTGATTGCTGTTCATATGATGGTCATAGTGCCAGGGAATTTTTGTTCTGGCCCACTCTGGCTCCAAATGGGCACGGCGGTGAATATAGTAATAATTCAGGGCGCTATACATGCTGCCGGCCATCATGCCTTTGGAAATCGGGAAAAAGACCAGCCCAAACACACCCGCGGCGGCGGCCAGCGAAATAATCTCGTTTTTATTGCGCCAGTGCGACCAGCCAATCACATAGCTTTCATCATTAAACTGATTTTTCCGCACCTCACGATGATGCTCCCAATGCGAACGCATACTGCGTGGCACCGGACTGTGACGCGGCTGCCCCGGCCGATGGGTACCATGTAATACATATTTATGTGCCACCCATTCAAAGGCATTGGCCACCAATAAACCTGCAATAAATCCTTTTAACATGCTCCAGTCCTCCTGTGCTTTTCCTTCACTATAAGCGTCGGCACAGGCTAGATATTGACGGAAAAATTGAATATGATTGACAAATCACGACAAGAATAAAATGACAAGCTATGCAACGGATAAAGGATTATACCGGCTCGATTTATGGTGGCTTGGCCCAATTGTTGTACGACTTTTATCAAGCACAACAGCTGCCGGTTCCAGAAAAATTACAGCAGGTTCAACATCAGGAACGTTTTGATTATATTCTCTGGCGCGACTTGCTGACCGAACTGGAACAGCAGCTACAGCGTCCGGCGTTGGGACTGGAAATTGCCGCACTGGTGCAGCCCAAACATCTGGGCATTATTGCCTATATTGCCCTGTCCTGTGACAATCTGGGCGAAGCGTTGCAACGCTATCATGACTTTCACCGGCTGGTCTACGACGGCAGTCCGTTACAGGTGGAAGTGCAAGGTAATTATCTCTCCATTCGCTGGGCTGACCTGCCGCCAACCATGACCACGCAACTGACCAATGAAATTGCCATTGCGCTGATGGTGGAGTTCCTGAAACATTTTATGGAGTTTCAGGATATTTGCCTGCATGAAGTACATTTCCAGAATCCGGCGCCACGGCATGTGGCGCTGTATGAGCAGTATTTTCATTGCAAGGTACGTTTTTCCCAGGAAAAAACCCAGGTGCTGATGCCATTGCAGGAACTGTCGAAACCCTTTTATCAGGGAGATCAGACCTTACAGCATTTATTGCTTCAACAGGCCAAGGCACTGCTGGAAAAACTGCCAAACTCCACCCAGATTGATCACCGTTTACAGCAAGCGATTCTGACCGGTTTACAACGCAATATGTACCAGATTGAGCATATTGCCCAACAGCTGAATTTGTCAGTACGGCAGCTACAACGGCATTTACAGCAGCAAGGCACCACCTATCAGCAACGGATTCAGGAAGTGCGCTGCTTACTGGCCGAACAATATTTAAAAGATCCACATTTAAGCCTACAGGAAATTGCCCTGCTGCTCGGCTATTCGGAACAGAGTGCCTTTCAGCGTGCCTTTAAACAATGGACCCAACACACTCCACAGCAATGGCGTCAGAACAACTTAATCAATCTTTCATCTTTTTAGTTTAATTTGAAGCGTTTGACATCCTCTCCGACCTAAAGGGCGAGGTTTTACGGCTAAAGGGAATAAAGTGGTTGGCAAGAAAGACTAATCTTGCTGCACGCCCGACAAGCTCACTTCGGTGGGCTTTTTTATATTTTAAATGAACAGTTTATTAGTTAGAGCGTAAAAACCCTGTCCTCTAAGACAGGAAGAATGTCAAAGAAAAGGATTTTCGATTTCCCGTACTTCGGTACGCTGGACTTTTTCAGGCAGATTTGGCTCTTTTTCCAGAGCCGCAACCACCTCATTCAGCAGTGCCTGCAAGGCTTTAGCCGCAGCCAGACCCGCCTGGTCCTTGGTGAGCTGTAAATTGCCATAGACATTCACGCAGTCCAGATCATTCTCGACAGTCAGATCATGAATGGCATGAGATTCTGTCCCATGTTGAAACGGTTTAAACATACCCACCTCGGCCGTAATGCTTGTTGTTGTGGCAGGATCAATTGCCATCCTGCCGTTTATATGTGCTGATCAGCTTTTATTCATTAACTGTAAGATATAGTGCAACAAGGCCTCAATCAACTGCTTAATGATGGCATCCTGGGTATCGGCATCCAAGGTTGTACCACTGGCAGTGGCCGTGCTACCTCCCGATTTAAACTGACGCTGTAAGGCCTGTAGCTGCTCCGGGGCAACATCTTCAGCACACTGGCTTTCTGCATCCCAATGCGAATATTCCAGTGGTTTATTGGCTTTTACCGCGTTGGCGGTCAGCGGCAATTTATAGGTATTGCGTTTTTGCTCTTCGGTCAGCTGTGGAAACAGGTTAATGCCTAACTGTTCTTCTAAATAACAGACGCTGACCACCTTGACCTGCAGGGAATTGTCATTCGGTGCATAGTAGGCACCAATTGCGCCAGTTTTAGGTAAGTAAATGGCTTTATACACCGAGGTCGGGACAATTACCCCATTACCAATCGCTTTCAGTTTTTTGCCACTAAAAGTCGGCCCGGTGATGACATACACATCCTGTTTATGCTTGGTCACCAGCGCACGGGTGGCTTCTTCCAGTTCACGCCAGACCTGCTGATTATTCTTCGGCGCTTGCGGCACCATATTGGCCAGCGAGAAACTGTCGTATTGCGCCGCTTTATTGGACATATCCGCATTTGGGGCCATATGTCCGCGGTCATAACCTGAACCACGATAATCCGCCAAGGTCGCGCGGTGCTGCTCTTTCACCCGCTCTTCTTCATGGAAACTGTCTTCACGGGGAATTTTCTGGCTTAAACGCGCCGGGGTCAGACTTTCAGCCACCCACAGCGGGGTTTTGGACACGCCGGAATACATCACATTAAAACCATTAAAGCACAGCGGATAACTGTCTTTGCGCAGGCTGTCTTTAATTAAATACGGCGGCACATCACGGTAAAATTGTTCCAGACAGGCACTATTCGAAGTGCTTGGTGTCAAGGACATCCACTGGCTGATTTTTTCCTGTCCAAAGGCAATCGCGAAACTGCCAGCGGCCACCACACCTAAAACAACTTTTAAACTTCCTTGATGAAAAAAGGGAAAGAGAGGCGGATTTGTACTGCGCTTTTTTCTGGCCATTACACTGCTAAAAACTATAAGAATCACATATTGGCCGAGCTTAACAAGGGGTCTGCAGCTTGTATATGTTCTGGCTGTTGTTCGCTTAACAATTAGACAATAAACCGCTGTACAGGCGGCGACTGTGTAACAGTCTGTCAGAGTTTTAACGCAGTTTATGATAAGTCTGGATGGCTTTCAGTGTGCTGCGTTGCGTCAGGCCAGTGTTATATGCCAAGGTAGTTCACGAAAAAATCGTGTGATAAAAATTTGATGGAGGAATCTATGTATTCCAAATTACTGGGTGCCGGCCTGATTACCGGTTTAATGAGTGCAACTGCCTTTGCCGAACCCCCCATTCAACCGGGTGATACCTTGGAAAGCTTGTCGAAAGCCAAAGTGGTAACCACGGTCAATGGTCAGCCGGGTTCATTGCAGGATATCGTGGCCAGCGGTCAGGTGCGCATTGTCTCTGAAGCCAATCCGCAAGTGGTTCAGCCGATGCCGACCAATCCACAGCTGGATGTGATTCCGGCAGATGCACCCGCCCAGGCGCCAGGCCATGATGCCCCGGCACAAGCGGTTGCACCCGATGCATCAGCGCTGACCTCACAACCGGTACCGGCTGGCCAGTCAACTGATCCGTTGGCCCAGGGCGCACAGCCTATTACTGAACCACCCGCAGCAGAGTTGACTGCACCTGCAGCGGAAGCCGCCCAGAATGCAGCGCCCATGATGGACTCCTCAGCTGAAGCGCCGGTGAATGGTATAGAAGCCGAAACCGATGTTACCCAGGAAGCCTTAGCCGCTGCACCAGAAGCAGCACCAATGGCAGACCCTGCTATTCAGGCCGCACCTGAAGCTGGCGCCGAGCAAATGCAAGCGCCTGTTCAAGCCTTACCTGAAGCCCCAAGCCTGAATGAAGCCAATTAAAGACCTGTTTTAGGCTTTTATCCTCCAAAAAAAACCAGAGCTATGCTCTGGTTTTTTTATTGCAGTTGCGTTGAGACCACGCCGTTGCATCAGATCTGGATTTGACTGCCCAGCTCCACAACCCGGTTGGTCGGAATCTGGTAGAAGTCACTGACCGGACTGGTATTGCGCTGCATCGAAATAAACAGCTTTTCCCGCCACGGTGCCATGCCTTCGCCGACTGTGCTGATAATGCGTTCACGTGAAATAAAGAAGCTCATTTGCATCATGTCGAATTCAAAGCCCAATTCATCATAGGCCTGCTTTAACGCGCGCGGAATATTCGGCTGATCTTTAAAACCGTAATAGATAAAAATCCGGTAAAAACGTTCATCTAGCCGTTCAATCTGCACCCGCTCTTCTTGCGGCACATACGGAATATCGCGCGTCACCACCGTCACCATAATATTGCGCTCATGCAACACCTTATTGTGCTTGATGTTATGCAGCATCGCATGTGGCACGATATTCGGCGTACCAGTCAAGAATACCGCTTCGCCCGGCACAAATTTGGTGTCATTGCCCATGCTGATACTTTTAATAAACAGCTCAATCGGCAAGGCATCTTTTTCCAGATGATGAATCAGCAAGGCACGGCCATCTTTCCAGGTCATCAGGAGGGTAAATACAATGGCACCAATTAAAATTGGTACCCAGCCACCGGCGACAATTTTCAGTGAGGTTGAACCGACAAAAATCAGATCCAGAATTAAAAAAGGCAGTGCAAACAGCAGCACTTTCCACACCGGCCAGCGCCAGAAACCATAGGCCAGAATGGAAATTAAAATGGTGCCGCAGAGCATGGTCATGGTCACCGCTACGCCATAGGCACTGGCCAGATTGGCACTGTTTTCAAACAGCAGAATCAGAATCACCACCGATACAAACAGTACCCAGTTAATGAACGGCAAATAAATCTGGCCCTGTTCCACTTCTGAGGTATGTTTGACCGATAAACGCGGCAAATAACGCAGCTGAATAGCCTGATTGACCATCGAAAATACACCGGTAATTACCGCCTGTGAGGCAATCACCGCCGCAGCCGTGGCCAGCGCAATCATCGGATACAGACCCCAGTCCGGCACCAGCAGATAGAAAGGATTGGTAATCGCATCCGGATCACGCAGCAACAAGGCGCCCTGTCCGGCGTAATTCAATAACAGACATGGCAGCACAATCACAAACCAGGCCATCCGGATCGGCAAGCGGCCAAAATGCCCCATATCGGCATAAATCGCTTCACCACCGGTCATGGTCAAAATGACTGCGCCCATGGTTAAAAAGGCCACATAAGGCTGTTCCAGCACAAAGTTAATGGCCCAGTGCGGACTAACCATCGCCAGCACATACGGCGTCTGGATAATACTCCACAGCCCCACCCCACCAATCGACAGGAACCAGAGCAGGGTCAACGGCCCAAAGAAGGTGCCCATGATGCCGGTACCATGACGCTGCACCAGAAACAGTCCGGCCAGAATCCCGATAGATAAGGGAATCAGCCACTGGTTAAACATCGGGGTGGCAATACTCAGCCCTTCAATCGCCGACAGCACCGAAATGGCCGGGGTAATAATCCCATCACCAAAAAACAGCGATGCACCAATAAAGCCCAGTGCAATCAGGTAGATTTTCTTCTGTTCAGAAATACGGGTGGTACGCAGGTTTAAGGCCAGCAGCGACATGATTCCGCCTTCACCGTTGTTGTCTGCGCGCATGATGATGGTGACGTATTTAAAGCTGATGGTCAGCATCATGCACCAGAAGATCAGCGATAAAATCCCCAGAACACTGCCTTCAGAAATGGCCAGATGTGCGGTCAGGAAACATTGACGCAAGGCATAGAGTGGACTCGTTCCAATGTCACCAAAAACTACGCCCAGTGCCGCGAGGGTAATCACAGGCAGGGCGGCTTTTTTTGCAGTACTTTGCATAGAATGTCTTCATGGATAGACCGTATTTTTGCGCATAATAGCACCAGCCCAAAAGTTTTTCCGCAAATCAATTGTTTCAGCTTGGCAGAGTGACTTTTTTTGGGTATTATCCACGGCCTATGGTGAGGTGTCCGAGTGGCTGAAGGAGCACGCCTGGAAAGTGTGTATACGTTGACGCGTATCGAGGGTTCGAATCCCTCTCTCACCGCCAGAATGTTTAAAAAGACTCAAATTGTAAAATTTGGGTCTTTTTTTATGCTTCGACTTTTCTGCTTTTTCAAAATTATTCAGTTCCAGACAGTGAAATTATCTGATTGTTTCTGGATTAGATTTTAAAATAACAACAGTACTTTTATTTTTTTGAATTTAAAAACTTGAGCCTGAATACATCCGCTAAGTTTTAAATTCATCAGCTTTTGAATTTAAATTTATAGTTGAAAAAGCAGAGCATCTATCGCATCTGCTTCCCTAAAATTTAAATGGATGGTCAAGTTTTTAACACAGATAAAATAGGAAACCTGAGATAGACTTTTTCTATCAAATTCAAAACTATATTGATAAATTCATTGACTTGTAGCGCTTATTTTTCCAGCACCATCTCAGGCTTTGCTGAAAATAGCATCAATTTTTCTGACTCCCCGTTCATCTCTTGGGTTGTTAAGCATGATCTTCGGGTTATGCCATCCTGCCGCATATATGTGAAAGTTACAGCCTGCCACAGTTCCAACCTGTTTTTAAACCACAGATGTCAACAAAAAGTCATCATCTCATGCTAAAACAGTAAAAAGTGGCATAGAATTCGCAAGCTTTACAGCAGCAAGCATTGTGCTATGTTAAACACAGACCTAAACAGAACAAGGAGAACAATAGGCAAAATAAACAACTGTTTAAAACTATTAACTTAAAAAATATTCTTCATTTAATCGTGCCAAAAAAGATGTTTAAAGCCAATCAGTCAAAAAACTGCTATTCGGGAGCGAGCATGAATAACAGCGCAAATTATGTCAAACAAATTAAAAATGCCAAACGTGGTGGTTATACCCCCACCATCGCCAAAGACCTCAATCGACATAAAATTCAAAAAGCCCTTAAACTTATTGAGCAGTGGAGATCTCTCGCCAACGAACTCAAACCACAAATGCAACTCGATATGGCTTTTACCCTTGAAGAATGTGCACAAGATTTAGACCGTATTTTAAGGAGCAAGTAGCACGCCTCTGCGGCACTTAAACTTCATTGATTTTAAATTCAAAACAATAGCTCGCCTGAACGTGAGCTATTGTTGTCTTGAGCAGAAACTTGCCTCTTCCACGATGTTTAAGCGCGAAAACAAGAGCTGGATAAAAATAAAACAGCGCCTGTCGCCTACTTTTAATTGCTTATTTTTTCGCTTGCGCCCGAATTAAAAATCTGTAAAATGCAACTCCACAATGCCGGCATAGCTCAGTTGGTAGAGCAACTGACTTGTAATCAGTAGGTCCACAGTTCGAATCCGTGTGCCGGCACCATTTTCTTAGGCTCGCTATTTTAGTGGGCCTTTGTTGTTTTTATGACGCTATTTTTTCTGCTTTATTGCTTGTGTGCGGTCACTTGCACATATCTCACCCAGCCATCTTTATATAAACGTCGGCACAGCTTTGCGGTCATGGCAATCTTGATCCGGTCCAGGCTAGAACTGTGCTGCGGCCAGTGCAGCTGCTGGATATATTCGGCAAATCCGTTTAACACTGGTGCAGATAAATCTTCAATCTGAATCTGGGTAAAACCGCGTTCCTGCAAACACTGCTCCAGTTGTGCTGCGGTTTTCAGTTCCGGCAACGACACATCCGCCGCCTTTAATAAAGCGCGATAAGAATGCTGTTGTAATGTATTTGATTTTAAAAACTGCGGTGACAATATCAGGGTGTGAAAACCCAGACGGCCTTTTGAATTTAAAACCGGTTGCACGGCATCCAGAAATGAATTCAAAGCATGATGATAGGCCGCATCAATACACAGCACCACATCAAACGGCGCCAGAGGCATGAGATTTTTTAAATTTAAAAAAGACTGCGCATAAATTGGCAGCTCTAGCCAGCGCGCTTGAATCTGCTCGACACAGGTCGTTTGCAGTTCAACGGCGGTAATATTTGAGAGTTGATAATGCTGTTGCCAGTGCAACAGGCTGGCGCCCTGTCCACAGCCTAAATCGAGCAGCCGATCTGTGGATTGCAACTGAACGGCTTCGGCCAAATGATCGGCCAGCTGCTGGCACGCCGCCGGATAGTCCTGTGCAGATGAGTGCCAGTAGCCCAGATTGCTCCAGGGCAACTCGGCAGGATCTCCCAAAAGCGCTGCATTGATTGCATATTTATGGGAAGGAGCCTGTCGAAAAATTGCCTGAAGCCAGCGCATAGATTAATAGCCGAGTTGGGGAGCAACCTCTACTTTAGGTTTTAAGCCCACAAACGGCAACGGTGCACCAAAAATTTCTGCAATATGCATGGCTGAAGTCACGGCTGATTCTAAAATTGGCAAGCCGTCACATGACCATGAACCACAGAAGAACACCTTGCGATCAGCGACTTTATGACGCTGTTGCAATTCTTTGTTCAGCGCCACGGTTTTTGAATCCACCACCGCACGGGTCAGGGTGACAGAAGAAATGACTTTCTTCGGATCAATAGGCGTGACCGGACGCCAGGTCTGGAACACCGGCGTTTTACCGACCAGCGATGGCTCAATCGAGTTTAGCCAGACAGTAAATTGCTGACGGGTAAACTTGCGGTCCATCATATAGCTCAGTACCGACCAGTCTTTGCGTTTTGGCGGCATCACTGTGCTATCGGTATGAATCACCAGTTCGCCCTGTTCAAACTTGAACTGCTTTAACAAGGCAATATCTTCGGCAAACTGTTCACGATCGAGGAAGTTCTCGATATTGGTAGTTGGGGTGGCCACCACCACACGGTCAAATACCGCAGTTTCGCCTTCGGCATTTTTGACATAGACCTGATCATCTTGCTGGCTAATATGGGTGATGGGTGAACCACTCTTGATATGAATACCTTCAATCAGCTTATTCACCAGCGCCGGAGTGCCACCCTGAATACGCAACAGCGCATCACCATCGGTCAATTGACGCAAGAAGGTCAACAGCGGCTTCGCTGGCCATTCGCCAATGGTTTTCGGGTTACAGGTACAGATGGTGTACAACACCGGCATTACCGCGCCATGCCAGAACACTTCTTCAATTTCATTCTGGTTGATGAACTCAGCCAGGGTAATGTCCTGATTCTTCGACCGGAAGAATTTGGCAATTGCCGTTTTTAACTGCAACATGCCTTTAACCAGACGCCAGCCGTATTGCTGCAAGCCTTTACGGTTATTGATAATCGGGAAATTCCCGATACGCGTACGCGAGGTGGTTAACCAGGTTTCGGTCCGGTCTTCAAATAACCAGCTACAGGCCATATAGGTCCGTACCGGGAAGGTCGGAATACCCAGATAGGTGGCTAAACTGAGTGTGTTTTTCCACAAATGCGGATTCATGACCCGCAGCGGTGCGTCAATTAAACCGCCTTCAAACTCAGTACTGTGGCTGTCCATTCCACGTCCAGGCAGAGCTTCAAAAATTGTAATGTTATGCCCTGCATCTTTAAGAATTCTTGCGGTAGCTAGCCCAGCCATGCCACTACCGATGACTGCAATATCCAAAACGTCTTATCCGTTAATGAAAACATTGACCGAAATTATGAACCATGCCTTGCCAAAATGAGCTATTAAAAACTACCAGATTCACCCTTTTTACAAAGTGTAATAAAGTTCTAAAATGCCACTTCTGTTACATTTTTTAACGTATTTCCAAGCTCCGTGTAAATATAAGAAATACCTAAAATTTTATTTATTAATTTTTAAAAATCATTTAAAAACAATAGATATAAATTAACCAGTTTTAGAATAGTTGTTTTACAAAGCGCGTGCTTTCCGCTAGTATACGCCCCACACAAGAATGACAACCACATCACATAAAACCATTACAGATAATGATACAAATGAGATAAAACAAGAAACTTAACAGCGCAATAACAAGAAAGCCTCTGATTTTTATCAGAGGCTTTTTTCTTTTCGCAGCAGGATCGCTGAATGCTTAGCTTTGCGGCGGAATTTGGCCAAACTTACCAGAATGAAAGTCCTCAAAGGCCTGAATAATTTCCTGTTTGCTGTTCATCACAAAAGGACCATGGCCTTGAATTGGCTCATTTAATGGCTCACCGGTCAGAATTAAAAACTGTGTTTCCTGCTGCGCCTGCAACTGAATGGTCGGCTCGGCATCGCGGGCAAACATCACGATAGAACTGTCCTGCACCTGTTGATTGCCATTCACCAGCAGCTCGCCTTTTAGCACCACCAGCAGGACATTGTGAGTCACCGGGACATGCACAAAGGTTTGCGCATCTTTATGCAAGCTACCATCCCAGACATTGACCGGACTAAAGGTCTGTGCCGGCCCGGTGTGACCTAAATAGTTCCCGGCAATCACCCGGAGGTGTCCGGCGGCATCGTCCAGTTCAATCCGGGGAATATCGGCAGCGGCAATGGCCTGATAACGCGGCGTGGTCATTTTGTCTTTGGCTGGCAAATTGACCCAGAGCTGGACCATTTCAAACAGTCCACCGGCTTCGGCAAAATCGGCAGAATGAAACTCTTCATGCACCACGCCGGCACCGGCTGTCATCCACTGCACATCACCCGTCTGAATGGTGCCCCCGCCACCGGCCGAATCTTGATGGGTGACGGCGCCCTGATAGGCCAGAGTCACGGTTTCAAAGCCACGATGCGGATGTGAACCCACACCACGCTGCGCTGTCGTTGCCTCAAACGGATAAGGCGCAGCATAGTCGAGCATTAAAAACGGGCTGATGGCCTGACCTAAACGGTCATAAGCAAACAGGTTCTGTACCGGAAAACCATCACCGACCCAGTGCATGTTTTTGTTTCGATATAAACCAATTATTTTTTTCATACTGTCCTGCGCCTGCAAGGAGAATTGATCGTTTCATGTTAAGCCTTTGTAGTGCGGCCAGCTAGCGCAAATCTGGCATACTGCATTGCAAGAATAGAATCATCCGGGCGTATCCGGATTCTGCTGGTTTCTGTTTCAACAGACAAAAAAAATCCAGAACCGGAGTTCTGGATTTTCATCAGAAGATGAATACAACTGGATTAGATTTTACCGACCAGGTCGATTGACGGTGCAAGCGTTGCTTCACCTTCTTTCCATTTTGCCGGGCAAACTTCACCTGGGTGTGCATGAACATATTGCGCTGCTTTGACTTTACGTAGCAGTTCCTGGGCATCACGGCCGATACCGCCAGCGTTAATTTCAACAATCTGGATGGTACCTTCTGGGTCAATTACGAAGGTCCCACGGTCAGCCAGACCTTCAGCTTCAATTAACACTTCAAAGTTTTTTGCCAGAGTCCAGGTCGGATCACCAATCAGTGGATACTGGATTTTACCAATCACGTCTGAAGTATCGTGCCAGGCTTTATGGGTGAAGTGGGTATCAGTGGATACGCCATAAATTTCAACGCCCATTTTCTGGAATTCAGCATAATGATCAGCCAGATCGCCTAATTCGGTTGGACAGACAAAGGTAAAGTCTGCAGGATAGAAAAATACCACCGACCATTTACCGATCATGTCCTGCTCAGACACTTCAATGAATTGACCATTCTGGTAAGCAGTAGCGTTAAAGGCTTTCACTTGGGTATTGATTAAACTCATTTTGTATTCCTCAGTGCGTTGTGGGGATTGCTTATCTTGTGAAGCTAGAATACAAAACTGAGGTAAATCGGTAAAACAGTACTTTTTTATAAAAATAATCGGAAATACAGATTTAAATATTCTATCTCCATTGAAGTTTTTATCGTTTTCTTCAATTGATCGATCCTACTTTTCACACAGGCAATAAAAAACCCTTTGCCAAAACAAAGGGTTTTTATCAATTTCTGCTTTAGATGATGACCTTAGAACGGTAAGTCATCATCCAAATCTGCCGGTGCAGGCGTTGCAGCAGGAGCTGGTTTCGGTTGCTGATAACCGCCCTGGTTGCCATAGCCACCACCAGCATTATTGTTGTTAAAACCACCTTGAGCTTGCGGCGCATAGCCACCCTGGTTGTTATTGCTATAACCACCGCCCTGGTTATTGTTAAAACGTGGCTGGCTAAAACCATTATCGCCCTGCTCACCTTGCTGACGACCAGAGTCCAGCATCTGCATTTGCTCGCCACGAATTTCTGTGGTGTAGCGTTCCTGACCATTCTGATCGGTCCACTGACGGGTACGCAGCGAACCTTCAATATAGACTTTTGAACCTTTGCGTAAGTATTGCTGCGCGATTTCACCTAAACGGTTATGCAGCACAATACGGTGCCATTCGGTTTGCTCTTTACGCTCACCGGTGGTTTTATCGGTCCACGCATCACTGGTGGCAATGGAAAATTGAGTAAGCGAGCCACCATTCGGGAAAGTTTTTGTTTCTGGATCTCGACCTAAAGTACCAACTAAAATAACTTTGCTCACTAATCTTTACTATAATTATTTTTTAATTTTTTTATATCAATTAATTAAAGTAATTTTTTATATTTTAACTCTATTTATATTTCTGTAACAATAAGAGACTATTTTTTAAGCACATAACTCATTTTTTGCCAAATCATCTTGTTACAAAAAAACTATTAGATAGTTACAAGGTAAGCGTCCGCTGAACCCCATGCCTATTTTTTAATTTGAGTTGGATTTCCAGCGATGTGGTAGTAATTCTTCTATTTGGGTCGCTTTATGCGTCGGCAGCCTTTTCAGCACATCACTGAAATAGGCATACCATGACAAATGTGTTTCACTTCGTTATTGAATCCGTCATTGATTATACTGCATGATCTCATCAACCATATTTATCGATAATTTTGGCCAATGAATCGACTCATTCCAAGAAAGCTCCAGCCAATTCCATTGATCTTTATATTTTTCGATGAGTTCGATTGACCACGGTAAGGATGTATTTCTAGAAAGCTCCGCCCGCCAATCCCATTGATCTTTATT